>CANREH010000004.1 GCA_947629585.1 uncultured Lachnospiraceae bacterium | reverse complement strand
TAGACGGATATCTTTTCATCGGCGTGCTGTTAGCTGTGCTTGGCTGTGGGCTGCTGTTTTTCGTTTCAAGGTATCTGCTGAAACATAAATTAAATCTTGCTTAAGGGAATGACGGGTTTGATAGAAACGTTCTGTCGAGGATAAATCGCCAGAACGTTTTCTATTGTGCGCCCAGGGCGCAATCTAATTGGTGAAAGTCCGTAAATATACCCTGGTAATGGGAAGTGTATAGCCAAGAGCTGTCCATCGTGAGGTGGAATCTGAAGAAAGCTGGAGGCAAAACTCTGGTCTGACGAACAGAAATATCAGATAGGAGATGATTTCCGCCTCTATTGATAAAACTTTCACAACAAAAAAAGTGCATTTGGCAACAATATGGTATGGAAGCAGAGAAAAAAACCGATAACATGAGCAGAGAAGAAAATGGTCTTTAAGATAGTTTTTAAGAAATTTTAAAGAGATTTTGTGGAAAAGAGCGGAAGAAAAGGGTTAAAGAAAAGGGGAAGAAGGAAGGCTATGCGAATTTTTATCTGCGATGATGAAGAAGAGGTCAGGGACTGGCTGAAAACGAAGGTGCAGAAATTCTGCCCGGAGGCGCAGGTGGTCTGCTTTGGCTCGGGGGAGGAGCTTTTAGCGGCGGGTATGCAGGCGGATTTGCTGTTTCTTGATATTAAGATGCCGGGGATGGACGGAATGGAACTGGCAAGGCGGTTAAGAAAAAAGAAGGAAGATATGATCCTTATTTTTGTGACAGGGTTAGAGGAATATGTTTTTGAGGCGTTTGATGTCCATGCGTTCCATTATCTGGTAAAGCCATGCCCGGAAGAAAAATTTGCCGAGGTGTTAAAAAGTGCTGTTGTACAGTATCAGGGCCTGGCAGAAGGCGGGAAAGTGCAGGAGAAGCCGTATATTTTAGTGAAAACAGGAGGGGTGAGTACAAAGGTATATAAGGAACAGATTATTTATGCTGAGGTTTTTAACCGCAAGGTGATTCTTCATAAAACGGATGGGGATATGGAATATTATGGGAGATTATCCGATTTGCAGAACCAGTTGGGCGAGGATTTTTTCCGGACGCACAGGGCATATCTCATTCATTTCCCTTATGTGGAAAAATATAATGCGACGACAGTGTTTCTGGAGAAAGGAACGGCGCTGATGGCAAAAAAGCATTATCCGGAATTTGTGAAGCAATATTTAAAATACAATCAGAGAAAGGGAAACAACGGAAAATGAAGCCATAACAGAACCTGGCGGAACGTGTTTCCTTTTGCTGCTTTACAACAGAAAAAGGGCGGTTCATGACATTTTACTTTACTGTGGAAAGGAAAAAACCGAAATAATAAAAGTAAAGAGTAATGATAAGGATATTTAAGGAGGCAGATAGAATGGTAATTAACAGCGTAAACGGAATGGAGAATACACAGGCGAATTTAGGGCTGAACCGGGAGGCGGACTCTTTCAGCAGGAATATTGAAAACCAGATTGCCAATGCGCAGAAATCGCTGCAGGAGCTTTCTTCCAATGAAGGGCTGTCTTTGGAAGAAAAGATGAAAAAACGGCAGGAAATCCAAAAACAGATTGCGGATTTAAACAATCAGTTAAGGCAGCATAAGCTGGAGCAGAGGAAAGAAAAGCAGGCGGGAAATTCTTCGATGGAGGATATGCTGGGAAGCTCTAAGAAAAGCACAGCTTCTCCGAAAGGAAAGGGTTCCGGATTTTCCAGCGCAGGTATGCAGGCGATGATTTCTGCGGATGCGTCGATGAAGCAGGCAAAGTCGCAAGAGAGCGTGGCAGTTTCCATGAAAGGCAGGGCGGGCGTTTTGGAGGCGGAAATTAAACAGGATGCCAGCCGGGGAAGGGACGTAGGGAAAAAGAAAGAAGAGCTTGCGGATATGGAGGAAAAAATGCAGGATGCAACCGCTTCCCAGATTGCAGCCCTTGCAGACGCAGGAAAAGAAATGGAGAAAGCGGCACAGGCAGAAGAAACGGATCGCAGTACAGAAAATGAGGAAGATAAGAAAGTGGACGGCGAAGAAAAAACAGGACATCCGGCAGAGAGCAAAACGGGATTTGAAGCTGTTTCCGTGCAGAATGATGTTGGAACGGAATATATGTCGGGAATGGGAATGACGGTTTCTATTGATGTCCAGGTGTAGGGGGTGATGGCGATGTCAGAAATTACAAGCTTTGATGATTACAAAAGCAAATATAATACCGGTATGGATTATTCGCTGCTTTTTTCCGGAATGGAAGGGAACAGTACGACACAGACGGGGAGTACGCTTCTTTCTGATTTTACAGCGATAAAAAATGGCAGCTATGGGAAATTATTGAAGGCTTATTATGCAAGGCAGGATGCCATGAAAGCTTCGGAAGGAAAGGACACGAAGCAGCGTCTGACCTTGATGGGGACAAGCGCGGACTCTTTGAAAAAGTCGGCGGATGCGTTAAAATCAGAATCCCTTTGGCAGAAGAAAACAATTAAGACAAAAAATGAGGACACCGGGGAAGAGACCGAGACAGAGGATTATGACTGGGATGCGATTGTGAAGGCAGTCAAATCCTTTGCAGAGGATTATAACGGCGTGATTGAGGAAGCCGGAAAATCCAATACGAAAGAGGTTCTGCGCAACGGCGTCTGGCTGACCAAGACGACAGAAAGGGCGAAAAACCTTCTTTCTGATGTGGGAATCTCTGTCGGGAAAGGGAACAAGCTGGAGGTTGACGAGGAAGCTTTGAAAAAAGCGGATATTGGCACCTTAAAGCTGTTGTTTACCGGGCATAATTCCTTTGCGGACAAAGTATCGCAAAAGGCGGAAAGCTTAAGCAGCGCTGCGGCAAGAGGAAGGACGTATACCAAAAGCGGGAATTATTCCGATGCGTTATATGGGCTGGTTTCCGGCAAAATTGATGAGGAAGTATAGGAAAGAAATAACTTAAAAATTTTAAAGTTATGTTGACAAACCATCAGGATTATGTTATTTTTATCTGCGTAAGGCGCACATACAGTATAATCAAATCATAAATGATAGAAAGGAAGGTGAGCAGTATGATTTATAATATAAATTATGTCATGGTAAAATATAATAAGAACAGACTTTATAAGCATAACAGAGATCTTATTGTTCACCGCGGAAAGGGAAAAGATCACTAAAGATTTTTTCTTTTTATTTCTTATCCATAGAAAAGAGCATTTCTGTTAGCAGAGATGCTCTTTTTTTGGCTTTTTATATTGTTTTATATTGTATGTGATTACCGTTCGTGCAGGATAATGACCGTTTATGTCAAATCCCTCTTTTTTTCAGGAAATGATGATATAATAAGGAAACATGGTATACTCTGAAAAGGGAATCGGTCATTTTATCATGCAGTTTTGAACGGAAGGACGCCTTGCGCATTTTGCTGTTATGACGGAGGTGATATTGTGGCATTAGAATCAGAAATACAGACGATATACACAGGGAAATTCCTTTTTCTGTGAAAGATTTTTCTATTCATTGATGATGAAAAAAGAAAGGAGAGCCGGGGCAGATAAGCTTTTGGCATGAAAAGATGTTTCAGATTTTAAAGAAAACAGCTCCTTATTACAGGAGGATTTACGGTATTTTAATTTTGTGCATCTTGTTAGGGTTGGTGCAGAGCGTGCAGCTTTTGGTAGAACCGCAGATTATTTCCCTGATGGTGGACAATGTGATTAATCCGGCTCTGGGAAAGCAGCCGGGAAAGAACAGCAGTATTTTTTACGCAATGATCAGAGAGAAAGACCCGCAGGATTTATGGGGAATTTTAGTGACCCTGATTTTAATTCTGGCAGGTTTTATGCTTCTTTATTTTGTGACCTTCTATATCCGGTGGAATATCGCACATTATTTTTCAATTTCCTGCGATAATGCGTTAAGGTTTAAAATTATGAAGAAAATTCATTCATTTGAAGCCTCTCTTTTAAAGGAATACAGCAGCGGGGATTTAATTACCATATTAAATTCCGATTCCCAGAAAATCCGGGATTTTTATATAGCGACAATCCCGTTTATGATTGACAATATTTTTTATATTTTAGCGGCGCTGTATTTCCTTTCCAGGCTCAGCCTGTTTTTAATGGTGCTGCCGTTTCTTACGATCGGGGTATTTCTTGTGTTTACCAGAAAGATGATGCGGTTATTTGATCAATTATATGACGGGATCTGGGTGAGAAATTCCGAATTAAATACGGAAACGCAGGAAAGCATTTACGGAATCCGCACGATTAAGGCCTGTGGGAGAGAGGACGTCCGGAGAAAGCGGTTTTACGAAAAGAGCGAGGATGTCCGGAATTATTCCACAATGTTCGGCGTCAAAAGAGCAAGGTATAATCTGGGGTTTGACTGCTCGGATCAGATTGTGATGGTGCTTAGCATGGCGGCAAGCATTTATCTGGCTTCCCGTTTCCAGATGACCAGTGGGGAATATTCGTCTTTTATTATTTATCTTTTGTACATATGCGGAAGCTTTGTAGATCTGATTTTTTATTTTACGGATATACAGGAGGAAAAGGTGAGCGTCCGCAGGATGTTCGGGCTTCTGGAAAAGGAAAATCCGGTACTGGATTCTTATGGAAATAAAAAGGTATCGGAAAAACCGCATATCCGCCTGGAACAGGTAACGGTGTATGCGGATGAGAAAAAGGAAAAAAAGCTTGTGGATAAGGTAAGCTTGGATATCCCTTACGGCAAAAAGATTGGGATTATGGGAAAAACAGGGAGCGGAAAAACGGTGCTGTTAAAGGTACTGCAGGCATTCCGGGAATATCAGGAGGGCGAACTTTTGATTGACGGCGTGCCAAGCCATGAATATGACCGGGGTGAGATTACGAGGGCTTACGGATATGCCATGCAGGATGTCTTTTTATTTTCCCATTCGATTGCCGCCAATATTGCATTTTACAGGCCGGATGCGTCCGAAGAAGAGGTTGCTTATTATGGCAGGGTTGCCTGTGTGAATGAGTTTGCCGAAAAATTTCCGGACGGGTATGAAACCTTAATCGGGGAAAAGGGATTCGGGCTTTCCGGCGGGCAGAAGCAGAGGGTTGCCATTGCAAGGGCTTTATTAAAAAATGCCCCGGTGACGGTCCTGGATGACTGTACAAGCGCGCTGGACATGGATACAGAGAGTAAGATTTTTGTCAATTTATCCGGGCATTTTCAGGAAAAAACACTGATTATGGCGACGCACAGAGCAGCGGCGTTAAAGGATTTTGATGAAATTTTATTTATGGAAGACGGGAAAATTATTGAGCGGGGAACGTTTGCGGAATTAATGAAATTAAACGGGGAATATGCAGAGGTTTATCGGCAGCAGATGGATAAGGAGGTGTATGTGCTTGAGCAGGAACCTGTATTTTGAGGATGAAGTCAACGAGGAAAAATTCAGTCTGCCTATGTTGATGCGCCTGATCCATTATGCGGGAAAGTATAAGGCGGATTATATTAAAGTGACTGCCCTTTTAATCGGAACCAGTTTTTTATCGCTGATTCCGGCGGCGATCAACATGGTTATTATCAATGAGGTGCTTCCGCAGAACGGCGTCCTGCCGCAGGATATGAAAAGCAAAGCGGTTGTTTTGTTAAGCTTCTGGTTTGCCTTAAGCATTGGCGCCGTGGTTTCCAATTATATTACAAGCAAGGTGTCCACCAAAATGGGAAATGATATTATCTGCAATTTAAGGAAAGATTTATTTGACAAATTGATGGATCTGAGCTTTGAATATTATGATAACCGCCCGGTGGGGAAGATTTTAGTGCGCGTCACGAATTATACCGATGAATTGGCGGGATTTTTTATCAACGATATGACAAGGGTTGTGGAAAGCGTATTTTTAATGCTGATTACCTTTATCTGCATTGTTTTTATTGAAATCCGGCTGGCGCTTGTCACGGCGGTCGTCAGTATTCCGGTATGGTTTCTGATGTGGCTTCTTGCCAGGGCTCTGCACAGGCAGGTGCGGATAGAGAGAAATAAGCAGAGCAACCGGACGGCATTTCTTGCGGAGGATATCAATGGGCTGGAAGTAATCAAGGCATTTAACCGGGAAGCATTAAATGAAGAAATCTTTTCGGAATTATCGGAAAAATACCATAAGGCCTATATGGGAAGCACCCGTTACCGGGAAATGTTTTTCCCGCTGTCGCATGGCATTATTGAAATGACCTGTACAGCGATTTTATATGCAGCGGCGCTGTTTTTGATTACACATCAATGGGAAAGTCCCCTGACGCTCGGTGCGGTCGTGACAGTGACAACATATATGCAGAGGTTTTCGAGTGCCGCTTTCAGCGTCTGCCAGAGGCTGCAGGCGATTACTAATATTACCTCCAATATTGAGCGGATTTTTGAAGTATTGGATACGCCTTCCAGGATTACCGATCGGGAAACTGCAAAGGAAGTGGATTCTGTAAAAGGAAATGTGGATTTTGAGCAGGTGGATTTTTCCTATGTCAAAGGCGTGAAGGTATTGGAAAATATTGATTTACATATCAAAGCGGGGCAGATGATTGCGCTGGTAGGGCCTACCGGTGCCGGGAAGACAACGATTGTCAGCCTTCTTAGCCGTTTTTATGATGTGGAACACGGGAGCGTTAAAATTGACGGAAAGGATATCCGGGACATGACGCTGGCGTCATTGCGTAAAAATATCGGCGTGATGATGCAGGATACGTTTCTGTTTCATGGGACGATTCTGGACAATATCCGTTTTTCCAAACCGGATGCCAGTGATGAAGAGTGCATAGAGGCGGCAAAACAGGCTTATGCCCATGAGTTTATTATGAAAAAAGAAAAAGGCTATGAAACCATGCTTTCCGGCAATGGGAGCGAACTTTCCGGCGGGGAAAAACAACTGCTTTCTTTCGCGAGGCTTCTTTTGGCAGATCCGAAAATTATTATTTTAGACGAGGCGACCAGCAATATCGACACCCAGACGGAAAAAGCGGTGCAGGCGGTGTTTACCACCCTGTTAAAGGGAAGGACCAGCTTCGTTATCGCACACAGGTTATCAACGATCCGGAATGCCGACAGAATTTTGTATATTGATAAAAAAGCCGTTCAGGAAGATGGAAGCCATGAGGAATTGATGGCAAGAAATGGTTTGTATGCAAAACTGGCGGGGCATGGAGCGGATTAAAAGGAGGTTTTGCCCCGGACTTGCAGGGAGAAATTCCTGAGCCAGGAAGTCTTCCCTGCAGTCTTTCAGGGAATGCAGGGAAGACTTACAAAAAGGTGCGGGCTGAATGGCTGCAATTTAAGAAAGAGATTCTTGTATATGATTTTTTAGTGTGGTACAATAAATATATCCATAATGGAAGATGACAGGCGTGTGTTTGATAATAAAAGTTAAAGTGAGAGTAAATTGAGAGAATAAAATTATATTTAAAAGTATTAAGAAAGGAATTTTATGAAATTAAAAATCGAAAATTTAGCTAAAATTGAATATGCTGAAATACAATTAGATGGAATTACGGTTCTTGCAGGAAATAATGATACAGGGAAAAGTACAATAGGAAAAACGTTATATTCGGTTTTTAATTCGCTATATAATTTAAATGAAAATATAGAAGAACAGCGTAAGAAAGAAAGTTTTGCCATTTGCGATCAGGTAATGCGCAATATTGAATTTAATAAGCAGGTAAAAGGACATTCCATAAGACGGGGTGCTGTGTTTATAAAAATCGTAGAACAGTTGGTGCAATATCTTATGGATGCGGATGAGGAAAATATAAATAAAGAATTTTACAGGGAACAGTTTGCAGTGGCATTTGCAAAGTATCATGTCATGATAGATGAGAAGGATTTATTTGAATTAACGGAGGAAACATATGAAAAAGTGATGATGAGAATAAACAAAGACAGCCATGCGATAGCCGTTGAAATAGTGGAAAGATATTTTTTGTGGATATTCAATTCACAGATTCAGTGTATTAATAATAAAGATAAGACGGCAGAGATTTCTCTTTTGATTAAAAACAGTGATGTTAAACTGGAATTTCAGGATAATCAATGCAGTTATTTGAAAGCAGACTGTAATATAGCGCAGGAAGCGTTTTTTATAGATGATCCATTTATTTTAGATGATATTCCCACGGAAATTTATATCCCTGATTTAAAAATTCGGGAACAGTTAAAAAAACGTATTCTGGGTAATGGCGAACTTATGAGTGGAATTTTTGAATCCATTAATGCAAAAGAAAAATTAGAAGTTATATTAAAAAAATTAAATATGGTAGCAGCGGGAACTATTGTTTTTCAAAATGGGCAATGGAGCTTGAAAGAACGCCAGTATCAGGAACCGCTTAACCTTAATAATCTTTCTGCAGGGCTTAAGTCTTTTTTATTGATAAAGCTTTTATTGGAAAAAGCGATATTGAAAGAAAAAGATGTATTAATTTTGGATGAGCCGGAGATTCATCTGCATCCGGAGTGGCAGATGCGGTATGCTGAAATTGTTGTTTTGCTGCAAAAGGAATTTGATTTAAATATTGTGGTTACAACCCACAGCATGGATTTTCTGGAAGCTGTTGATTATTATTCCCAAAAATATAAAGTCGCAGAAAAATGTAACTATTATTTAGCAGTAAAAAATTGTAATCAACGTGTAACCTTTCATAATGTTACAGAAAATTTGGATGAGATATATGCGCAAATGGTATCTTCCAGTATGCTGCTGGACAGATTGAAATATGAAATGGAGAATGATGGAGAAGAATAATTTTACTGAATTTGTGGATTTAATTTCAAAATACTTGTCGTATGATTTGCAGTCAGGCTGTATGATCTCTAATTTACATGATTTATCAAGGGATGATTCAAATAAAGAACGAATGGAATATGTTTATAATGGAGAGAATCATTTGCAGGTGCTTGATATGGATCGAATAGCAAGGACAGAGTATAAAAAAATAAAAGGGGCGGCTGATAAGGATAGTATAATTAATACAGCAGACGCTTTCATAATAACAGGTAAGAATCAATGGTATTTTATTGAATTTAAAAATTCAATAATAAAAGCCGGCAAAAAAGGTTTAAAAGATAATATTATCAAAAAGGCATATGCTAATTGGTATATGTTATTAGATATTTTATACACTATGTATCAAAAAGGAATAAGATATGAAGGTTTTTGTTATGAAAATCCGGTTACATTTGCAAAAAATAATATAAACTATATATTGGTTTGCAAGCAGGAAGATAATCCTGAGGCTTATAATCTTATTAAAAAAAGTGATTTGGCAGGGGAAAAGTATACCCCGCCATTCATGCTGCGGCTAAAGGACTATTTATTCAGGGACGCATATCTGTATACGGATGAATTTTTGGAGCGAAAATTTGTTCATGGTTTTGAATATTAGATTGGAATGTTTAGGTACGAAATTGTGGCGGTGGTTATCTGCTGACAGTACTTGGCTTTTTAAATTTTGGCTGTTCGTTTTCCAATAACCCGTTGCCCTGCAATTATGCTGTTCCTTTATAATAAGTTCTTTCAGCCTGAATCCTTCATCCTGAAAGATTTTCATAACGTCAAACGACATAGGAATCATATGTCCTATTTCCCAGTCAATTTTATCTTTTGTTTTGCTGAAACAATAATTTCACTTTGTTCTATATTTTCGGCATTCAATTTTATGAATCCTATACCAAATGCAGAGCTTAATTTTCTCATTTCATCAAGCAAATCTTCGTTATTCTCGTATTCCAGAGCTGCTAAATAGCCTTCATATCCATAATCAGCTATACTGTCACGAAAACCAGATAACTATGTATTAAAATTCCTATTTGCCATAATAATTTCTCCTGAACAATTTGATATTAATAATTCACTTATTTTACCTCTTGCTATACTCTTGCTGTTTATCATTCTGGCTGCATAGACTCGTTTTATATTTAAACTGCCGTATATTCTGTCGAAAAAGTTATCACTACTATCGTTATTTGATGGATCGGAATTGCTTACAACGGTTTGAGCCCCTAATTTGCTTATTTTTTGTACAAATTTGGCAAGGCGTTTTTGCTCGTTGTCATCAAAACCGCCCTCGCTATATGATGTAAAGCTTGCCGTTTTGTTCAATGGCCTGTATGGCGGGTCGAAATACACAAATGTGTTTTTATCAATAAAGTTTTCTGATTCACTGTAATCACCGCAGACTATTTTTACATTTTTCAGCTTGTCTGATACGGTGCGAAGATTATCTTCGTCACAGATGAGAGGATTTTTATATGCGCCCATAGGAACATTGAAAAATCCTTTTTTGTTCACGCGATAAAGTCCGTTAAAGCAGGTTTTATTAAGAAAAATCATTAGTGCTGCTTTTTCTGTGTTTTTGGCTTCTTTAGCGTTTATTTTTAATTCGTTAAATCGCTCTCTTTTCGACGTATAGTAATTTTTTCGCTCAGTTATTTCAAGAGGAACATATTCGTTCTGATACCGATACAGCAAATTTATAAGCTCATCTGCATTGTCACGAATCTCAATATAAGTATTGATAAGTTCAGCATTAATATCGCTTATATACACTTCTTCCAAATCGTACTTATCCAAAATGTCAAATAGAACCGCACCGCCACCGACAAAGGGTTCAGCATATTTTGTAATTTTACCGTCTCCAAACGGATAATACTGCTCTATTTCGCTTATTAGCTGACCTTTGCCGCCTGCCCATTTCAAAAACGGTTTAACTTGCCTGCAATCATCAATATATCTTGTAATCCTTGCATCTGTCGGTTTTTCGGCATTTTCGGGAATAATCCACATATTACCAACCATGGAAGCTCCAGGAATGCGATGTTCGCTGCACAAAACGGCAATGCGCCGTTGCGATATACCCCATTTATCGGCAGCTTCTCTTGCAGATATATATACCATAATTATATACTCCTCTTTTAAATAAATATATTATATTCCATAATACGAATAAATGCAATGCCAGTTCAATATTTTCTATGCAAAAATGGTAACAGTTCAGCCTTGACAAACGTAATGGTATTTGTTATCCTGTTCTATGTAGAGGTGCGTCTTTTATCAGTAGCCCGGTGGATATGTCAGGCATAGGGGAAGCCGGAGGAAAGGAAAAGACGCCGAAGATGGGACGTACGCTGAGACGTTCTGTCTGGGCGCAGGCTGAAGAAGTCTGTGACTGTCATCGCAAGATGGAGCGCTACTGAGAAACCGAAAGATATGTTATCTTAGAATTCAGAGGATTGGCTCCAATTGCCGATCCTTTTTCTTTTCATGAAACAGAACCAGGAAAAAAGGACGGCATACTATATTAGGAAACAGGCATTGCGCATTGCGCGGATTGGAGGAAATTATGGCGATTTTTACGGGTGCGGCCGTTGCCATTATTACGCCTATGAAGGAAAATGGGGCGGTTGATTTTGAGCAGTTGAACAGGCTGCTTGATTTTCAGATTGAAAACGGTACGGATGCGATCGTTATCTGCGGTACGACAGGGGAGGCTTCTACATTAAGCCATGAGGAGCATTTGGATGTGATTGGGGAATGTGTTTCCCATGTCAAAAAAAGGGTTCCTGTGATTGCAGGGACGGGGAGCAACTGCACTTCCACAGCGGTTTATTTATCGAAGGAGGCGCAGAATCTGGGGGCGGATGCCCTGCTTTTGGTGACGCCGTATTATAATAAGGCGACGCAGGGCGGCCTTATCAGGCACTTTACCGACACGGCAAAGGAAGTAGATATTCCGGTAATTCTTTACAATGTGCCGTCGCGTACCGGCTGCAACCTGCTGCCGGAGACGATTGTGAAGCTTGCAAAGGACGTGGATAATATTGTGGCGGTCAAGGAAGCGAGCGGCAATATTTCCCAGGTGGCGAAGCTTGCAAAGCTGGCGGAAGGGTGCGTGGATATTTATTCGGGAAACGATGACCAGATTGTGCCGATTCTTTCCCTGGGCGGTCTGGGCGTGATTTCCGTCCTTTCTAATGTAGCCCCGAGGGAAACGCATGAGATTGTGGCAAAATATTTGGCAGGGGATGTCAAAGGAAGCCTGGATTTACAGTTACAATATCTGGATTTAGTGGAAGCATTGTTCAGTGAGGTAAATCCGATTTCGGTGAAGAAAGCGATGGAGTATCTGGGATACGGAAGCGGGGCGTTGAGGAGCCCTCTTACGGAAATGACGGAAAAGAATGCGGAGGTTCTGTATAAGGAAATGAAGAAGCTGGGAATTTTATCATAAACGCCAGCTTATAGGAGTAAAAAGAAGCGGGAACGATGAGCTGGTAAGTAATGGGCATGAGAGTTTAGAATGGAGGAACTTATGACAAGGATTATTATGCATGGCTGCAATGGCAGAATGGGGCAGGTGATTTCCGGCATTGTGGCAGGGGATGAAAATGCGGAGATTGTGGCGGGAATTGATATTGTAGATAACCGGGATAACGGTTATCCTGTGTTTACCAATATTTTTGACTGCAATATAGAGGCGGATGCCATCATTGATTTTGCTTCGGCAAAGGCGGTTGACAATCTGCTGGATTATGCCGTAGAAAGGCAGATCCCGTTAGTTCTCTGCACAACGGGATTAAGTGAGGGGCAGATTGCAAAGACTGCCGAGGCGAGCCGTAAGGTGGCGGTGCTCCGCTCCGCGAATATGTCCCTGGGAATCAATATGTTAATGAAGCTGGTCCAGGAAGCGGCAAAGATTTTAGCCGGGGCGGATTTTGATATTGAAATTGTGGAAAAACACCATAACCAGAAGCTGGATGCGCCGTCCGGAACGGCGCTGGCGCTGGCGGATTCCATCAATGAGGCTATGGAGCATTCTTATGAATATGTCTATGACCGCTCCCAGGTCCGCAAGAAGAGGGAGAAAAAGGAGCTTGGCATTTCAGCCGTCCGCGGCGGCTCAATCGTCGGCGAGCATGAAATTATCTTCGCAGGGACGGACGAAGTCGTGGAGTTTAAGCATACGGCATATTCCAAAGCGATTTTCGCAAAAGGGGCGGTTTCGGCTGCCAAGTTCTTAAAGGGCAAGCCGGCAGGAATGTATGATATGAGTGATGTGATTGGCTGATAACGGCAATAAGCTATGGTGCAGTTCTGTAAATGGCGCAGGCTGAGCATATTGAGCAGTTAAGCGGAAAGGGACAGCCGTAATGACAAAAAAAGAACAGGACAGGGTACGGAAGATATTGGCTGCTTTGGATCGGGAATATGGGACGGATTATAAGTGTTACCTGGACCATGAAAGCGCATGGCAGCTTTTGATTGCGACAATTTTAAGCGCACAGTGTACGGATGCGAGGGTCAATATCATTACAAAGGATCTGTTTCAAAAGTATAAGACACTGGAGGATTTTGCCTGTGCAAAGCAGGAGGAATTGGAACAGGATATCCGCACGGCAGGATTTTATAAAAATAAGGCAAAAAATATTATTGCCTGTGCAAAGAGGCTGGTGGAAGTCTACGGCGGTGAAGTGCCGAGAGCATTAGAGGATCTGACGACGCTTGCAGGCGTGGGAAGGAAGACTGCCAATGTGATCCGGGGCAATGTCTACAATGATCCGAGTATCGTGGTAGATACTCATGTAAAGCGGATTTCCAACAAGCTCGGCTTTACAAAGCAGCAGGACCCGGAAAAGATTGAATATGAACTGATGGAGGTACTGCCGAAGGATCACTGGATTATATATAATATCCATATTATCCGGCTGGGAAGGACGATCTGTACCGCAAGGAACCCGAAATGCGGGGAATGTTTTTTGAAGGAATATTGTAAAAGTGTAAGGGAATAAGATGCGGAATACCTCTAAAGCAGGCAGGTGAAGTACACAGGTGCTGTTTTGGAGGTATTTTTGTATCTGCGGAATTTAAAAGGACAGGAAGCAGGCAGGAAAATGGAAATTATAGTAAGAGGATATGAAAAAAACGATTTGGATGAGATGATAGAGATTTGGAATGAAGTGGTGGAGGAAGGAATTTCATTTCCACAGGAAGAATGCCTGGACAGGAAAACGGGGGAGGAGTTTTTTACGTCCCAGACTTACTGCGGCATTGCCGTGGAAACGCAGACGGGAAGGCTGGAGGGGCTGTATATTCTTCATCCGAACAATATAGGGCGCTGCGGGCATATCTGCAATGCAAGCTATGCCGTCCGGTCTGAAAGCAGAGGGCAGCACATCGGGGAGCTGCTGGTGCGTGACTGCCTGGAGCAGGGAAAACGGCAGGGCTTCCGTATTTTGCAGTTCAATGCAGTTGTGGCATCCAATTTTGCGGCAAAGCATTTATATGAAAAATGCGGATTTGTGAAACTGGGAACAATTCCGAAAGGATTTCGCAAAAAAGACGGGGAATTTGTGGATATCTGCCCATACTATCATGAGCTGTGAGGAGCTTTTGAGCCAAAAAACCGGGTGAAGCTGTGAGAGCTCTTAAGCCAAAAAACCAGGCAAAGCTATGAGGAGCTCCTGAGCTGAAAAGCCCGACGGATAAAGGGAGCAGCTTAAGTACCCGTCAGAAAGGAATAGAAGTTACTATGGACATTTTAAAACAGGCTTACCTTGCGGTGGATGTGGAAACGACAGGACTTTCCGCCGGAGAGGATGAAATTATTGAGATTGGAGCGGTAAAATTAATCCGGGGAGAAATCAAAGAGGTTTTCCGGGAGTTTGTTCGCCCTTTGGGAACGGTGCCGCAGAAAATAACGGAGCTTACGGGAATTACGGAGGAGATGTTAGAGGGTGCAGAGCCTTTGGAGGCGGTGTTCCCGAGATTCCTTGATTTTGCAGGAGAACTGCCGCTGCTTGGGCATAACCTTCCGTTTGATTACAGTTTTTTGAAAGCCGCCTGTAAAAAGCAGAAGCTTTCGTTTGAAAGAAAAGGGACGGATACGCTGCGGCTTGCCAGGATTTTTCATCCGTCTATGGAGAAAAAGACCCTGGCGGCGATGGCGGCGGCGTATGGGATTGATCCGGGGCGGGAGCACCGGGCGGCGGATGATGCGGCTACATGTGCAGAATTATACATAAAAATGGCAGAGGCCTTCGGCTCCGATCCGGAGAAGCAGGAATTGTTTCTGCCGCAGCCGATCAAAGCCAATATCAGAAAATCGGAGCCGGCAACAGGAAAGCAAAAAAAGTACTTGCTTGATCTGCTGAAATATCATAAAATAGAGGGAGTTTCTGTGGAAACTCTGACGAAAAGCAGGGCGTCTGCCATGATAGACTATCTGCGCAGCGGGCATCCGGAAAAAGTGAAGCTTTGACTTACGTGGGAAGCTTTTCCCGCAGCTGCCGGAGGATGGAGTCTTTCATCAGCGTATTCAGGTTTTGGGCGGTTTCCATTAAATCCTGGATCGAGATGTAATCCATTTCTTCCTGGTAAATAGCTGCGAGCGTGGTGTAGCATTTGCTGATGTCGCAGCCGAGGGAAACGCTGTATTCCAGCACGGTTTTGGAAGCCGTTTTTTTCCCGTGTTCATAGAGCAGGCATCCCCACTGGCACAAAAGCCTCTGGAGCAGGAGGAAGTTCTGGTCGTACTGGGAAATGAGCTGGAAGTTTCCGGTTCCGTAAGTGAGCTTAATATCCGTATTAGTCATGTCCGATACATTCAGGATATTTTCTTTGGACAGGGCAAGGATTCGTTCTTCGATTTCTTTTTCTTCCGGGTCGTCCGTTTCGGAAAAAGGAAGCTTTTCTAAAGGAACCTTGATATAATCGTCCACAGGAAGCGGCTGTTTTCTGGTAAAATTGGCCCTGCGTTCCCGTTCCCAGAAACTGGCAGAGGTTTCTGCTTCTTTCGAGCGGGATTTCATTAATTTATATTGCAGCACGCCGACCCAGATTAATACAAATAAAACAGTTCTCAGTACCATAAAGCAGCTCCTTTCATAGCTGTTATCAGATGTAACAGGGAAGGTAAACAGTATCATTTTAAATTTAATTTAAAGAAAGGATGATATTCCATGATTAATTTCCATGATCAAAAAACAAAGCAGAAAATTTCTATTATTATTGTTATTATTTTGATTATTGCAATGGTAGTTCCTATGTGTTTAAGCGTAGTTTATTAATTGTTTTTGCAAACTTGTATGGAATGGCAGATAAAGCCGGGCAAATCAGGAAATACTATCTTTCAATGGGAGATTTCTTTAGGGAAAATTCTCTTACAATAATGTACCCGAAATGCGGAAAAATGTCAAATAGATTCCGATATAGTATGAGGAGGATGGAAGGATGGTAAAAAAATGGATTGCTGTCTTAGTATGTTCCATAGGCAGTTTTTTGATTTCTGCAGATACGCAGGCCGCGGATGTGATCCGGGAGGGTGTTTATATCGATGGAATTGATATCGGCGGACTGACGAAGCAGGCGGCGAAGCAGACAGAAGAAGAATATTTACAGAAGCTTTCGGAAACGGCGGTGACGGTGGATGTCAATGGACATGCAGTCAGGACGAGCCTTGCCGGGCTTGGCTACCATGCGGAGGAGACTTATGCAAAGAAGGCGGCGAAGCTGGGAAAAGAAGGGAACCTGATTGAGCGTTATATGGAGATTGCGGATGCAGAGCAGAAAGCCCTTGTTTACGAGCATACGTTTTCTTTCGATGAAGAACGGCTGGAAGCCTTTGTTTCCGAAGAATGCGCAGCTTATAATATAGAAGCGGTCAATGCCACGATCCATCAGGACAGGGATGGAAATGCTCAGATTACGAAATCAGAAAGCGGAAGCGTCATCGTGGAGAATGAAACGATAGAAAAGATAAAGCGGACAATTTTGGAGGACTGGGATAAAAGCTCTGCGATTGTGATTCCGGCGATTCTTGTGGAGGATATGCCTGCATTTACGGCGGAGACGGCAAAGGACTGTACGGAGCTGTTAGGGAGCTTTACGACGAGCTACCAGAGCTCGAATGCGAACAGATGTGAAAATCTTTCCAATGCGGCGCAGCTCATCAACGGAAGCTTTCTCTATCCGGGGCAGGAGTTCTCTGTTTACAAAGCATTGTACCCGATTACGGAGAAAAACGGGTTTAAAAGCGCCGGTTCCTATGCGGACGGGAAGGTTGTGGAAAGCATCGGGGGCGGCGTCTGCCAGGCGAGCACGACATTATATAATGCAGCGCTTGCGGCGGAGCTGGAAATAACGCAGAGAAATCCCCACTCTATGGTGGTCGGTTATGTGGAGCCGGGGATGGACGCTGCCATTGCAGGGACATATAAAGATTTAAAATTTGTGAATAACCTGAATACCCCTGTTTATATAGAAGCCGTTACAGAGAAAAAAACGATTACCTTCCGTATCTGGGGAAAGGAAATCCGGGAGAAAAACCGCACAATCCGCTATGTCCCTGAGATTCTGGAAACACTGAAGCCGGGAGAGGATGTCGTGACCTTCGATCCGGATATCCAGGCAGGAAATGGTTATATTGCGCAGGATTCCCATCAGGGATATAAGGTAAATTTATATAAAGTAGTCTCTGTTGACGGCGAGGAAGAGGAACGAGAGCTGGTATCTTACAGCGAATATGCCGCTTCCCCGCGTTATGTTGTTGCGGGAACAAAGGGAAAGAAAAAAGACGATTCCGGCGGGCAGGAAAAAGAGGATTCGGTTGACGGGCTGGAAGAAGCGGCGGAATCATAAAAAATAAGGATAACGATTTCCTTTTGAGGGGGAGGTTATCCTTTTTCCATAGGATGGAATGCCGGGTTGGGAGGCAGAAATGCAGGCAGGAAAGATAAAAGAAACCGTAAAAAGCCGTTCGGTGTTGAAAAGAATCCAGAAGCGCCGGACGGAGGTAATCAAAGGGGCGGGAAGGGATTCGCGGAACGTGCAGATGGTTTTTGGGGACAGCCTTGTCTCGGTCCTGTCCGATACGGTTTTTGTACCGGAGAAGATTTTGGAAACGGAAAGGGGCAGTTATGTGCAGGTTCAGGCGGCAAGCCTGTTTAATGCCGTTTATTCGGAGGGTTTTGCGCCTTCTGCCATGACGGCTGTCATGATTCTTTCCGGAGAAGCGAAAGAAGCCTCCCTCCGTTTCCTGGTGGACTGTCTGGAAGAGCTTGCGGGCAGGGAGCAGACAGAGCTTGCCGACGTTTCCGCGGAGTGTTCGCCGGAAGGACAGGGCGCATGGATAAGCCTTACTATCTTTGGGGAGAAGAAAGCTTCCGAAGAATCGAAAGGAATGGGATTTCTGCCGGGCAGGGAAATCGTGATGGCAGGGACGGCGGCCCTGGAAGGGGCGGTGATGTTAGAAAACCTCGGAAGAGAAGAGCTGTCAGAACGGTTTTCCGGACGTTTTTTGGAAACGGTCCAAGAGTACCCTGACCGGGTACGGATGCGGGATACGCTGGAATTTCTTAAACAGGAAGGCCTGGGGGACGCTGTTTACTGTGCCGGCAGGAGCGGCGTTTTCGGGGCTTTATGGGAGATTGCAGGGAAAGCCAAAAGTGGCTTTGCCGTAGAGCTTTCCGAGATCCCGATTACGCAGGAAACCGTGGAAATCTGTGAGTTTTTTGATGTCAATCCTTATCTGCTCCGTTCCGGGGGCGCCCTGTTCATTGCGGCGGAGCATGGGAGGATCGTGGCGGATAAGTTAAGGGAAAGACAAATTCCGGCCGCCGTCATTGGCAGTATGGAGGAAAATGCGGATAAGCTGGTTTTCAATGGCGGGGAACGACGTTATCTGGATATGCCGTGTGCTGTGAAGATCGGACGGAACATGGATGGCCTGGAATGGATTTATTAAAGCAGGCAGCAGGAGCGATTGTTACAGAGAGGAAAGGAAAAGAGAGGCAGGAAAATGAGGAAAAAGATTTTAAAAATTGTGGATAAGAACAGCAAAGCTTCCCCAGAGGAGATTGCGGCCATGCTGGGGGAGAGAAAAGAGGATGTGGAGGCGGAAATTGCCGCAATGGAAAAGGAGGGCGTGATCTGCGGGTATCCGACATTGATTAACTGGGATAAGGCGGACTGTGAAATTGTGACTGCCCTGATAGAGGTAAAAGTTACGCCGCAGCGCGGGCTGGGATTTGACAAGATTGCGGAGAGGATCTATAAATTTGACGAGGTGGACAGCGTATATCTGATGTCCGGCGGCTTTGATCTGACCGTGATTATCCGGGGCAAATCCATGAAGGAAGTTTCTTTGTTTGTGTCGGAAAAGCTGTCTACTATGGAGGCGGTGTTAAGCACAGCGACCCATTTTGTCCTGAAAAAATATAAAGAGCATGGAATTGCCCTGGAAGGCGGAAAAAAAGAAGATGAAAGGATGTTGATTACTCCATGAGAGATCCATTGTCGAAAGTAATTAAAGAAGTAGAGCCCTCCGGCATCCGGAAGTTTTTTGACATTGTCAGTGAAATGAAAGATGCCATTTCCCTTGGCGTCGGCGAGCCGGACTTCGATACCCCGTGGCATATCCGGGAGGAAGGAATTTATTCCCTGGAGCAGGGGCGGACCTTTTATACGTCGAATGCGGGATTAAAGGAATTAAAGGAAGAGATTACATATTATCTGAGAAGGCGTTTTCATTTAAGCTATGACCCGGTTAAGGAAGTCATGGTGACGATTGGCGGAAGCGAGGCCATTGATATTGCGCTGCGCGCCATGATTGACCCGGGAGATGAGGTGCTGATCCCGCAGCCGAGCTATGTGTCGTATCTTCCGTGCGCACAGCTTGTCCATGCCGTCCCGGTGCCGATTGAACTGAAGGAGGAAAATCAGTTTAAGCTGACCAGGCAGGAGCTGTTAGATGTCATTACGGAAAAGACGAAGATTTTGATTCTGCCGTTCCCGAATAACCCGACTGGCGGCATTATGGATTATCATGATTTAAAGGCGCTGGTCGATGTCATTATTGAAAAGGATCTGTATGTGATTTCCGATGAAATCTATTCCGAGCTTACCTATTCGGGAACCCATGTCTCGATTGCTTCGTTTCCGGGCATGAGGGAGCGGACGGTTGTGATTAACGGGTTTTCCAAGTCCTATGCCATGACCGGATGGCGGCTTGGCTATGCGTGCGGGCCGGAGCTGATTTTAAAGCAGATGCTCAAGATCCATCAGTTTGCGATTATGTGCGCTCCGACCACCAGCCAGTATGCGGCAGTGGAGGCGCTCCGTAACGGCGATGCCGACGTGGAGATGATGCGGGAGGAATATGACCGGAGAAGGCGTTTCTTAATTAAAAGCCTGCGCGATATCGGGCTTGAGTGCTTTGAGCCGTTCGGCGCTTTTTATGTATTTCCGTCCATTAAGACACTTGGGATGAGTTCGGATGAATTTGCCAATCGGCTGCTTCAGGAGGAAAAGGTGGCAGTTGTGCCGGGGACAGCCTTTGGAAGATGCGGGGAAGGGTTTTTACGGATTTCTTATGCCTATTCTATTGAGGATTTGAAGGTGGCGTTAGAAAGAATAGAACGATTTGTAAAGAGGCATCGGGAATAAAAAAATTGGTTGAATAATCCCTGTGTTTATGATATCATAAGTAATAAGTATGTCGATTATGTAGAAAGATATCATTGATAAGAATAAACTAATAGAATACAGGGGGGAATGAAATGGCTGGAATGAATGCAGAACACATCAATCCGTTTTTAGTATCAGCAACCAAAATTTTAAAAGATATGTGTTTCATTGACAGCAAGATAGGCAAGCCGTTTTTGACAGATTGCCAGTTCAGTGCAGATTCCGTGATTATCGTGATTGGCGTGACAGGAGAGATGCGCGGGCAGGTGTTAATTGAGATGAAGTTAAACGTTGCCTGCGACATTGCGTCTAAGATGTGCATGATGCCTGTGACGGAGATGGATGAGCTTTCCAAAAGCGCAATTGGAGAACTTGGAAATATGGTTATGGGAAATGCCGCGACAATTTTTTCAACGAAGGGAATCGGGATTGACATTACGCCTCCGGTGCTTGCTATGGGAAATATGTCGTTTTCCAATTTTCAGTCAAAGAATATTTGTATCCCGCTGGTTTACGACGCGGATAAGCAGATTGGGGTAAATATTGCATTAAGGTAAAGAAATACATATTATTTAAGAAAAGGCCTGTGCAAAAGCATGGGTCTTTCTTATCAGGAGAATAGCTGAAAAATGTTAAATATTGTATTGCATGAGCCGGAGATTCCGGCAAATACCGGGAATATCGGGCGTACCTGCGTGGCGGCGGGCGCAAGGCTGCATTTGATTGAGCCGTTAGGCTTCCGGATCAATGAAAAAGCGTTAAAGCGTGCCGGGCTTGACTACTGGGATAAGCTGGATGTGCAGGTATATGACGATTATCCGGATTTTTTACGGAAAAATCCGGACGCAAAGATTTATATGGCGACCACAAAAGCGAAACATACCTATACGGAAGTGTCTTATGAACCGGACTGTTATCTTATGTTTGGAAAAGAGAGCGCAGGGATTCCGGAGGAGATTTTGATAGAGCATCCTGACACGGCGGTAAGGATACCGATGGTGGGGGATATCCGCTCGTTGAATCTGGGAAATTCCGTGGCGATTATCTTATATGAAGCGCTCCGGCAGAACCGTTTTTCTTCTATGAAAATGGAGGGAGAGCTTCACAGGCTGCACTGGCAGCAGGAAAGATAAACTTAGGAGGGTTTTTATTATGGCAGTTTTTGAAGATTGTAACATACAGTTTCCGCATCCGGAGAAGCCGCCGGCAGGAAAGCCGGAGTTCCATCCGGGTTTCCATCCTTCGGAGGTACCGGAGGACAGCGTATGGTTTGCGCATGATCCGGCAATTTTCAAGGACCCGGACAGCGGGTATTACTATGCGTACTGCACCCATTATGTCTATTACCGTTCCCGGGATTTAATCAACTGGGAAAACAGGGGAAAAGTTATGGAGTCCGTGCCGAAGGAAGCGGAGGAATGGACGCACAGTAAGGATATGTGGGCTCCGGATATCATCAAGGTCGGGAAGGAATACCGCCTGTACTGTTCTAATTCCAGCTGGGGCGTACAGCAGTCGGTGATTTTCCTGGCAGTGTCGGACTGCGCCGAGGGGCCGTTTGTGCCGAGGGGCATTGTGTTAAAAACAGATGAGACCATGCCGGTCAACGGGATTGACGCCAACCTTATTGTGGAAGAGGAAACCGGGGATATTTATATGGTTTACGGTTCTTTCTGGGGCGGCTGCCATTTGTTAAAATTAGATAAAGAGACAGGGCTTGCGGCGGAGCCCGGGGTCGGCATCTGCCTTGCCAGACGTCCGAAGTTTATGGACACAGCGGTGGAAGGCCCTTATATCCGTTACAACCGGGAGACCGGATACTACTATCTGTTTGTCTCTTATGGCTCGTTAAACAGCGATTACAGCATCCGGGTGGGAAGAAGCAGGTCTTTAGCCGGGCCATATCTTGACCACAACGGGCGGGAAATGACGGATTTGGACGATGTGGAGAACAGCATTGGGTTTATGCCTGCGTGCGGGTATCATTTTGAAGGCGATACGGCGTATATGGGGCCGGGGCATAATTCGGTCCTCTGCGATGACGACGGGCGGTGGTATTTAGTCTGCCATATCCGGGAGGCTGATTTTAAGCGTCCGCAGATTTCCACGATGCATATTTACCAGATGTTCTTTACGGAGGATGGCTGGCCTGTGCTCAATCCGATGCGTTACGCCGGGGAAAGGCGGCAGAAAATAGAAAAGAAGGATATTGTCGGGCAGTATGACCGCATCCGCCTGGCGCCGTTAATGCCGCAGGGAGTGGCCGATTCAGTTTCCCTGAAATTAAAGGAAAGCGGCCGTATGGAATGCTGTTCGATTATCGGGACATGGGAGGTAAGCGGGGAAGACACGATTACCCTGTCTTATGGACCGATAAAAGAAACCCTGATTGTCTGTCCGGCTTTTGACTGGGAGAAGATGGAGCCGACGCTTTCCCTGACCGGGACGGACAGCAAAGGGATCTGTATCTGGGGGCGCAAGGTAACCGTGCCGAAGCCGCCGGAGAAAAAGGCATGATCAGGATAAGGAGAGCATTTTTACTATGAAATGGCTGGGACATTTAAAGACAATTAACCACCATAAAAGGCTGGTGATGGAGCATTGCTTCCGTCTTGGGCTTTATCGGCAGGGGCTTTTGCATGACCTTTCCAAATATAATCCGGTGGAATTTCTGATGGGGATCAGGTATTATCAGGGTGGGAAGAGAAGCCCGAATAATGCGGAACGGGAAGCGAAGGGATACAGCAGCGCATGGCTGCACCATAAGGGCAGGAACAAGCACCATCTGGAATACTGGATTGATTACAGCGCAGAGCCGGATCATCAGATGTGCGGGATGAAAATGCCAGTGAAATTCGTGGCGGAAATGTTCTGTGACCGCGTAGCGGCGAGCAAGAATTATTTGGGCGATCAATATACGCAGGAAGAGCCTTATCTGTATTTTCAAAATTCCAAATCCCACTATCTCCTGCATCCGGAAACGGAGGCGCTGTTGGAAAAAATGCTTCTGATGTTAAAGGAAAAGGGAGAAGAAGAGACCTTTGCTTGGATCCGCAGCGAGGTGTTAGAGCCGGAAAGAAAAGAAACGAGAAGGAAGCTGGCAGGGCTTGCGGCAGGAATTGCGGTGTGTATGGGAGCCGGGGCTGCGGCAACGGCTTATTATTATTCAAAGTCTGCCCGCCGCCGTTCGTAAACATTGCATTTTTTGTAAAACAGCCCAGTCGGGTGGCTGGACTGTTACCATTTTTTTTTGAAAAAATCAGGGAATTTCAGTTGATTTTATGGAGTTATTATGTATAATATAATGGAGGAAGTTGGAAATTCTGCTTCTTTCAGGATTCACAACATACAAATTTGAAAGAAAAGAGGTATAAAAAATGGCAGGAATTGATTTAAGCAAGTACGGCATTTCCGGAACTACGGAAATTGTACACAACCCTTCTTTTGAAGTTTTATTTGAAGAAGAGACAAAGCCGGGTCTGGAAGGATTTGAAAAAGGACAGGTGAGCGAGCTCGGCGCAGTCAACGTCATGACAGGTATTTATACAGGACGTTCTCCAAAAGATAAGTTTATCGTTATGGACGAGAATTCAAAGGATACGGTATGGTGGACTTCGGATGGATACAAGAACGACAACCATCCTGCTTCCCAGGAAACATGGAATACATTAAAAGACCTTGCTGTTAAGGAACTTTCCAATAAGAAACTTTTTGTAATGGATGCATTCTGCGGCGCCAATAAAGATACCCGCATGAATATCCGTTTCATTATGGAAGTGGCATGGCAGGCTCATTTCATTAAAAATATGTTTATCCAGCCGACAGAAGAAGAACTGAAAGATTTCGAGCCGGATTTCGTTGTTTACAATGCTTCTAAGGCAAAGGTTGAGAATTACAAAGAGTTAGGGCTTAATTCGGAAACGGCAGTTGTTTTCAACATCACAAGCCGCGAGCAGATTATTCTTAATACATGGTACGGCGGAGAGATGAAGAAGGGTATGTTCTCCATGATGAACTACTATCTGCCGTTAAAGGGAATTGCATCCATGCACTGCTCTGCCAATACAGACTTAAACGGCGAGAATACAGCGATCTTCTTCGGGCTTTCCGGTACAGGAAAGACAACGCTTTCTACCGATCCAAAGCGTCTTTTGATTGGCGACGACGAGCACGGCTGGGATGATAACGGCGTGTTCAACTTTGAAGGCGGATGCTATGCAAAGGTAATTAACCTTGACAAAGAATCCGAGCCGGATATTTACAATGCAATTAAGCGCAATGCGCTTTTGGAAAACGTAACATTGGATGCAGAAGGAAAGATTGACTTCAACGACAAGAGCGTGACAGAGAATACCCGTGTATCATATCCGATTAACCATATCGAGAAGATTGTACGTCCGGTTTCTTCCGCACCGGCAGCAAAGAATGTTATTTTCTTATCCGCAGATGCATTCGGCGTGCTTCCTCCGGTATCCGTATTGACTCCGGAGCAGACACAGTACTATTTCCTGTCAGGATTCACTGCAAAGCTTGCAGGTACAGAGCGCGGTATTACAGAGCCGACGCCTACCTTCTCCGCCTGCTTCGGACAGGCATTCTTAGAGCTTCCTCCTACCAAGTATGCAGAAGAGCTTGTAAAGAGAATGCAGAAGAGCGGCGCAAAGGCTTATCTGGTAAATACAGGCTGGAACGGCACAGGCAAGCGTATTTCTATTCGTGATACCCGCGGTATCATCGACGCTATTTTAAATGGAGATATCTTAAATGCTCCAACCAAGAAGATCCCATTCTTCAACTTTGAAGTTCCGACAGAGCTTCCGGGTGTTGATACTAACATCCTGGACCCTCGCAATACTTATGCCAACGTTTCCGAATGGGAAGAAAAGGCAAAGGATCTGGCACAGAGATTCATTAAGAACTTCGCAAAATATGAGAGCGACGCAGCAGGAAAGGCTTTGGTTCCGGCAGGCCCGCAGTTATAAGAAAATAAATAATAATAAAATTCTGGATCGGGTACAGACAGTACCCGATCTTTTTCTTGCTTTTTCCCAAATTAAGAAAGGATGTATAAGATTTTCAATCTTGGAAAAGATATCATTATTAAAAAGGAAAAGATTGAAAAATAATAAAAATTTAAAGAAAGGAAAAAGCTGCAGGTAATTGTTCAATCTTTGGCCCGATTTCCAAAGAAAATCAGGTTATAGCCTGCGGCATGGTACAAATTATGGGAAAAAGATCATTTTGGCAGTCGTTACGCAGAAAAAAATGGCTGGCGTCCACAGGGATACTGGCGGCAGGGGCTTTGGCTGTTTACGGCGTATGGCAGATACCGGCTTTAAACCAATACCATATGGAAACATTGGATACCCCGGCTCCGATGGCAGAGGAAAAAACGGAAGATAACGATAATGCTTCTGATTTAACCCAGACGGACGGGCTGCAGCTTCCAAGAGAGGAAGATGAGGCTTCGCAGGAGCAGCCGGAGCAGGAAAGCAAAGAGGAAGAGGAAAAGGAAAATAAAATCTTGGCGCCGCAGGAGGAGAAAAAAGAAACCGGGGACAAGGAAAAGCTGAAAAAAACACAGACAAAGAAAAAAGAAAAAAAGAAGGAAAAAGAGCAGGAGTCGGTAACGGTGCTTTCCAATCCGCAGAGCGTTTTGGATGCGGGAAATTTTGACGAAAGCGCAGGCCTGTCATGGCCGATGGAAGGCGACGTGATTTTAAACTATGACACAGAAGGCGTTGTCTATTTTGAAACTTTGGCGCAGTATAAGGCAAACCCTGCCATTATGATTGGCGGTACGGTCGGCAATGAGGTAAAGGCTTCGGCAGACGGGGTTGTAGAGAAAATTGTAAAAAACGAGGAAACCGGGCTGACTGTAACCATGTCGGTTGGAAATTCCTATGAAATCGTGTATGGACAACTGGACAACCTGAAAATCTCAGAAGGCGATGAAATTAAAGAGGGGACATTGCTTGGCACCCTGGCAGAGCCGACGGATTATTTTACCGTGGAAGGGGCAAATCTGTATTATCAGATTTTAAAGGACGGTGCCCCGGTGAATCCGCTTCTTCTGCTTAAATAATAGAATACCGGGAATCATGCAGGCACAGGAACCAATTTGTGCCTGCGTACATATGATATATAGGATAAAATATGCAGTTGGATTTTTTACAGAAAAATTTTTACAGTAAATGCAGCAGAAAACTGTGTTTGCTATAAGCTGAGTGATAAACCGTTTTCCGGCTGCTTTATCATAGAGACAGGCAGCTTTTTCCTTAGCTAAGAAGCTGCCTGGAATTATATTATGATGATAAAATACCGCGGAAATTTTTTTCCACCTGTTTTCTCGGAAGCATAATCTGATGCCCGCAGCCGCGGCATTTCAGGCGGAAATCCATCCCTACCCGCAAAATCTCCCATTCATTGGCGCCGCAGGGGTGAGGTTTCTTCATTTTAATCACAGTTCCAAGTTCAAATTCCATAATAATCCCACGCTTTCTGATAGTGATGATAAATTTTTCTTTAATCAAAACTTTTTCATATAGGAAAATTTATTAAATGATAAACGATAATATTTCCGTTAAGCTCTTTCATAATGTAAAGATTCTGGTTTCCCTTTAAAGAACATTCTAACATGGGAAGGAAAATTTTGCAAGGCGGCGGCACTTGAAAAAGTAGTATGTCTGATTTCTTTGATTTTGGAAGAAAAGAGATGGGAAATATCTGTGCTTGCAAAACTAATGGTTGCCATGATATAAATTTTATGCTATAATTTATTCCAAAGTAATGATAAAATGGCAGGCTCAGGACAGTGGTAAAAGATAAAGATTGGAAACTTATCAATAGTTACGAGATATAGCTATGTCAATGCCGCAATAGTAGAAATATAAGGAAGTAATGAAAATGAATCAGTATCGACATGGTGTTGATAAATCGCAGATACCAACCTGTAATATCCTTGGCGTAGAAATTGCTGCTATTGATATGGATTGGCTGGTTGATTTTACTGAAAAAAACATAAAAGCGTTATCGGGGGATTACTGTTGTGTTTCCAATGTACATACCGTTGTCACATCATGGGAAGATGAGGAATATTGTGCTATTCAAAATAATGGAATTATGGCTATTCCAGATGGTGGGCCATTATCTTCCGTAGGACGAAAGCGTGGTTATAAAAAGATGAAACGTACAGCAGGTCCTGAGTATATGGCAGAGATTTTAAAAATAAGTGAAGAGAAAGGATACCGCCATTATTTTTATGGAAGCACGGAAAGTACTTTAGATCAAATGCGGGAGAGATTAATGGAAAATTATCCTGGACTGCAGATAGCCGGGATGTACAGTCCGCCATTTCATCCTTTAACGAAAGAAGATGATGAACAGATAATAAAAGAAATTAACGATACAGATCCTGATATTGTATGGGTAGGGCTTGGTGCGCCGAAACAGGAAATATGGATGGCGGCTCACCAGGGAAAAGTTAAGGGATTTATGGTAGGGGTCGGAGCGGGATTTGACTATTTAGCAGGGAATATCAAAAGAGCGCCGATATGGATGCAGAAAAACAATCTGGAGTGGTTGTTTCGGCTGCTGCAGGAGCCGAAAAGGTTGTTTTACCGATATTGGTATACGAATACAAGATTTTTATGGAATGCATATATTAGAGGGAAGTAAATTAAATTGTTTATGGATAATAAAGAGAAAAATATTTTAATGGTTCATAATTATTACCAGTTTGCAGGGGGAGAAGATACCGTTGTGGCAAATGAGAAGAGGATGCTGGAAGAACATGGACATAAGGTGATTTTATATACCAGGAATAATTCTGAATTAAAAACATTTTCCATAATAAAGAAATTACTGTTCCCTTTTTCTGTCTTATTTAATGGAAAGACATATAAAGATGTTAGGAAAATAATAAAGGAAAATCATATAGATATTGTTCATGTCCATAACACCTTAAGCCTGGTAAGTCCTTCTGTTTATTATGCGGCAGGAAGCTGTAAGGTTCCGGTGGTTCAGACGGTTCATAATTTCAGGTTTTTATGTCCAGGTGCAACATTATACCGTAATGGACATATCTGTGAAGACTGTATTCATCATGGGCTATGGTGTGCTGTATTGCATGGCTGTTATAGGAAAAGCAGAATTCAGACATTGATCTGCGTGATAAATACTATGGTTCACCGGATGACAGGAGTCTATAAAAAAATAAATTATATCTGCCTGACAGAATTTAACAGAGAAAAATTACTGCAGATAAATAAATTAAGGAAAAAACAGTTGATTTCACCGGACAGAGTTTTTATAAAAACCAATTTTGTGAATGATGAATATAACGGTATATCAACAGGAGAAAACAAAGATGGATTTATCTTTGCAGGAAGATTGGAAAAGTTAAAAGGAATAGAGTATTTGCTTTATGCATGGAAAAAAATGGGGAGCCAGGCGCCGCGGCTTTTTATTTGCGGGACAGGGCCAATGGAAAAATGGTGCAGGGAATATATCAGAAAAAATGACCTGCCTTCAGTGATAATGAAGGGATTTGTACCGAATGGACAGCTTAGAAAATTCATTGCAGATTCAGAGGCGCTTATAATGCCGACACAATGCTATGAAGGGCTTCCCATGATTATTATTGAAGCATATTCTGTAGGCGCGCCGGTTATCGGTTCTGATATAGGCAATGTGGCAGGGATGATTGAAGAAGGAATTACGGGATATCGTTTTCGCCATGACGATCCGGATTCTTTAGTAAAAGCGGTTTGGAACATAAGAAATGGTTCTCTAAGCAGAAATGGTATTAGAAAGCTTTATGAAAATAAATATTTACCGGATATAAATTATGATATTCTTATGGATATTTATGATCAGATTAGTTTGTAACATGGCGATAAAAGTGTTGTTGCATGCGGTATAATGTTAGTAATAGGGATTTTGGATAAGGAGGTAAATGGATGAAACAACTGGTTTTTATTATTCCCAATATTTATAGTGCCAGTGGGATAGCCAGAGTTACCAATTTAATTATGAATGAACTATCTAAAAGTGAAGAATATTTAATAACAGCAATTTCATTTACAAAATATGTGGGTGAATTTTGCTATCCTGTCGATAGAAAAATAAAAATAATTGACCTTCCTTTTGCCCCTTTTATTATTCGAAAAGATACATTAGCAGCAGCGCATAGGATTAAGGAGTTGTTTCAATCGGATTTTGAAGGAACTTTTATTATTGATGATGTTGGATATAATATTCCGGCATGGCTGGGTCTTAAACATTGTAAAAAGGCAAGATTCATTAGCTGGTCTCATATGCATTTTTTTAATGGTTCGAGATTTGGGTTTTCTGGTATTGGAAAACGTCTTGCCATTAAAAAATTTGATTATTTGGTTGCTTTGACAAAAGAAGATAAAGGATATTATGATAAAATATTAAAAGCAAAAAATGTAGTTCAAATATATAATCCGAAAAATCCAGTAGTAAAAAAAGCTGATTATGCAGTACAGTCTAAGAAAATCATAAGCTGTGGATACCTGAATAAAATAAAAGGTTTTGATATGTTAATCGAAGTAGCAAAGAATGTATTTCAGGATGTCAGCGGCTGGGAATGGGATATTTATGGACGGGGTGTTGAAAAGGAAAATTTACAATCCCAAATTAATGAATATGGATTGAATGGAAAAGTTAATTTGAAAGGATATTGTTCGGAACTTTTAAATATATATAAAGATTATTCGTTTTTTGTGTTTACTTCTCGAAGCGAGGGGTGTCCGATGGCAATGATTGAAGCACAGTCGGTAGGACTGCCTATGATTTCTTTTGATTTTAAATGTGGTCCTAAAGATTTAATTACCGAAGGAGAAAATGGATTTATTATTCATGACTGGGATTTGGATGATATGGCAAAAAAAATTAAATTACTTATAAATAATGTTGACTTAAGAGTTAAATTTGCTCAAAATGCAGATATTAACTTGAAAGAGCTTGATTTTAATTATGTTTTGAATCAGTGGAAAAACATTCTCTAATTGATGAATTGAGAAATCCGGATAAAAACCATGGAAAGCGGTGGACCAATGCGCAAAGTTGTTATAATAACGAATATACCGGCTCCATACAGAGTAGATTTATTTTATTATATGCAGACCCACATAAAAAAATATAAGCTATATATTGTTTATACAAATATAAGTGAAGATAATAGAAAATGGAAAATTAAAGAAGACAGGTTAATTAATACGCAAATTTTATCCTCAAAGATTATTAAGATAAAAAAAAGATTTGATAATCGGTATATTCATTTGCCGGGAAATCTTTTAAAAGTGTTAAATAAGCTTTTACCTGATATCATAATAGCATTTGAATATAATCCGGCAGCTTTGCAAAGTCTGCTGTGGTGTAGAATACATAAGAAAAAATTTATTCATTTAACAGATGGAACATTATATTCAGAAAGAAATATTGGAAAAATTCAAAAAGCAGCAAGGAAAATAATATTAAGAAATGCAGATGCCTGCATAGCAAGCAGCACAAAGGCAAAAGAAAAACTGCTTGCATGGGGAGTAAAGGAAGAATCCATATTTATTAGCCTGCTTACGGTGGATAATGCCAGTTATAAGGAAATGGAAAAAGATGTACAAAGAGGACGTTTGTTGTATGTTGGAAGCATGATAAAAAGAAAAGGAATTGATTTATTATTTAATGCGCTTCCGTATATCAAAGGAAATTATAATCTGCATATTGTTGGAAATGGAACCAGAGAAGAAATAGAAGAATTAAAAAAAATAGCAATGGAAAAGGGAATTGCTGAAAAAATTACATGGTGCGGCTTTAAGGAAGGAAAAGAACTTCTTGATGAATATAGGCAGGCATCGGTTTTTGTGTTACCGACAAGGGAGGATTGTTTTGGCTTAGTGTTATTGGAAGCTTTGTATGCAAAAGTACCAATTGTATCTTCCAAATATGCTGATGGAGCTTATGATATTGTTGAAAATGGAGTGAATGGCTATATTGTTAATCCTTTTTGTGAAGAAGAATTGGCAAAAGCTATTGAAAAAGCTTTGAATAATCTAAGATTAAATGACAGGACAGAAAATCAGAATATAGATAAATTTTCTTTTGAAAATGTTATGCAGGGGTATCTTGGAGCTTTGGATTATGTTTTGTTGAGATAATTGATTAAATGCTGATATTTTAGCTGAAAACTGGAAAGGGACTGCTTTGCGATGGGAACATTGGCTATTCAGAATGATATATTGAAGGAGATTATGCTGGAAATTCTGCAACAATTTGCACAATTTTGTGAAAAATGGAAACTTCGTTATTATTTAGCTTGTGGTACGCTTCTGGGTTCCGTCAGGCATAAGGGTTACATACCTTGGGATAATGATGTGGATGTATGGATGCCAAGGCCTGATTATGAAAAATTAATAAAAATACTTAAAAAAGAAAAAATTAATTCAAATATTGAATGTTTGGATTACAGAGAAGTAAGGACATTTCCATTTTTAAAGCTTATTGATAATAGGACAGTTTTAAAAGAACATTTTTTGGTTACGGAAAAAACATTGGGAGTGTATATTGATATTTTTCCGTTAGACGGTTTGCCGGATTCTTTAAGAGAACAAAAGAAGATTCTGAACAAGGTTAGGTTTTATTATAAATTATATGCATTTGCAAATTATAGATTTAATACAGGGTCAAACTTTATTATAAAAATAATAAAAAATATATGTTATCCTTTTTCACGGCTGGTGTCAAGTTACAGGGTTTGCGATAAATTGGATAAGCTGTGTAAAAACTATGAATATGATAAATCCAGGTATGTTGGAAATATAGTATGGGGAGAAGGAGAACGGGATGTTTTTCTGAAAGAGTATTTTAATGTTTCTTATGGAATGTTTGAAAATATGGAGTTTAGAATCCCTGGAGGATATGATCAGATTTTGAAACAAAGATATGGGGAATATATGGTATTGCCGCCGGAAAGTAAACGGGTTATCCATCAATTTGATGCAGCTTGGAAAAGTAAGGAAGGATTAAAAGATGACAGATAAAATGATGTTTAGTATTATAACGCCATGCTTTAATAGTCAAAAAACTATTGAGCGTACAATACAAAGTGTTTTAAACCAGACGTATAAAAATTATGAGTACATTATTATTGACGGAGGTTCTACAGACGGGACTCTTAATATTATTAATAAATATAAGAAACGATTTGGAGAGAAACTTACGGTTGTTTCGGAGCAGGATAACGGTATTTATGATGCAATGAATAAAGGCATCAGACTGGCAAAGGGGACATTAGTAGGCATTGTTAACAGTGATGATTTTTATGAAACAACAGCATTAGAAAATATACTTAAAAGCTATTTGCCAGATAGAAAATATCAGATTATTTATGGAATGATGCGGGTAGTAAATCAGGAAGAAAAGGAAATGTCCATAGTATTTTATCATCATAATAATATAAATAAATGTATGATTAATCATCCTGCGACATTTATAACCAAGAAATTATATCAGGATTTTGGCGGATATAGTTTGAAATTAAAAATTGCAAGCGATTATGATTTTATGTTAAAAATGAAACGAAAAAAAGATGTGCTCTTTATACCTAATTATAATATTATTACTAATTTTACTATGGGAGGAATGTCGAGTACGTACAGAGGAATCCAGGAAGATAATGAGGTGAAATATAAATATAAGATAATATCGACAAAAAAATATTTATTGACAAAAATGAAAAATGCTGCAAAACAAATAGCGGGGGTGTAACATGATTTTAAAAATAAAAAGAAAAGGTTTGGGAGAAAATCTTTTCTTTGTTTATTTTTTTAGTCTTGCTTTCCTTCAAATACTGGAAGTTTATGTTAATTTTAGTATTACTAAAATAATATTTTTGATTTTTGCATTAGGGATGATAATACAGGATTTATATGTATTAGAAAATGAGAAATTGCTGCATATCCTTTTATTTGAAGTAATCTGTATTTTTTATTTTATTGTTTATAAGATTTTTCCTATGAATTCTGGATTTGCATTTGCAGCATTAAAATGTATTATGTTTTTTCCTTTTTTGAAATTTCTTAATTTCGAAAAAATTAAAAATTGGGATATAATAGAAACACTTTTGATTATATATTTAATAATTAATATTTATTTATATTATTTTGGAGGCCCTGATTTTTTTGGATATGATGTTATTTATAGATATAAAGGAGGCTCATCTGATCCAAATCTTTTGGCGACGTTGATTTGTGTTATTATTTTAATGGAATTTTGGGGGAAATCAAAGAAAGCTATTGTTGTCAAAATTTTATGTATTATTGTGCAGTTATTGATTTCCTCACGAAGCTTTATTGCCATATCTGCTGTGGTTATACTTATCAGTATAATAGCCTGTGCAGATAACAGAACTAAAATGCTCAAAAGAATACTGGTATTGATATCAATTGGATTATTAATATCAATGTGCGTAATTAAAATATTGATTAAATATACCAATCTTTTGCATCGGTTTACCGTTCTTGGAGGTAACTCGAATGGAAGGTCCTATTTGTTTGAGTCGTTTGTGAAAACTCTTAAACATTGTAATGTAACGGATTGGTTTTTTGGCGTTTCTGCAGGGAATTATTATCGGCAGCTTGCTTCAAAAACATTAGGACATAGTTATGCTGAAAACAGCTTTATGACGTTGATTTTACTTTTTGGGGTATTTGGCGTTTTTATTATGTTGTATTATTTATTTTATATGTGGAAATTGAATGGGATGCTTTGGTACAGAATCGTTTTTTGTGTAACGTTATTAAACTTTTTTTTCCAGGATACCGTATGCTATGTCCAGGGGTTTATATCAATCTTTGGAGCGTTAGTGATTGTAGCAACGGATAGCAGAAAAGAAAAAGTAATTAATAAAAATAAAAAATTAAATTTTAATTTGTAAGGAAAATAAAATGAATGTAAAAGAGATAATAAAAATAATTTTAGAAAAGATTGGGCTGGATTCTTCAAAAAGAAAAGGAATAAAGAAATGTTTGTTAAAAAAAGATATTGCTGTTAATGTTAATAATGCTGAGTTTAATAAAAGATGTCTGTTAATTTATATCACATCACCGTTTTTTAATAAAAATTATCCAGAAATTCATCAAAACTTGTGGCAGGTAAAAGAGCTGGCAAAAATGATTGGGGAATATAGATATACGGTAGATGTTATTGACTATGACAATTCGTTTATAAAATTAAAGCATAAGTATGATTTAATCATTGGTCTGATTCCAAGAGGAATTGATGTGTATTCTCATCATATGAATCCCGGCTGCAGGAAAATTGCGTATTTGACAAGTTCTAATATTGCTTTTACCAATGCAGCCGAGAGTGAACGCATGAAAGAGCTGGAAGAACGCAGAGGATATCATTTGAAATTACGCAGGCAGAGCAAGCCTATATCAAGAGAAATTGAACAGTTTGACGCAGCTTTTTTTATAGGAAGCCGTTATAATTTGCAGACATATCATTCATTTCGTATGCCGCCGGTGTATTTTATAAAAAACAACGGATATGAAATGGAAGTATCCATAGATTTTACTGTAAAAAGTCCGAAAAACTTTTTATTTTTTGCATCCGCCGGGCAAGTTCATAAAGGGCTTGATTTATTACTTGAGATTTTTGCTAAGGAAGGTTTCCCTTATGAACTCTATATTTGCAGCCATTTTGAACAGGAAAAGGATTTCTGCGAGGCTTATAATGAAGAATTGTTTCATAGAAGCAATATCCATCCAATAGGGTTTGTTGAAATTTTGAGCGCTAAATTTAAAGAGATAGTCAGCAGATGCTGTTATATTATTATGCCATCCTGTGCGGAGGGGATGGCTGGATCTGTTTTGACAGCTATGTCAGCAGGACTGATTCCAATTGTCAGCAGGGAATGTGGTTTTGAGGATGAGGATGTGATTCATTTACCTGACTGCCGATTAGAAACAATAGAAAGATATATTTATGAATTTGGCAATAAGGATAAGCAGTGGATAATAGAAGCATCAGAAAAGGCAAGGAAGGTAGTATTAGATTCTTATAGTAAAAAAAATTATATAGAATCTGTTGCTTATGCACTGAATGATGTTTTGGGAGAAAATAAAAATGACTGAATTAAAATTATGTATAGATGAAAAATTTTATGAGGAAGAAGAAAGAGATGGTTACGTTGTTGATAAAAAAGCAAAACAGATATGGGCTGTGGAATTAGATCTGTTGAATGAGCTGTTGAATGTATGTAAAAAATATGAAATAGAAGTATATGCCTTTGCCGGAACATTGCTGGGAGCAGTAAGGCATAAGGGATTTATTCCATGGGATGATGACGTGGATGTTTGCATGACAAGAGAAAATTTTGAAAGGCTATTAAATATTGCGGATAAAGAATTTCAGTATCCATACTTTTTACAAACAGCATTGAATGATAGAAAATTTTTTTTAGGATATGCCAGACTGCGAAATAGTGAAACAACAGGAGTAATTCAATGGAATCGATCGCCGGAATATAATAATGGAATTTATATAGATATTTTTGTTTTGGATGGATATATTGAAAGTAAAATAAAATATAAGGTTCAAATGGTCAGGAAAGAGATCATTGGATTTATACTAAGAACATATTATTCCAAAACTATGCCAAAGCCTTTTTTGAAAAAAGCGGTTTTTTTGTTGGCATGCAGGATTTTTCCTAAAATGATACCTTATGAATGGGCGGTGAAAAGATATAATTTCATATTATCCTTATATTCGAATCAGGCGGGGAGACTTTCTATATTAACGCATAGTAATGAAATGCACAAGAAATATTATTGTATGAAAGAAGATTTATCAGAGGTTAAATGGGTTCCTTTTGAAATGCTTCAGATACCAATTCCGGCGAAATATGACAGAATGCTGCATAATATGTATGGAAATTATATGGAATTTCCGCCAATAGAGAAGCGTGGCGTATGGCATCAGGGTATTATTTATTTTGATCCAACGATATCTTATAAAGAATATTTTACGAAAATAGATAAAGAGTAAGATATAAGGAGAGATAATTGTGAATGATAATTCATTAAGCAAAAAGATGTATGTAAGCACAATTTTAAATTATGGATTTCGGGGAATCGGCATTTTACTGGGCCTGGTAACGGTAAGGATTAATTTATTTTATCTTGGCAGCAGTTTGTATGGATTGTGGGTAACAATGGCTGAAATTGCTTCCTGGATTAATTATGGAGATTTTGGAATCAGCAATGGGTTAAGAAATAGACTGTCAGAAGCAATTGCCGATAATAATGAAGATAAACAGAAGAAACTGATAGCGACAGCAGTATTGGTGCTGTTAAAAATTTCTGTTTTTTTAATGATTATTTTATTAGCCGTTACAGAGGCGTTGTTTTTTTTCGGCATTATGGATTCTTCACTAAGAATCCCTATGTATATTACGGATTTTTTCTTTTGCTTTAACTTAGTCCTTGGTATAGGGCGTTCCATTGCGTACAGCTATCAGATGAGCTGGCTGGCTTCTTTGGCTCAGACAAGTACTGTGCTGCTGCGTATTATAGGAGTTTTTGTACTTATTATTTTGAACAGCAGTCCGAGCCTGATTTTGTTTTCTGTCGTGAATGGATTAGGCGGAGTGTTTGGGAATATTATCGTAATTCTGATATTAATAAAGAGGATTGGAATTAATTATAAGAAAAAATGGAGTGATTATTATGATGATAAGCTGAAAAAGTCCGTAATGGGACTGGGTATGAACTTTTTCATTTTACAGTTGTGCGGGGTCGTTTTATATTTATCAGATAATTTAATCATTAATAGGTTATTTTCCAGTGAAGCTGTTACTAAGTATTCTATTATTACAAAAGTATATAGTACAGGGAATTCATTGTATTCTATTTTGCTTGTGAGCTTGTGGTCGGCAGTTTCATATGCCGCTGCAAAAGGAAATTATCAATGGATAAAACATGAATTAAAAAGGCTGATATGTATATGGGGTGGCTATTCTGTTGGAGTAGTGGCAGTTTCGTTATTTTTTAATGATATTATTGGTATTTGGTTGGGAAAGGAAGCAATATTTTATGAAAGTCCGCTGATTTTTTTGTTTGCGTTTTTTGAAATAGCTACAGGGTTTGGATCTATTTTTGTTAATATTACGAATGGGCTTGGGCGCATAAAAATGCAAATATGCTTTAGTGTTGTAGAAGCGATTGTAAATATACCATTGTCAATATTTTTGGCTAAAAACTGTAATCTTGGAATTTTTGGAATTAAATTGGCGACCTTATTTTGCTGTGTTGGAGCAAATGTGTTTATCCCAATAGATATATTGTTGTTTTTGAAAAAACAGAAAGAATAAAATACTTTATAAAGGGAGTAGAATAATGAAAACAGAAAAATATTATTACCTGGCAATCAGGAAAAGAAACAATGAGCAGGATCATTTTTTTCTGAATAAATCGTTTTCTTTTCAGGAACTTAAAATTAACTGTTATGGAAGATACTGGCTTGCAGATCCGTTTCTGTTTGAAAGGGATCATAAAGTATATTTATTTTTTGAAGCGTATGATTTACTTGCAAAAAGAGGAAAAATCGGGTACAGTCTGATTAAAGAAAATGGGGAATGTACTCCGGTGCGTATTGCTTTAAGCAGGAGTTATCATATGTCTTTCCCATATATTTTTCAGTGGAATAATGATATCTATATGATGCCGGAGACATGTGGAAATAATTCGGTCCAGCTTTTTAAGGCTGTAAACTTTCCAAATAAATGGGAAGAAGCGGGAATGATATTATCCGATGTATTTGTATGCGACAGTATTTTCTTAAAATTTAAGGAGAAGGTTAATTTATTAGTATCGGAAATGTATCACGGAAAAGCCCCAAATGGAAAATTATTTTCTTGCTGGGTAAAAAATAAGGTATTTTCTTTCGATCAAAAGGGATTGATTAAAAATAAAGCGGGGGGGGGTAATGAAACAGATATTGTTTTGGAAGGGGATTATGGCGTTAGGAATGGCGGAGCGGCATTTAAGCTTCATGACAGCCTGATTCGTGTGGGGCAGGACTGTACAGATAATTTGTATGGAAAAGGGCTGGTGTTTTGGAAAGTTTTGAATATAGAACCTTATCAAGAAGAAGAACTTTATTCTATTACTTGTGATGAGATGAAAAATAATATTTTATATCATTCCAAATTTACTAAAGATGGCAATCTTGTTGGAGTACATACTTATAATTTATGTAAGAAATATGAAATTATTGATTTTTCAATATTAAGAAGAAAGTCTTGGTGTGTTTCAATAAGCAGTTTCTTTTATCGGGCTTGCAGAAAACTGATAAAATGTTGCCGCTGTTTATTAAAAAATAGGAGGTTATCTGATTAATTATGAAGGCGCTTATTTTAAATTCCGGTATGGGAAGCCGCATGGGAGCTTTGGCTTCGGAGCATCCCAAGTGCATGACGGAGATTTCTAACAGGGAAACCATTGTGAGCAGGCAATTAAGCCAGATTGCGGAAGCAGGCATTGAGGAAGTGGTTATGACCACAGGAAAATTTGACAGCGTTTTAATTAATTACTGCCAAAGCCTTTCCCTGCCGTTACATATTACTTTTGTCAGAAATCCAAGGTATCAGGAGACAAACTATATTTATTCTATTTATTGTGCAAGGGAGTATTTGGATGATGATGTTCTTTTGATGCACGGAGATTTGGTTTTTGAGAATATGGTTATGGATGCTGTCCTTGGAGAAGAAAAAAGCTGTATGGCAGTCAGTAATTCCTGTCCGCTTCCGGAAAAGGATTTTAAGGCAGTGGTAAGACATGGGCATATTCAAAAAATTGGAGTGGATTATTTTAATGAAGCTGTTGCGGCACAGCCGCTGTACAAGCTTTGGAAAAAAGAATGGAAAGTCTGGCTTTCCAGTATCGTTTCTTTTTGTGAGAAAAATGATGTGAAATGTTATGCGGAAAATGCTTTCAATGTGGTTTCTGATCGCTGCAGGATAGTTCCTGTGGATGTTGGGAAAAAGTTGTGCAGCGAAGTAGACAGTCCGGAAGATTTGGCAGTGGTTTCTGGACACCTCAGAGAAGTAGAGGATCGGACGGTATATATGTGTTTTTCTACGGATATTCTGCACAGTGGGCATATGAACTTAATCAAGAAAGCAAAAAGGATGGGGAAGCTTATTGTAGGGGTATTGTCAGATGAGGCCGTTGCAGGCTATAAGCGGTTTCCCATTCTGCCTTTCAGTGAAAGAAAAAGCATGTTTGAAAATATTGCCGGCGTTTACAAGGTAGTGGAGCAAAGGGAGTTAAGTTACCGGGAGAATTTGGAGAAATACCAGCCGGATATTGTTGTGCATGGAGATGACTGGGATAGTGGGTTCCAGATGCCGATCCGGGATGAGGTAGTTGCAGTCCTGGCTTCTTATGGAGGGAGGCTGGTGGAATTTCCGTATTCGCAGGATAAAAAATACCAGGAGCTGGAGCGCAGGGCACGGTTGGATTTGTCCAGCCCGGATATGCGCAGAGGACGTTTGAGAAAGGCGATCAAACTGAAAGGAACTATAACGGCAATAGAAGCGCATAGCGGTCTTACTGGGCTGATTGCGGAAAATACTGTAATATACCAGAATGGCAGTGCGCGGCAATTTGATGCTATGTGGGTCAGTTCCCTTTGTGATTCTACAGCAAAAGGAAAACCGGATATAGAGCTGGTGGATATGACTTCCCGGTTTCGTACTATTGATGACATTATGGAGGTGACAACAAAACCGATTATCTTTGACGGGGATACGGGAGGGCAGACAGAGCATTTTGTTTATACAGTCAGGACACTGGAACGTATGGGGGTGTCCATGGTGATTATTGAGGATAAGACCGGGCTTAAGAAAAATTCTTTGTTTGGTAATGAAGTGGCACAGACCCAGGATAGTATTGAAAATTTTTCTGCCAAAATCCGAGCAGGGAAAAAAGCACAGAGGACAAAAGAGTTTATGATTTGTGCAAGAATAGAGAGCCTGATTTTGGAACGTGGGATGGAGGATGCCTTAGAGCGGGGCTTTGCATTTGTAAGAGCTGGTGCGGACGCAATTATGATTCACAGCCGTAAAAAAGATCCGGAAGAGATTTTTGAATTTGTGGAGAAGTTTCGTAGAGGGGACAAGGAGACGCCGATCGTGGTGGTGCCTACATCATTTAATACTGTTACGGAAGAAGAATTTAAGCAGAGAGGTGTTAATGTAGTGATTTATGCGAACCATCTGACAAGAACCGGTTTTCCTGCCATGCAGAATGCGGCAAAGTTGATTTTAGAAAATCACAGAGCAAAGGAATGTGACGATATCTGTATGCCATTTCAGGATATTATCCGGCTGATTCCGGAAGAAGTGTAAGGAATGGAGGATATTATGGAACAGGAATTATTGAGAGCAGACAATAATTATGAAGATCTTGATCGGTGCTTCAAAGAGCAGAAAGTGAAAAAGATTCTTTTAGTATGCGGCGGCTCTTTTCGACTTTTGAAAATTTGTCCATACTTTGAGACATTGGAAAAAAGGCTGGGGATTCAGGTGGTTAAATTTAGCCATTTTCAACCTAATCCGGATTATCATTCTGTTGTGGAGGGAGTGGAAGTTTTTCATAAAAATAATTGTGATGCTATTGTTGCTGTTGGCGGCGGGAGCGCTATGGATGTGGCAAAATGTATTAAGCTGTATTCTAATATGGAATCGGGCAGGAGTTATCTGGAGCAGGAAATCGTCCCGAATACAGTTTATCTTGCGGCTGTTCCTACTACGGCGGGAACAGGGAGCGAGGCTACGAGGTTTGCCGTGATTTATGATCGGGGAGAAAAACAGTCAGTAGCAGATGAAAGCTGTATACCCAGGGCAGTCTTAATGGATGCTTCTGCCTTGGTTACCTTGCCTGTATACCAGAAAAAAGCTTCTTTCATGGATGCCTTCTGTCATGCTATGGAAGCTTTCTGGTCTGTAAACTCTACGGAAAAAAGTAAAGAATATTCTAAAAAAGCCATACGGCTGATTTTAGAATATAGGGAGTCTTATTTAGAGAATAAAGAAAATGGGAATAAAGCTATGTTAAAGGCTGCCAATCTTGCTGGTCATGCTATCAATATTGCACAGACAACGGCTGGTCATGCCATGTGCTATAAGCTGACCAGTCTGTATGGGATTGCCCATGGACATGCCGCAGGTCTTTGCGTGGCTGAGCTTTTGCCATATATGCTGGCTCATGAAGAAAAATGTGTGGAGCCGAGGGGAGTGCAGTATATAAAGTCCATGTTTCAGGAGCTTGCGGAAAGCATGGGGTGTGGAAAAGCAAAGGATATGGTATGCCTGTTTAAGAACATTTTAGAGGAATTAGAGTTATGGAAGCCTGTTGGGAGCAGAGAGGACAGAGAACTTTTAGTAACTTCAGTCAACCCTGTCAGATTAAAGAATAATCCGATTAGCTTAGACGAGACCGATTTAAGAAATTTGTATCAGAAGATAATAAATCAACAGGAGGAAATTAGAGTATGAAAGCAGAGACATTAATGGAAATTATCGGTTCTGATTTTTATACGGGAGTTCCGGATTCCCAGTTGAAGGCATTTTGTGACTGCCTGATGGACAGGTACGGGATCGATCCCTGCCATCATGTTATTGCTGCTAATGAAGGAAACTGTGCAGCATTGGCAGCGGGGTATCATCTGGCAACAGGAAAAATTCCGGCAGTTTACATGCAGAATTCCGGTGAAGGAAATATTATCAATCCAGTGGCATCCTTGTTGAATGATCAGGTGTATGCTATCCCCATGATTTTTGTCATTGGATGGCGGGGAGAGCCGGGAGTCCATGATGAGCCGCAGCATATTTACCAGGGAAAAGTTACTGTAAAATTATTGGAAGATATGGGAATTCCTGCGTTTGTTATTGGAAAAGAAACCAGCGGAGAAGAAGCTATGGCGGCAATGGACGGTTTTCGGAAACTTCTTGCGATAGGCAGGGATGCAGCCTTTGTGATTCGGAAGGGAGCGTTATCTTATGACAAAAAAGTTATCTATCAGAATGCTTTTGTCATGAAACGGGAAGAGGTTATCCGGCATATTGTAGAAATCAGCGGGGAAGATCCTGTCGTCAGTACAACAGGAAAAGCCAGCAGGGAGCTGTTTGAAATTCGTGTCTGCAAAGGGCAGGGGCATCAGTATGATTTCCTGACGGTGGGTTCTATGGGTCATGCTTCTTCCATTGCGATGGGAGTTGCTGTCCAGAAACCGGAAACAAAGGTCTGGTGTATTGACGGAGACGGTGCGGCGCTGATGCATATGGGGGCCCTTGCTGTGATAGGGGCAAGTAAACCAAAGAATCTAATTCATGTTATTATCAATAATGGTGCTCATGAAACAGTAGGAGGAATGCCAACGGTGGCAGGACAGGTGGACTTGGCAGGTGCTGCGGCAGCATGCGGGTATCCTTATGCCGTTACGGTGGAATCTTTTGAGGATTTGGACAGAGAGCTTCTGGCTGCGAAAAATCGAAAAATGTTGAGTATGATTGTGGTAAAGTGTGGAATTGGCGCAAGGGAAGATTTAGGGAGACCGACAACGACCGCATTGGAGAATAAGGAAGGATTTATGGAGTATTTGAAATGGATGTGACTGCCAAGAATTTTTTGCATATTGAAAAGGCAAGGAGGGAGGAAAGTTTATGGAAGAACTGGAGTATCCGTTCCGTGCAGAATGGCTGATGAAAAAGAAAAGAAGCTTAAAGAAGCAGCTTTTGGCAGAGGAAGGTATTTCATTTCTGAAAAAAAGGATTGCCATTTTAGGCGGAAGCACAACGGATGAGATCAGGAATATGCTGGAGTTGTTTTTGCTGAATTATGGCATTAAGGCGTCTTTTTATGAATCGGAGTATAATAGGTATTATGAGGATGGGATGTTTGATAATCCGGAATTAGAGGTGTTTGCTCCGGAAATTATTTATATTCATACATCAGCAAGGAATATTACGGAATGGCCCACGGTGTCTGACAGCAGAGAGTGTGTGGATCGGAAACTGGATGCTGTGTTTGATAAGTTTGCCGGCCTATGGGGGCATTTAGAGGAGAAGTATCACTGCCCTGTTATCCAGAATAATTTTGAATTGCCGTTTTATCGCCTGCTGGGAAATCAGGATGCCTGTTTTTTTCAGGGAAAGGTCAATTTTGTTTCCCGCCTGAATTTAAGATTTTATGAATATGCCGAAAAGCATAGGAATTTTTATATTCATGATATTCACTATGAGGCAGCGTCCTATGGGTTGGAAAAATGGTCGGCGCCGTTTTACTGGCATATGTACAAGTATGCTATGTGTGTTCCTGCCATTCCATACACGGCGTACAATGTTGCCCTGATCATAAAGTCCCTGTTTGGGAAAAATAAGAAGGCTCTTGCATTGGATCTGGACAATACTCTGTGGGGCGGCGTGATTGGGGATGACGGTGCAGAAAGCATTGAAATTGGGCAGGAGACTTCCCTTGGGCAGACATACAGTGAATTTCAGAGTTATTTAAAAGAGTTAAAACAGATAGGGGTTCTTCTTACGGTTATTTCAAAAAATAACGAGGATACAGCAAAAACTGGTTTTGGGCGGGAGGATTCCGTCCTGTCATTGCGGGATTTTGCTGCATTTACTGCAAATTGGGAGCCGAAGGATAGGAATCTGGTTCGGACAGCAGCAGAGTTAAACCTGTTGCCGGAAGCCTTCGTTTTTGTGGATGATAATCCGGCGGAGCGGGAGATTGTCAGACAGGGGGTTTTAGGAGCTGCCGTTCCTGAAATCGGAGAGGTGGAGCAGTACCTGCAGGTGCTTGACAGGGCAGGGTATTTTGAAGTCACGGAACTGTCAGCGGACGATCAGAAGCGCAGTGAAATGTACCGGGCGAATGCGGAGAGGAGCCGGGCGCAGGCACAGTTTGCAGATTATGGGGAATACCTGCTGTCTTTGAATATGAAAGGAAACATCCGTCCGTTTGAGGCAGACTATATGGCAAGGATTGCCCAGCTTTCCAACAAGAGCAATCAGTTTAACCTGACCACAAGGCGGTATACCCAGACAGAGATAGAGACGATAGCCGCCTCGGAGCGTTATATTACACTGTATGGGAAGCTGGAGGATAAATTTGGGGATAACGGCGTGGTCAGCGTAATTATCGGGGAAATCCGTGGAAAGGAACTGCACCTGGATTTGTGGTTGATGAGCTGCCGGGTGTTGAAGAGGGACATGGAATATGCTATGATGGACGAGTTGGTAAAAGTATCGAAGGAACGGGGAATTTCCGATATTTTTGGATATTATTATCCTACTCCGAAAAATTCCATGGTGAAAGAGTTTTTTGCCTTGCAGGGGTTCCAGAAGATACGGGAGGATGAAAAAGGAAATACGGAATGGAAATTTTCCATTCCTGAAATTTATGAACAAAAAAATAATGTGATTCAAGTGAACGGAAGGGAGAAACAGGTATGAACAGAGAAGAAGTATTGGAAAAATTGACAGAGATTTTCCGGGAGGTTTTTGATGACGAGGAGATCGTCATTAATGATGCGACAGTGGCGGGAGATATTGAGGGCTGGGACAGTCTGATGCATATTACGCTGATAGGGACTGTTGAGGACGAGTTTGATATGAAGTTTGCAATGAAGGACGTGGTTGGAATGAAAAATGTGGGTGAGATGGTCAGCTTGATATTAGAAGGGATGGATTCCTGATGAAGGTGCATCATATCGGATATCTGGTTAAGAAAATGGAAAAAGCAGAGGAGGCATTCCGTAAATTGGGATATGTTGTCAGGCAGGAAACGGTTCTGGATGAGTTCCGCCAGGTCTGGATTTGTTTTATGGAGAAGGACGGGTATGTAATCGAACTGGTTTCCCCTTCATCGAAAGAGTCGGTGGTGGCAGGGCTGATGAAAAAGCTGGGGAATACAGCTTACCATATATGCTATGAAACCGATTCCATGGAGATGGATTTGGAGAGACTGCTTCAAGAAAATTATGTCCTCTGTAGTGAAAGGCATGAAGCGGTGGCGCTTGAAAATCGGGAAGTATGTTTCCTGGTGCATCCATATCTGGGAATGATAGAGTTATTGGAGGCTTAAGGAAAAAATGGCATTTACGACACTTACATTTATAATCTTTATGGCAGTGGTATTCACTCTTTATTACATTATTCCTGGAGACAGACAGTGGAAGCTGCTTTTGGTGGCAAGCTGGATTTTTTACGCATGGGCATCGCCGATTTATTTATTGTTTTTATTATTTATAGTAACAGTTACCTATTTGGCGGCTATATCCATAAGAAAAAATTATGCCGTCCTTGAGAAAGCTATAAAATCGGGGGGGGTATGAAAAGGAGCTTTCTAAAGAAGAAAAGAAGAAATATAAAATGGACATGGCAAAAAGACAGAAGAGAATCATAGCCGCTGTTATTGTTGTGCTTCTTTTGGTGCTTGGAATTTTTAAGTATGCCTCTCTTGTATTGCCGATTGGGTTATCTTTCTACGTGTTTCAGAGTATGGGATACTGTATTGATGTATACAGAGGGACTGCAGAAACAGAAACTAATTTTTTCAGACATGCACTTTATGTTTCCTTCTTTCCACAGCTTCTGCAGGGACCGATCGGGGATTATAACAGGCTTTCACCGCAGATATTCCAAGAACATGAATTTTCCTATCGAAATGCTGTTTATGGTCTACAGAGGGCAGCTTGGGGATTCTTTAAAAAGCTGGTCATTGCTAATCAGATATCTCTGGTGATTGATGGTATTTGGGCAGATTATGGGTCCTATACAGGATTTTTGTTCTGGTGGTGCATCCTGGTTCTGTATGCGTTTCAGTTATATGCGGATTTTTCAGGATATATGGATATTGCTAACGGATGTGCACAGATGCTCGGAATTGTTATGGATGAAAACTTTGAGACACCGTATTTTTCTAAAAGTATTGCGGAGTTCTGGAGAAGGTGGCATATTACTTTGGGAACATGGTTTCGGAATTATGTATTTTATCCAATTCTCAGAAGTGATATTTGCAGTGGGATAAGAAAAAAATATAGGAAGCGGAATGCTTATCTTGCCAATACGCTTCCAGATGCTTTTGCGCTTTTGGTTGTCTGGTTTCTTATCGGGCTGTGGCACGGGGCTGGCTGGTGTTATGTGGCATATGGCCTGTTTCATGGAACCTTTGTTATTTTGTCTGTTGTCCTGTCCCCGATATATACGGCGTTCCATAGAAAATTTTCAAAGCTTGTGGAAAGCAGAGGTTTCTGTATACTGCAGGTAGTCAGGACATTTCTGATTGTTGCTTTTGGTTATGCCATATTCCGTCCTGCCGATCTGACAGTGACAGCGGAAATTATACGAAGGATGACAAACGGGATCGGTCTGCATGAGATGCTGAATTTTGGAAAAGAGAATATAAAGATATTTTTTGAGATTTTTATTGGCATGGCGGCGCTGTTGTATGCAGACGTCTATCACTTAGGGCACAGAGAAATAACGTTGAGGGAAACCATAAGCGAATACCCGGCATGGAAGCGATGGGGGCTTTACATAGGATTTCTTCTTTGCATTATATTTCTGGGCGCTTATGGGAAATCAGGGCTTGACCAGTTTGCATACTTTAGGTTTTAAAAGGAGGATAAGAAAGATGGGAAAATTTTACAGGAAGCTGGCTGCCTTGTCTGTTGTCACTCTGCTCATCAGTGTTGTGGTTTTCAGCTCTGTTTTTTTCGGTATCAGAGGAATCTATGCCGATAATTACCAGAAAGGGTTTGTGTATCAGTATAGAGCTCTGCAGAAAGCCGATCAGAATAAACCTAAGATTATAGTGCTTGGCGGTTCTTATATGACCTTTGCCGTGGATTCCAGGCAGTTGGGAGAGGAGTCCGGGATGCCGGCATACACGCTGGGGATCCACAGCGGGATGGGGATGTGTTATATCCTGGAGACTGCGGAAAAGTTTATTGGGAAAGGAGATATTGTCATTATGCCGTTTTTTCCGTTCACTGAAAATGACTACGGGATGGATTTGATTTTTGTATCTATGGATAGTGAGCCGGATTTATTTTTTGATTTTTTCCGGCAGCATCCATTGCAGGTCATAAAATCATCTGGAGCTGCTGCCTATACGAAGTTATATGGTCTATTGTATAGCTTGCAGCGGTATATCAGGCATAAAGAGGATGGGTCTGCTTCCGTCGTATATAATGCGGGTGCTTTTGATCCGGATACAGGCAACTTAATTTATGAAAGAACTGGCTGTATAGCGGGTGAACAGGATTTATATATAAAAAAAGTTTATGAGATAAATGATATAGATACTAATTGCTATAACGAATTGAATGAATTTGCAGAATTTTGTAAGGGAAAAGGAGCTTCTTTTTATTTGACGCATGCGCCGATTTTTGAAGGTGCGGTTATCAGCAGTGATGAGGAAATTAATCTATATCAGGAAGAGCTGGAGGAGAGGCTTCCTGTCCCTTTTTTGTCAGATTTGAGGGAGGTTTTGATGCCATTAGAGTATATCTATAATGGTGCAATGCACATGAATGATGCTGGGAAAAGATATTATACTCATAAATTATATGAGGATTTGTCAAAGTATATTGATTTTAGCAAAGAATAAGGGATAAAATGTTTAAATATAGAAAAATGGCTGGATAGTTATTAAGAAAGCGGGGAGTGATATACAATGAAAAAAGAATTTTTTACTGATTCCTTATCCAGCGTATCTTCCAATCGCATTCTTTATACACCTTCTGGTTTTGCACGCTCCTCTTTGTTTTATTTACAGGAAACAGGTACTCTGCAGGCTTTGCGGCCGCATACTTCTGTGAGGGAAAAGTTGGATTCCTGCTTGTTTTTTCTTGTATTGTCGGGATCTGGGGTGTTGGTTTATGAAGGAAAAACATATGAATTAAAAGCAGGGGATTGTGCTTTTATTAATTGTAAATCAAATTATGAGCATAGGACAGGGGATGAGCTCTGGTCGTTATCATGGTGTCATTTTTATGGTACTAATATGTTAAATATTTATAAGAAATATGAAGAACGGGGGGGGGTACCAGTATTTCATCCCATGGATATACAGCGTTATGAGCAGATTTTAAAAGATTTATATTTTATTGCGGGATCATTTGATTATGTCCGCGATATGAGACTGCATGAGAAATTATCTTCCCTGCTGATGTATTTAATGGAAGATACATGGAAACCAAAGGATAAAAAAACAGAGGATAATTCAAAAATTGTGAATATCCAGAAAATGAAGGAGTATCTTGATGAAAATTTTCATAATAAAATTACGTTAGATCAGCTTGCGGAACGGTTTTTTATTGATAAATTTTATCTTTCCAGGATTTTTAAAGAAAGTTACGGCATAACTATCGGAGCTTACTTAATTCAAAACAGGATTACTTATGCAAAACAGCAGCTACGGTTTACGGACAGGACGATTGAAATGATCGCTGCGGATATGGGTATGGAACCCGGATATCTGACGAGGATTTTTAAAAACGCAGAAGGCATGAGCCCGTCTTCATACAGGAAACAATGGAATGGGAAGCGCTAATGCTGGCGAGGAGTCAGTAGTCTGATGACGCGCAGAACAGTGAAATTTAAATATAGATAAATTTTGAAAGGCTGCACATTCTGGTTATAAAAAGCCAAGATTGTGCAACCTTTTTTCAATATATTGAATTCAACCTGCTGCGGTTATCCGGTAAAATATTCAAAACAAAGAGTAAAGAGCACACTTCTGTTCGGATCTTAACCATTTCTGAAAGAAGTGACCTTATAAGAAATTTCCTAGAAAATAAAAAAGGAGCGTTTTTATGGGTAAGGCAGCATTGATTACCGGGATTACCGGGCAGGATGGATCGTATCTTGCGGAGTTTCTGCTGGAGAAAGGCTATGAGGTTCATGGGATGGTCCGGCGTGCTTCGATTTCCAATACGGCAAGGATTGACCATCTTTTGAAGGAACGAAAGATTACGGTGCATGACGGGGATTTATCGGATTCTTCTTCGCTGATTCGGATTATCAGTCTTGTCCGCCCGGATGAAATTTATAATCTGGCGGCGCAGAGCCATGTGCAGGTGTCGTTTGATGTGCCGGAGTATTCGGGCGAGGTGGATGCGATGGGCGTCCTGCGGATTTTAGAAGCTGTCCGCATTTTAGGGTTTGCGGAAAAGACGAAAATTTATCAGGCGTCAACTTCGGAATTATATGGAAAGGTGGAGGAGATCCCGCAGAAAGAGACGACGCCGTTTCATCCGTACAGCCCTTATGCGGTCGCGAAGCAGTATGGCTTCTGGATTACGAAGGAGTACAGGGAAGCTTACAAAATGTTTGCGGTCAACGGCATTTTGTTTAACCATGAATCGGAACGGCGCGGGGAGACGTTCGTTACGAGGAAGATTACGCTGGCGGCAGGGCGGATTGCGGAAGGGCTTCAGGATCATTTGGAGCTTGGGAATCTGGATTCCCTGCGCGACTGGGGTTATGCAAAGGATTATGTAGAGTGTATGTGGCTGATGATGCAGCAAACGGAGCCGGAGGATTTTGTCATTGCCACGGGTGAGCAGCATACGGTACGCGATTTTACGGAAAGGGCATTTCTCGTAAATGGCATGGAAATCCGCTGGGAAGGGAAAGGGCTGGAAGAAAAAGGGTATGACGCAAAAACCGGGAAGCTGCTTGTCTGCGTGAATCCGGCATGGTTCCGTCCGACGGATGTGGATAATTTATGGGGCGATCCGACGAAGGCGAAAACGGTGCTTGGCTGGAACCCGCAGAAGACCAGCTATGAAGAACTGATTCGGATCATGGCGGAGCATGACAGGAAGTTGGCGAAGCGGGAAAAAGCAGTGAAAGGGGCGTAAAGAAATGGAAAAGAATGACAGGATTTATGTTGCCGGACACCGTGGGATGGTAGGTTCTGCCATTGTCCGGGAATTAAGGCGGCAGGGGTATGAAAACCTGATTCTGCGCACTCATGAAGAACTGGATTTGTGCCGTCAGGATGCGGTGGAGGATTTTTTTGCAGAAGAAAAGCCGGATTATGTTTTCCTTGCGGCGGCAAAGGTAGGCGGCATTGCTGCGAACGAGAGCGCGCTGGCGGATTTTATGTATGAAAATATGATTCTGGAAATGAATGTGATTCATTCGGCATGGAAAAACGGCTGTAAGAAACTGGAATTTCTTGGAAGCAGCTGCATTTATCCGCGCATGGCGCCGCAGCCGATGAAAGAGGACTGCCTTTTGACGAGTGAGCTGGAAAAGACGAATGAGGCTTATGCCCTTGCGAAGATTTCGGGGCTTAAGTATTGTGAATACCTGAATAAACAGTATGGCACGGATTATATTTCTGTCATGCCGACCAATCTGTACGGTCCGAATGATAATTATCATCCGAAGAACAGCCATGTCCTCCCGGCGCTGATCCGCCGTTTCCATGAGGCGAAGGAGCAGAAGCTTCCGTATGTGACCTGCTGGGGCGACGGCTCGCCTTTGCGGGAATTTCTCTATGTGGACGATCTTGCCGATTTATGCGTATTTTTGATGAATCATTACAGCGGGAATGAAACGGTGAATGCGGGGACGGGAAAGGAATTAACGATCCGGAAACTGACGGAGCTGGTGGCGGAAGTGATCGGCTATGAAGGGGAAATCCGCTGGGATCGGTCGAAGCCCAATGGGACGCCGAGAAAGCTTTTGGATGTCAGCAAGGCGGCAGGGCTTGGCTGGACATATAAAACAGAGCTTAGAGACGGCATTCGGTTAAGCTATGAGGATTTTTTATCTTCGGTTTCGTCATTTACCTGCAGAGGACAGAAAGAGGAGGCGTAACATTGAATATAGTATTGTTGTCCGGCGGATCGGGAAAACGGCTATGGCCGCTTTCCAACGATATCCGTTCCAAGCAGTTTATTAAGATTTTTAAAGACGGTAAAGGCGGATATGAGTCTATGGTGCAGAGGATGTACCGGCAGATCAGAGCCGTAGATCCGGATGCCGTTATCACGGTTGCCACAAGTAAAATGCAGGTTTCTTCCCTCCATAACCAGTTAGGCGAAGTGGATATTTCCATAGAGCCGTGCCGCAGGGATACTTTTCCGGCAATTGTGCTGGCAACGGCTTATCTTGTTGACAGAAAAGGGATTGATCCAAAGGAATCGGTGGTGGTTTGTCCGGTAGATCCTTACGTGGAGGAAGATTATTTTCGTGCGTTAAAAGCGTTGTCTGAGCAGGCGGATAAAGGGGAAGCGAACCTGGTCCTGATGGGAATGGAGCCAACATATCCGAGCGAGAAATACGGCTATATTCTTCCGGAAGGAAAAGAGGCTGTCAGCAGTGTGTCCACTTTCAAAGAAAAACCGGATGTGAAAACGGCAGAGGCATATTTAAGGCAGGGAGCGCTTTGGAATGGCGGCGTTTTTGCATACCGTCTGGGTTATGTGCTGGAAAAGGCGCATGAGATGCTGGAATTTACGGATTACAGTGATTTATTTTCCAAATATGAAACGCTTCCTAAAATCAGCTTTGACTATGCGGTTGTGGAAAAGGAGAAAAGTATTCAGGTTATGCGGTTTTCCGGCTCCTGGAAGGATTTGGGAACATGGAATACGCTTACAGAGGCAATGGAGGAAACGGCTGTTGGCAGCGCCATGATGAATGAAACCTGCGCAAATGTCCATGTTATTAATGAATTAAATATACCAGTGCTTGCGATGGGACTGAGTGATGTTGTAATTTCTGCAAGCCCGGATGGAATTTTAGTTTCGGATAAGGAGCAGTCCAGTTATATCAAGCCCTTTGTAGACAGGCTTGGCGATCGGATTATGTTTGAGGAAAAAAGCTGGGGAAGCTTTCAGGTTCTGGATGTGGAACCGGAAAGCCTGACAATTAAAGTGACATTGAAGGAAGGGCATGGGATGAATTACCACAGCCATAAAAACAGGGATGAGGTATGGGTAGTGGTTTCCGGTACGGGCCGTACCGTTGTGGACGGCATGGAGCAGAAGGTAAGCGCCGGGGATGTGGTTACGATGCAGGCGGGCTGTCGCCATACTATTGTGGCAGAAACGGAATTGAAGCTTGTGGAAGTTCAGTTAGGCAGGGAGATCAGTGTCCATGATAAACAAAAATTTGCGTTGGAATAAACATGTTCCGTTCCTTTTAAAGCCTGCGGCAAAGGATTATCTCTGGGGAGGCAGCCGTTTGAATGATGATTTTTCTAAAGGGATTGCTATGGAGCCTCTGGCGGAAACATGGGAGTGCTCTACGCATCCCGACGGGTTAAGCCTTGCAGCGGACGGCTGTTTTGCCGGACGGACGCTGGCTGAGATCTTAAAGGAGCATCCGGAATATCTGGGAACGCATCCGGACGCGGAAAACGGCTTTCCGATTTTAATAAAATTGATTGACGCCAAAAAAGATCTTTCGGTGCAGGTTCATCCGGATGACGCCTATGCAATGGAGCATGAGCATGGACAGCATGGAAAAACAGAGATGTGGTATGTCCTTGACGCTGCGCCGGGGGCGGAACTGGTATACGGCCTTCAGTATGATGTTGACAGGAGCCTGATGAGGAAAAGCATCGAAGAGGGAACGGTGGAGCGGTTTTTGCAGAAGGTTCCCATAAAAAAGGATGATGTTTTTTATATTGAGGCGGGAAAAATCCATGCTATCCTTGCCGGTGCGCTGGTTGCGGAGATTCAGGAAAATTCCAACCTGACGTATCGGTTATATGACTATAACCGGACGGATAAGAACGGGAAGAAACGGGAGCTTCATATAGATAAGGCGTTAGCGGTTGCGGATTTAAAAGGCAGCAGCAGGCCCAGGCAGCCGCTCCGGGTATTGAAATATCGGCGGGGCTGTGCTATGGAGCTTTTGTGCCGATGCCGTTATTTTGAAGTGTATCGGATGTTAATTAATACAGAACGGTGCCGGGAGCTGGTGGATTATCGGGCGGACAGCACTTCCTTCCATGTGCTGTTATGTATCGGTGGCTGTGGCTGCCTGTTATGGGATGGCGGGGAGATCCGTTTTTTTAAAGGGGACTGCATTTTTGTGCCTGCGGATTCTGTGGAGGTAAAGCTTCATGGCAGGGCGCAGCTATTAGATGTAAAAGGGTAATTTTAACGATGTGTCATTCTTTTATTATTATTTTAAACTTACTTCCTTTTTCCGCAATTTTTTTATTGTATATGCATTTTTTATTTTTGATTGCAATTATAGATAATTTTTTACAATTTATAAAAGCAGAGTTTTCAATTTTCCTTATATTTTTCCCTGCTATTACCTTATAAAGATGAGACTTCCTCTTAAAGGCACCCTCTGCAATGGCTGTAATTTTATATGTTTTTCTCTGAAAAGTTACAGTTTTTGGAATTTTAATTATCTTTTTATCTTTATCACAGCCGGATACAGATACTTCCATGTTTTTTTTATCTTTTTTTATTATTTTGTATATAATGTTGTTTTTAGTAAATGTTTGGTTCAGCTGCGGATAATAAATTTTCATATCATCAAAACTTATGTCATTACTTTGTTCTCCGCCATACAGTTTATACTGTATTTCATTCTCAATCAGCCAATTGACTACAGATTTTTTTGTCCCATCACGATATCCAACTGTCATTAACTCAGGGCAGCCAGAAAATGCATCCGCCCCTATGCTTTCTATGCTCAATGGAAGAAGAACCACAGACAAGCTGCTGCAGTCGTCAAACGCATGTGAACCAATGGAAATTACACCTTCCGGAATATATACTCTGGAAATTTTCTTATTCCCTGCGAAAACATCTTCTCCAATTTCTTTAACATCAGAAGGCAGCATAATTTCTGTGTCTTCTCCCCTGACTGCCGTCAAAACGCCGTTTGTAATATCAAACTCAGCTGCTGATAAATCACATTTATTAGCCATTAAAAGTACTATTGCAGCCAGCACATAATAAATTGTCTTTTTCATTTCCAAATTAAGTTCCTTTCTATAGGTTTTCCAAAATTTGTAATTCTCCATGCCCTCCATCCGGCAGAATATCCTCCTGAACCAATCGTCAATCCGTCACCTGGTTTTACTGATACATCTTCTTCGCTTGCTTTTTCTACAATAGTAAATGCAATACCTCCCAATCATGGCATAGAAAGCTTTCATTCATGCAATATCTACATTTGTATCATATATAAAATACTGTTTTTTGTCAATAGTATCTTATTTTTAGTATATAGGGCACCTGAATTTTAACAAATTTTGCTTGCTTTTTCTTTTTTTCTATGGTACACTAAATCCTCGTGAGACATAAATTTATTCCTTGTTTCCATAAAATCCGGATTCGCCGGAGGATGTGGGAGCCAGAGACCAGAAGGAGGTGCACGCAACTATGAATCAGTATGAATTAGCCTTAGTTGTAAATGCGAAAGTCGAAGATGACGTTAAGAATGCTACTGTGGAAAAGGTAAAAGAGTATATTACCAGATTCGGCGGTACGATTACTAACGTTGATGAATGTGGTAAGAAAAGACTGGCTTACGAAATTCAGAAGATGAAAGAAGGATTTTATTATTTCATCAAATTCGATGCGGCTGATACGAATTGTCCGAATGAGCTGGAGCAGGTTCTCCGTATCACGGATAATGTTATCAGATATTTATGCGTAAAGCAGGAAGCATAGAAAGTTAAGGCATAGAGAGGAGGATGTCTCTATGAATAAGGTAATTTTAATCGGGCGTCTGACAAGAGATCCGGAAGTCCGGGCAGCAGGAACGACAACCGTTGCAAAGTTCAGCATTGCCGTTGACCGCAGGTTTAAGCGGGAAGGGGAGCCAGAGGCAGATTTTTTTAACTGTACGGCTTTTGGCAAGCAGGCGGATTTTGTAGAGCGTTATCTGCGCCGCGGGATAAAGATGGTAGTGGTCGGACGGATTCAGAATGACAATTATACGAACAGGGAAGGACAGAAGGTATACAGCGTTCAGGTCATGGTAGACGAGCTTGAGTTTGCAGAGAGTAAGAATGCACAGAGCGGTGATTATTCACAGCAGACGGGAGGATTCCAGGCAGGAAGTGATTTTGGCGCTGCGCAGCCGATAAGCAGGCCGCAGCCGTCCCAGGCGGTTGCCGATGATTTTATGTCCATTCCTGACAGTGTAGACGAGCTGCCATTCGGAAATTAAAAAGATGTAAAACCAGGTGGATTTTGCAGATAGACAGGAGGTCATGTTATGCCATATAATAAGGAAAAGAACGATAGAGGCGATGCCCCGTTAAAGAGAAGACCGGGCCGCAGGAGAAAGAAGGTCTGCGTATTCTGTGCAGATAAATCGCCTAATGCAGGCATTGATTACAAGGATGTCAATAAATTAAAGAGATATGTATCAGAGAGAGGCAAGATTCTTCCAAGAAGAATTACAGGCAACTGTGCGAAGCATCAGAGAGCTTTGACGGTAGCCATTAAGAGGGCGCGTCATATCGCTTTAATGCCATATGTGACAGATTAATCTGGCAGGTTTTCTCATATGTTTTTAACGGGAAAAGCCCGTGTAAAACAGGCAGTCATTTTTTGGTGGCTGCCTTGTTTTTATGGTTTGTTCTGGAAATAACTTAGGAAGCAGAAGCGATTTACGCAAATAAATGGAAAATTCATATTGTGGATTAAAAGGTTAAAGGCGGTAGAATTTTTTTGCATTTTCCTCCGTTACAGTAATAACGGTTTCTTCCGGAATCTGTTTAATACGGGCAATTTCTTCAATGACGTAGCTTAAATTTCCGGAAAAGTTGCGTTTCCCGCGGTATGGGACAGGGGAAAGGTATGGGCAGTCAGTCTCTAAAAGAAGCTGGGATAACGGGGCGTATTCCACGACTTCTTTTAATTTTTTTCCATTGGAAAACGTGATGACGCCGCCGATTCCAAGATAAAATCCCATCGTAAGGTATTCCCTGGCGATTTCTTTGCTGTAAGAAAAACAGTGGATAACGCCGCTTTGTTCGTAAGCGTGTTCTGCCCTGATAATATCCAGGGTGTCTTTTGCGGCATCCCGGCTGTGGATGATAAAAGGGAGCTGGCATTCTTTGGCAAGCGCAAGCTGGCGGACAAACCATTTTTTTTGTATGTTTTCGTCCGGCTCTTCCCAGTAATAATCTAAACCGATTTCTCCAACAGCGACAGTTTTCGGGTGCGCTGTCTGTTTTTTCAGCCAGGCAAAGGATTCTTCGGTCAGCTCTCCTGTATCGGAAGGATGGATGCCGACAGCCGCATAGATGAAATCATACTGTTCGGCAAGGCGGAGGGATGCCGATACAGAAGCTAAGCTGGAGCTGACATTGATGACAGTTCCTATATGATAGTCTTTTAAGCTTCGCAGCAGGATATCCCTGTCCTCATCAAATTTTTTGTCGTCGTAATGGGCATGTGTGTCAAAAATCATAAAGCAAAGTCTCCTTTTGTTTTTTTGTTCCGCCATATGGCGTTCGCCAGAAGCGGGATTTTAGCCGCTTCAGCGGCGAAACAGGCTGCAAAGCAGCCAAAGCAAGTATAACATATTCAGGGGAGCTTGGAAAGACAGGGTTTGATTAAGAAGAAATTTTATGGTAAGATAGAAAAGACAAGATTTCACAAAGATTACAGGCCGCAAAGCGGAGATGAGGAGGAAGAAAATGGAAAAAATCAAAAAATCAGGTAAATTTATGTTTTTTTTGCTTTTATGTTGTTTCCTTTTGCCAAAATCGGTTCTGGCGGATGCCGTGGCAGGGGAACAGTATCTTGTGCTTGGAAAGGATTTGAAGGCGGATGAGCTTCAGGCGGTGCTTGATATTCTTGGCGTAAAGAATCCGGAGGATTACCAGGTTACTTATACCACCCATGAGGATGAGGTGCAGTATTTGGGGGATTATCTGGCTGCGTCAGTAATCGGGACAAGGGCGCTTTCTTCCGTGCTGATAACAAAGACGGAGGAAAACAGCGGGATTACGATTACGACAACGAATATTAATTACTGTACGCAGGAAATGTACCGGAACGCACTGATTACCGCCGGGGTAAAGGATCTTGACGTCAAGGTGGCAGGGCCGTTTTCCATCAGCGGCACGGCGGCGCTGGTCAGCGTGATGAAATCCTATGAACTGCTGACCGGGGAGAAGCTGGATGAAACGGCGATGGATGCCGCTAATAATGAGCTTGTGACTACGGCGGAGCTAAGCGAGAGCATTGGGAGCGATAAGGCGGCGGAGCTGATTGCAGCCCTGAAACAGGAGATGTTTGAGGATAACGGGGTGACGCTTAAAAATATTGACGACGCCCTGGAAACCCTGAGTGAAAATATGGATGTGACGCTTTCCGAAGAAGAAAAGGAAAAAATCGTGGATTTAATGGCGAATATCAATAAAGTGGATATTGATGTAGATGCTATTAAAACGCAGGCGGCGGAATTATATGATACGATTAAAAATATTTCCAGTGAAATAGGGGATAAGCAAAATGTGATTGAAAGCATTGGCGCTTTCTTTGGGAATATCATTAATTCTATTATTAATTTTTTTAGTAATTTATTTGGGTAAGGCGTCATCCGGATTGGATTCTGACGGTTGGAGATTGGGATGCCATGATATGCAGCAGGATATAGAGGTTTGGAAAGGATTTTTGGGCAGATAAGGGGCTGTCGCACTAAAGAACACAGACACAAGATATTGTATCATTTGATTGGAAAGAAATACCATATCTTGTTGTTTGGTTCTTATTGCGACAGCCCCTTGTTTTTAAGAATATTTTTGTATCACGTTCCAGACTTCTTCTTTTTCCATGCCAAGCTTCCATGCAGAAATACCAGCAAGGGCATTTTCATGTGCCAGTTTTACTTTTTCTTCAATCGAAGTTTCTTCCTCCAGCCAGATCTTGTAAGTGGCGCCTTCGCTTTTATATTCTCCGTAATACTGCCCTGTTTCTTCCTGCCATACCGGGGTGACGCCGACTTCGTCCATCTTTTTGAAAGAGCTTTCCATCCCGTAATTTTCTGCGGTTATGGAGAGGGTTCCGTCTTCTGCTTCGGTTTCTTTCCAGAGGCGGGTATAGAATGGAATCCCCAGGATAAGCTGTTCTGCCGGGATTTCTTTTAAGGAATTTTGGATGGCGTCCCTGACAAAGCCGATCGATGCAACGGAGCCGCTTTCGCCGCCTCCTACATAGTGTTCGTCATATCCCATGATGATGACGTAATCGGCAACGCTTGCCTGTTCTGCCCTGTCGTAGTAAGCGGAATATTCGGTTGGCACATAGGTGTCTATGGAAAGAACAATATCGTTTTTCCTGCACCGGATGGATAATTCGCGGATAAATTGGAGATAAGAAGCGGCGCAGTCTTTGGATATGGTTTCAAAATCAATATTAATCCCGTCGATATCATACCGGATGGCCTGTGACAGAAGCTCCTTTTCTATTTTTTCCCGCTTTTCCGTATAGGACAGGATATTGCCCATATCCACTTTTTCATCGACATCGGATACCAATGCCCAGACTTCGATTCCCATAGAATGTGCTTTTTCCACATAGCTTTCACTTGCAATGGAAGTAATGTCTCCGTTTTCCCCGGTAATCCGGAACCAGGTAGGGGAAATGGTGGTGATGCCTTCCGTATGTTCTAATAAAGAGGACAGCTGGTTATTGGCATCCTGGTTAAATACCTGGTGCCATGCCATATTGATTTTGCCATCCTTCCGGATATGGGAATAAGATTCCTCCTGAAAGCCGTTTTTGCTTTCTAAAACAGTGCTGTAAGGCTTTTCGGCCTTTCGGGAGCTGATATAGCCGGTAACGCCGTCCTCTGTAATCACATGGATGAAACCGTTGATCTCTTCGCCGTCTTTATCCAGGCAGGCGAGCCTGCTGCCGGATGGGACAGTGGCGAGAACATCGCTTTTGATTCCTGCTTTTTTTCGGATCTGCGTTTTTCGTTTCGATACCGTATATAAAAGCTCTTCCCCATATCGGTAAGTAATGACAACTCTCTGCGGCTCTTCATAGACCTGATAAGAAAGGTCGGTATAGAGCCTGACAAAGTCAAGGGCAATGTAAACATTGTCCCCGTCCAGGCTTACAATGTCATAATCTGTCTCTTTGCTGTTTTTATTGATCTGATAGGTTTTCCTGCCAGGCTCTGCCTTAATCACCGAGGATGCCGTTGTATAGATAAGAAGGTTTTCATTCTGATCCCAGTAAAACCTTTTGTTTAGTACATCTGTGATTTGTTCGTATTTTAGATAGATGCGGTCTCCAATCAGCTTTCCTCTCTCTTCCATGACCTGATCCTGCATGACGACTAAAATTTCGCCGTCTTCTACGGAATAAAATTCCGTAAGGGGAAGCACTTTCCTGGATGGGGCATATTTCTTTGCCAGCAGCAGGAAGGCTGCCAGGAAAACGGCAAGGAGCAGGCATATCACAAGGATAAAACCGGTTCTTTTTTTCTTTTTGGTTCTGGTTCTAGTTCTCATATGTTTCCTATCCTCCTGATGGTTTTTTCGTTTATGGGTTTATGAGGGCCCCTCCTCAAGCCATAGTATACCATCTTTTGGGGGAATAGTCATTAAAAAAGTGAAATTTGTGTACCGGAGGCCATGTTTGTGAGACATAAATTCCCGGAGGTACCTTGTTTTTCCTGTGATATGCTTTTCCCTTATTCTTCCGATTCTTTTTTTAGCTCTTTTTCGAGGTTATCCCGTATTTGTTCGGATAGATTCCCCTGTGCGAGTTCTGCGATATTGGGATCGGAGGAGAGTAACTTTCTGACGGCTTCGTTGACCGGATAGGTGATTTCTGCCGCTTCCTGCATTTCTGAAACGTATTCGATCGCGTAGATTTCGCATCCTTCCTGATAGAAGGAATCGACGACAGCGCTTGCAAGGCGCAGGATTTCTTCTTCTCCTGCCTGTATCCACAGGGCGTTTGCGCTTTCTTCCCCGGCAATGTTCCCGGCGATATCCACGATTCTTTTTTTGGAAAGCAGCACGTAATCGCTCCCGTTCCGGAAAGAGATCCGGATATCCACATAATCGTCGTTTTCCATTTTTTCATTTAGCTTTACATAGCTTAAATTGAGAAGGCGCTCGTCGTCGTTGATTTTAGGCGGGACATAAACTAAATTTTCCGATAGAATGCTGCCGCTGTTTAAGGATAGCTTTAAGCATTTTCCGATATATTCAGAAATGTCATGCCTGGTAAATTGTCCTTCCGGGACCTGTACGGAAACTTCTTTCAGATCTGCTTCTGTCAGCGGCTTTCCATCGGAAACATCCTGAGATAAGCAGACCAGGACGGACGGCTCTAATTTATTTTCCATTTGAAAAAATGCCGACAGTTGGACGCCTGTTTTCTGTACGTAGAAAAAGAAACTGATTCCGCATAAAATCCCCATTCCAACAGCGCCAGCGAGTACGGATAGTATAATTTTTCCTTTCTTTTTTCTGATTACTGCCATAAAACCCCCTTTTCTTGTCGTAGATTTCTTTTGTGAATCTCTATTTAATGAAAATGCAGTTTAACAGAGAAGCTGTTCTAATAATTTCAAATTTTCCGGGCCGATCCGGTTCCAGCTTTTTTCTGCCGCCAGCGGATAGATCGTTATATTTCCCCATTTTTTTACGGTTTTGATGTCGCATGGCTGCGCCAGCGGCGCCAAGTAAATAAATTCCCCGCTTTCAGGAAGTTCTGAGAAGGTGTCTATAAATTGAAAGAACTCTTCCTGTTTCCATTCACACAGGCTTGCTGTGATGATTTTTATCGTGCATTTTGAAAATTCCGGAAGAAGCCCGGCGTTTTCGGTAATTTTGGTCCCATAGTCAAGAATGACACAGGGATACCGATCGAAGGCAGAGATATCTTCGGTATTTTTCCCATAGACATCGAGCCCGTGGACGGAAAAGCAGGGTTCTTCGTTTCCGAGGCTCCAAAGATGCCCGGAAAGGTTCCTTTCCACGACAACGGTGTTCCGTTTTTTTACTTTTTTTAAAAAATATGCCGTCATCATGGCGCAGAACGTTGTCCCGCTTCCGCGGCAGGCTCCGGCGATTCCGATTCGCTGTTTCATGAGATTTCCCGTAAATTTCCCCGGTTTTTTTAACATTGTCTGATTTCCTCCCATAGCTGCGCTGCAAACCGTTTCCATTGCCCGGAAAAATCCGTAAATACTTCCGGCTGGTAAGGGATGCGCAGGCAGCGGTAATTTGCATAATATTTTGCCAGGGAGCAGAAAGCCTTTCCGGAAACGAAGTTGATACAGAGAATGGGCGGATATTCAAATTTCAGAAGAGCCTGTTCCAACAGCCCTGTTTCCCAGCATTTTCCCCCTGTGATTAACACGGTGTTTTGTTCTTGATAAAGAGCGGAGTGATCGATTCCTTCCAAAGAGCCGTAATCATGGATTTCCAGATCAAAGGGAGCGGATGCTTTAGTTTCTTCTCCGCGGGATAAATGTACGCCATAGAATGTTTCTCTGTTTTTTTTGTTTTTAGACTGCAGTAAAAGGGTTTCTACCACGCCTTCTTCTTTTTGATCACAATAACAGACATTTTTTCCCTGTGCGGCAAAATAAACGGCAAGGGACAGGCAGATATGGGTAACGCCGATATGCGGAAAGGCTCCTGCCAGGCAGATCCTGGGGTGATCTGTTATTTCGCTGCTTTTGCCAAGCGCGGATAAAATTCTTTTTTCCAGGCTTTTTGCTGTGGAAAAACGCATTCCCGGCAGATACCGCAGGCAGCGGTTGACAATATCCTTCCATTGACTGTCCACATAGGAGAGGCGGTCGATATTTTGTATCCTTTTTTCTCCGTATTGCGGAGATTCCCCTGTGAATAAAAAGAACATGACCATGCCGAAGCTGTAAATATCGCTTCTCTGATCCAGTGCTTTTCCGGTGAACAGCTCCGGCGCGGCATATCCTTTTGTTCCCATAGTGATTCCGCGCCTTTGCCATGCTTCTTTGGTAAGGGCGGCCCCAAAATCAACCATTTTAATGCTGCCGCCGCAGACCATCAGGTTCTCCGGTTTCAGATCGAGGTACAAAAGCGGCTCCGGCAGTTCATGCAGGTAACGCAGGAGACGGCAGATTTGCAGCGATATTTCCCCGATTTCCTTTTCGTTCAGGTTGTGTTCTTTTCGGTATTGTTTCAGCGAGACGCCTTCCAGATACTCCATGATAATATAACTGTAAGAACCATCCTCTTCAAAATCGTATATGGCAGGGATAGAAGGATGGGAAAGATTTTTAAGAATTCTGGCTTCCCTGATCCAGATATCATGCAGCTTCTCTGATTTGGGAATTTTCTTAATGGCCCGGAAGGAAGAGAGCGCCTGATGTTCTGCGAGGAAGACTTCAGCGCTGCCTCCACTTCCCAGGCGTTTTAAAATCCGGTATTTTTGAAACCATAGTTCCTCGATTCGCTCGGACTCCTTTCTATGTATCATAATCAGAAACATTTAAATGTATGCAGTAATTACTTTTTCTGTGCGTATAGTATACCTGTGTTTTTGGCAAAATGCAAATAGTTTTATCGGCTGACCGTGTAAAAAATATCAGGAAAAGTTTGTTAATTTTTCACAAATAAATGGAATGCGGCAGCCAAAATTTCCCTGAATAGGATTTGCGTTTTGAAGCACAATAGTATCAAGGATAAGCCGGGTCAAGGGAGGTCCGGCTTATCTGGAAAAAAATATAGCGATAGAAAAGTTCGCGGAAAAGAGGGAAAAATTATGAGTAACAGCAGTAATTCAAGTTCTAATTCATCATCAAACAGAATGCAGGTGCCGGAAGCGAAGGAAGCCATGAACCGTTTTAAGATGGAAGTCGCTTCGGAATTAAATGTTCCGTTAAAGGAAGGCTATAATGGAAACCTGACCAGCGCCCAGAACGGTTCCGTAGGCGGCGAGATGGTAAGGCAGATGATTAAGAGACAGGAAGAGTCTATGTCGGATAACAGATCTTCCAATTCTTCCCAGCAGTAGGGAAAAGCCGTTTTCAGGGCAGGACACGGCGGGTACGGTTGATTCCGTATCCGCCTGTTTCCTTTTCTTGACAGATCAGGAAATCATTGTTATGATAGCTATGATTAATATGAAAGAATCGTTTTTGGAGGTAAGTATGGGTAAGTATTTTGGAACAGATGGTTTCCGCGGGGAAGCAAATGTGACGCTGAATGTCATGCACGCATATAAAACAGGGAGATTTCTTGGCTGGTATTACGGGCAGGAGCACAGGGCAAAGATTGTAATAGGAAAGGACACGCGCCGTTCAAGCTATATGTTTGAGGATGCCCTGTCAGCCGGGATGACGGCAAGCGGGGCGGATGTTTACCTGCTTCATGTAACGCCGACTCCGAGCGTGGCTTATATTGTGAACAGTGAAGATTTTGACTGCGGGGTTATGGTTTCTGCAAGCCATAATCCGTATTATGACAATGGGATTAAGGTCATTAATGGAAATGGGCAGAAGCTGGAAGCGGAGATAGAGGAAAAGATTGAGGAATACATAGACAGTGAAACGGATACGATACCATTTGCGACCAGGGATGCGATTGGCTGCACGATTGACTATCAGATAGGAAGGACGAGGTATATCGGCTATCTCATGTCGCAGGCGACGCGTTCTATGAGGGGACTTAAGATTGGGCTGGACTGCTCTAACGGTTCGGCTTCTTCCGTGGCGAAGATTGTATTTGACGCGCTGGGAGCAAAGACTTATGTAATCCATGATATGCCGGACGGGACGAATATCAATAACGGCTGCGGCTCTACGCATATTGAGGCGCTGCAGGCGTTTGTAAAGGAAAATGGGCTGGATATCGGGTTTGCCTATGACGGGGACGCCGATCGGTGCCTTGCCGTTGACGAGAGGGGAGAGGTTGTTGACGGCGACAGCATTATGTACTTGTGCGGAAAGTATATGAAGGAGAAAGGGGAACTTCCTAATGATACGATCGTGACTACGGTAATGTCGAATTTCGGCTTATATAAAGCGCTCGACAGAGTTGGCATTAAATATGAAAAAACTGCTGTTGGGGATAAGTATGTGTATGAAAATATGTGTGCGAACGGGCATGGCCTGGGCGGGGAAAATTCCGGGCATATTATTTTCAGCAAATATGCGACGACCGGGGACGGTGTCCTGACTTCCTTAAAGGTGATGGAAGTGCTTCTGGAGAAAAAGACCAGGGTTTCCATGCTGCTTTCCGATTTGCAGAAGTATCCGCAGCTTTTAGAAAATGTCAGGGTGAAGGATAAGATTGCGGCAAGGGAAGATGAAGATGTGAAGCGCGCCGTGAAGGACGTGGAAGAGAAGCTGGGAAGCGAAGGGCGCATTTTAGTCAGGGAAAGCGGGACAGAGCCGCTGATCCGCGTTATGGTAGAAGCCGGGACGGACGAATTGTGCAGGGAGCTGGTTGGAGAAGTTGTGGACGTGATCAAAAAGAAAGGCCATGCGGTGTAGTGGCTGAACTGTTCATAAAATGTAAAAAAAAGAGTGGATTTTATGGACTTTTTATGTTATATTATAACAATGGTAAATTTGTGTATTTTTAAGGAGGATACAAGATAATGAGTGTACAGGTAGAAAATTTAGAGAAGAATATGGCAAAATTGACGATAGAGGTAAGCGCAAAAGAGTTTGATGATGCCGTAGAAAAGGCTTATTTAAAGCAGAAGAATAGAATCAGCCTTCCGGGATTCCGCAAGGGCAAGGCTCCGCGTAAGATGATTGAAAAGATGTATGGCGCAGGCGTTTTTTATGAGGATGCGGCAAACGCCATTATCCCGTCTGCTTATGAGGATGCGGCAAAGGAAAGCGGGCTGGAGATTGTTTCCCAGCCGGATATCAGCATTACACAGATCGATGCGGGGAAACCGTTTGTTTTTACGGCGGAAGTGGCAGTAAAGCCGGAGGTAACGCTTGGGGATTATAAAGGAATTGAGGTAGAGAAAATTGTCACAGAGGTGACAGAAGAAGATTTGCAGGCGGAACTCGATAAGGTCCGCGAGCAGCAGTCCAGAGTGATTTCCGTAGAGGACAAGGCAGCAGAGAACGGCGATATCGTTGTGATTGACTTTGAAGGCTTCCAGGACGGCGAGCCGTTTGAAGGAGGCAAAGGGGAAGATTATCCGCTGACGCTTGGCTCCCATTCCTTTATCGATACCTTTGAGGATCAGTTAGTGGGTAAGAAGGCGGGAGACGAGACGGAAGTCAATGTGACATTTCCGGAGGATTACCAGGAAAAGTCCCTTGCCGGAAAGCCTGCCACGTTTCAGGTGAAGGTAAAGGAAGTCAAGATAAAGGAGCTTCCGGAGCTGGACGATGATTTTGCGCAGGATATTTCCGAATTTGAGACGCTGGAAGAATATAAAGAGGATGTAAAGAAGCAGCTTTTGGAAAGACGGGAGAAGACGGCAAAGGAAGCAAAGGAAGATGCTGTCATTGAAAAGATTGTGGCAAATGCGCAGATGGAAATTCCGGAAGCTATGATCCGCACGCAGATGAACCAGATGGCGAATGACTTTGCCCAGAGGATTCAGAACCAGGGCATTACGATGGAGCAGTATTTCCAGTTTACAGGCATGGATAACCAGAAGTTTGGCGAGCAGATCCGCCCGCAGGCATTAAAGAGAATTCAGAGCCGTTTAGTGCTGGAAGCGATCGCTAAGGCAGAGAATATCGAGGTGACGGAAGAAGAGTTAAATAAAGAGATTGAGAATATGGCATCTTCTTACCGGATGGAAGTGGACAAAGTAAAGGAAATGCTGAATGAGGAATATACCGAGGGCATGAAGCTTGATATCGCTGTCCAGAAAGCCGTTGATTTTGTAGTGGAGGCTTCTGTGGAAGTATAAAAAGATTTTTATGACAAAGGAAAAGTGGGCTGTGTCGCAGCCTCTTTTCCGTTTTCAAAGAAAGGGGTTTGAATAATGAGTTTAGTGCCTTATGTCATTGAACAGACAAGCAGAGGGGAGCGTTCCTATGATATTTATTCCCGTTTATTAAAGGAAAGGATTATTTTTCTCGGGGAAGAGGTAAACGATGTATCAGCCAGCCTGATTGTCGCGCAGCTTTTGTTTTTAGAGTCGGAGGACCCGGGGAAGGATATTAATATGTACATCAACAGCCCGGGCGGTTCTGTGACGGCAGGTATGGCGATTTATGACACGATGCAGTATATTAAATGCGATGTTTCAACGATCTGCATCGGCATGGCTGCCAGCATGGGGGCGTTTTTGCTTGCAGGCGGGACTAAGGGAAAGAGAATGGCGCTGCCGAATTCAGAGATTATGATTCACCAGCCGAGCGGCGGCGCGCGCGGGCAGGCAACGGAAATTAAGATTGTTGCAGAGAATATTTTAAAGACGCGCCAGAAGTTAAATGAAATGCTTGCTGCCAACACCGGGAAATCGGTGGAGCAGATAGCGGTTGATACGGAGCGCGATAATTTTATGTCAGCGCAGGAAGCCTTAGAGTATGGGTTAATTGACAATATTGTGAAAAATCGGGAAGATGTTTAGAATGATAGTAAGCGGTTATGCCGCGGAAATGTGAGGAAAGAATGGCAGCTAAGATGGATGAAAAGAGTCTCCGCTGTTCCTTTTGCAATAAGACGCAGGGGCAGGTCAGGAAGCTGATTGCCGGGCCGGGTGTTTATATTTGTGATGAATGCGTGGATTTATGCGCGGATATTATTGAGGAGGAGTTTGAGAACGACGATCTTCAGAATATCGGCATCAATCTGCTGAAACCAAAAGAAATCAAAGCGTTTCTGGATGAATATGTCATTGGGCAGGAGGAAGCCAAAAAGGTGCTTTCGGTGGCTGTTTACAACCATTATAAGAGGATTCTGGCAGGGAAGAACCTGGATGTGGAGCTTCAGAAGAGCAACATTATCATGGTTGGGCCTACCGGATCGGGTAAGACGTATCTGGCGCAGACCCTGGCAAGGCTTTTAAATGTTCCGTTTGCGATCGCAGATGCGACGACGCTGACAGAGGCCGGCTATGTCGGCGAGGATGTGGAAAATATCCTGTTGAAAATTATCCAGTCGGCGGATTATGACATAGAGCGCGCACAGATGGGCATTATCTATATTGATGAGATTGATAAGATTACGAAAAAAGCAGAAAATGTGTCCATTACCAGGGATGTTTCCGGGGAAGGCGTGCAGCAGGCACTGTTAAAGATTCTGGAGGGTACGGTCGCAAGCGTTCCGCCGCAGGGCGGCAGGAAGCATCCGCATCAGGAGCTTATCCAGATTGATACGACCAATATTTTATTTATCTGCGGCGGCGCATTTGACGGCCTGGAAAAGATTATCGAGTCCCGTATCGGAAAGAAATCGATCGGGTTCAATGCGGAAATCGCCGAAAAGAACAAGCAGAATGTAGGGGAATTGTTTAAGCAGGTGGTTCCGCAGGATTTTGTGAAGTTTGGCCTGATTCCGGAATTTATCGGGCGTGTTCCGGTGAATGTCGCTCTGGATTTGCTGGATGAAGAGGCGCTTGTGCGGATTTTGACAGAGCCGAGGAACGCGATTGTAAAGCAGTATTGTAAGCTGTTTGAGCTGGACGGCGTAGAATTGGAGATTACGCCGAAGGCAGTCCGCGCCGTGGCGCACCGCTCGGTGGAGAGAAAGACCGGAGCGAGAGGGCTGCGCTCTATTATGGAGTCTGTCCTGATGGATTCTATGTATTCCATCCCTACGGACGATGAAGTAGTAAAATGTATTATAACGGAAGATGTAGTCAATGGGGTAAAAGAACCGGAACTCATTAGCGAGCCGCAGGCTGGAAAGCCGATAGCGCGGAGGAAAAAAGCACAGTAGTATGCGGAAGGGAGGAAGTATTTATGTGGTTTTGGGTTTTTATGCTGTTCAGTAATCTCTTAATTCCGGCTGTGATGATAGTGGTTGGATGGTTTTTCATAAAGAATCCGCCGAAAAATATCAATGGTTTTTATGGATACCGCACGCCAATGTCGAGCAAAAATATGGACACGTGGAAATTCGCCCATGAATACTGCGGAAAGCTCTGGTGGAAAATCGGATGGATTATGCTTCCTTTTTCTGTCATTGCCATGCTTCCGCTGCTGGGAAAGGATTCTGGTGTTATCGGCATTGTCTGCTGTGTTGTGATTACAATCCAATGCGTTGTTATGGTTGCGTCTATTTTGCCTGTGGAAAAGGCATTAAAAAAGAATTTTGACAGCGAGGGGAAACGCTTATAAATAAAGTAACAGTTCAGCCAGCAGCTCGATTTGGCTGCTTTGCAGCCTGTTTCGCCGCTAAAGCGGCTAAAATCTCGCTTCTGGCATGCGCCATATGTCAAAAATAGGGAAAATTGCCCCTTACGAGTAAACTCGACGGTTCAATTTTCCTATTTTTGTCGTATGGCTGAACTGTTATCAAATAAAAACAATAAAAACAAAAGATCGTTGACATTTTCATAGAAAATCTCTATAATAGTAAAAAAAACTGTTAATATATGGAAAATAAGATTTTACCAAATTAAAAATGTAAACGAGAAAGGAGTTATGTTATGACTAACAAAAAGCTAAAGAAAGGAATTGCGTCTGCGTTATCCGTGGCTATTGCGGTTACGATGGCTGCAGCTCCAGTTTCTATGGATTTCTTAGGGGGGGGGTAGTTGCAGAAGCAGCCAAAAAGGATGAGATCAAGGTATCTGTTGATAAGCTGACCTTGGATCTTAAGGTAGAAAAGGTAGAATATACAGGGGAAAAAGAACAATATAAAGGGAAACACATCGTAAAAGCATCTGTCGTTCTGACAACACCAATTTCCAGATTACAAGCTTATGGGATTCATCTGAATTATGATAATAAAAAATTAAAACCGATAGAAATCAAAAGATATTATGAAGAACTCGAAGAATATAATTATGATGATAAATATTATACATATGATAGGACCATGGGGGCTATTACAGGCAGCCTTGCAGTGAATTATGCAGATAATAAAGTGAATGCCCAATATGCTGGTACAGAATATATTACAAAAAATAATGTAACTTTGTTTGTCGCTTTATTTGAGGTTCTTGACAGTGCTTATGGCGACACTGAAATTTCGATCGCAGAGGGAACGGATGAACAGGGTAAAAATATTCTTTCTCTTGCTGGAACTGTACCTGAATGGAAAGGGGATGGCGAGGAAGATGATGAGGGGGATCAATGGCAGCCGGGTAATAAAACAATCAGTTTAGATAAAGAAGGCTCCCACCTTACAGCCTCCTATTACACCGGAATTCCCGCAGCTACGGTTACATTTGACGCCAATGGCGGCCAGGTAGAAGGGAAAGCTTCCGTATCTGTGGAAGCAGCAGAAGGTTCCAAGATAGCTTTGCCGGAAAATCCGGTAAATGGGGACAAGGAGTTTCTTGGCTGGAGCAAGGATAAGGCGGCTTCTGCCGGGGTGAAAGAAGGAAAGGTTACAGCAGAGAACGGTAGATATTATGCAATCTGGGGCAAGTCCCCGCTTCCGGAAACAGTAAGCGCTACCGTGGACGTCGAGGAGGGGAATTTGGCTTACGGCAGCACAGTAAAGGCCAGTACGGAAAATGTTCCGGCAAATCCGGGGGCAGTTTCCTATCAGTGGTATCGTTCCGGAAGCAAGATCGAAGGGGCAACAGAGGAAAGCTATACTC
>CANREH010000003.1 GCA_947629585.1 uncultured Lachnospiraceae bacterium | reverse complement strand
CTTCCTCTGTAAAACTCCGGCCGTCTGCTGCTGTCTTTTAGAATAACACAGCAGGCACATCAACTCAAGATTTTTTTCCGCATAAATGAAAAACAGGAAGGGTAAGTTTCTTTTTTCTTTCCAATTCTGAAAGAACCTGTTACCCCGGCGGTAAGATTCCACAGCATCCCGCCTGCCCCAATCCGCGCCTGCTGCGGCATTTTACCGCCGGAATAACAAAACTTACAGCCAACCTGTCTATTACATCAAGCTTAAAATCATTTCCGCCGTTTCCGCCATATTCGTCCCGCTGTCCATGCTCGCCTTTTGAATATAACGATGCGCCTCCTCCTCCGACATATTGTTCCGATCCATTAATAAAAGCTTTGCCTTCAAAATAACCGCTTTTTCTTTCTCTGTCCTCTGCCTCGGCTTTTCTCTCTCTTTCTTCTTTCTGCGGCGGTACCTTGTAAACATCATCTCCACCGTATTTAACAAATCATGCGCCTTTAATGGCATACTAAGACAGACAATATCGTTATCCACACACTCCTCCAGTTTTGCCGGTGTCGCCATTAACAGCATTTCATACCCTTTTGGCAGATAACTGTAAATTTCACTGTAGTGCATATCCGGCAGCCGATAACCGCATAAAATAATCCCTTCATCCAGCGAGTCGGCTATACTGATTACCTGTGCGCCTGTCGTACAGACGGCATCTACCTGATATCCGCTCCTGACAAGGACATTTCTAATCAGCTTCGCATCATCAAGCTTAGGAAATGCTATGATTATACTTGGCATACTCCTTACCTCCAGAAAAATTCTTGCTTAAAACCGCGAAAGATATCTTTTCTTTCCGCAGCGCAGTATGCACTATATTCTTCTCAGATATTTTTCCAGTTCCCAATCGCTGATATTCATCATATATTCGTTCCATTCCTTTGTTTTTTCCGTCATGTACGCCTCGCAGATTTTTTCTCCCAGCACATTTTGTATAAAGGTATCTTTCTTAAAAGCTTCCAGCGCCTCCTGAAGCGTTCTTGGAAGCTGCTTTTCCAGAGAACCGTCTTCTACCACAGGAAGCTCCTTTTTATTGCGGATTCCATCCATGCCTGCCGCAAGGATCAATGCAATCGAAAGATACGGGTTCATAGCCCCGTCCGGGCTGCGGAGCTCCAGTCTTGCCCCGTTTCCTCCCTTTGTCGCAAGGCGGATTAATGTATCCCTTTTTTCCACCGACCAGCTCTCCGAAAACGGCGCACGGAAGCCTGAACCAAGACGCTTATAGGAATTAACCAGTGGGTTGTTAATCAGCGTCATGCCCTCAATATGGGATAAAATCCCGGCAATAAAATAATAAGCCTCTTTACTCATGCCATTTTCGCCTTCCGGATCTTCAAATACATTTTTCCCGTCTTTGGCAAGGGATAAATTTAAGTGCATTCCGGAGCCTGCCAAATTCGAGTTTGGCTTCGGCATAAATGTCGCATGGTAGCCGTGGCGCCTTGCCACAATGCGCACCAGCATTTTAAACGTAATAATATTATCCGCCGTATTGACTGCATTGTCGTATTTAAAATCAATTTCATGCTGGCCCGCTTCATTGGAATGATAGGAAGAATCCACTTCAAAGTGCATATCCTCCATAAACATCACCATTTCCCGGCGCGCATTTTCCCCGGTATCCACCGGCCCGATATCAAAGCATTCTCCCTGATCGCTTAATTCCGTCGTCGGCTCTCCAGCCTCGTCGGTCTTAAACAGGAAAAACTCACATTCCGGGCCGACATGGAACATATAGCCTTCCTGCTCAATTTCCGAAAGCACCCTCTGTAAAATATACCTCGAATCCGTCTCCACCGGCTTCCCGTCAGCATCCACGATATTGCAGATTAAGCGCGCCACCTTTCCCTGCTGCGGCCGCCACGGGAAAATCTCAAATGTATCCAGCACCGGCTTTAAAAAATATTCCCTGTGGACATCCCTGTTGATACATTCCAAATCCACGCCTTCAAAATTACACCTTCCCGCCAAAATCTTTTCAATCTGGCTGGATGTCACGGCAAGATTTTTCATCATGCCAAAAACATCCACAAACTGCAGGCGGATAAATTCCACATCCTCCTCTTCTACTAAATTCACAATATCAAGCTTCGTATACTTTCCCATACCGTCCTTCACTCCTTACCAAATCAAACAAAAAAGGCACCTGTATGTTACAAGACGCCTTTGTCTGTTTTTTAAAATTATTTTCCCTTACATAACCTATGTTAAAAGAATAACAATGATTCCCTGAAATGTCAAGGAAATCTTATTCCCCAAAAATGGTATACCCATTTTTTCCCCGTTCTTTCGTAAAATATAATGCCTTGTCCGCCTTCTGGAACAGCTCTTCATACTCTACGCCATGATCCGGATAAACCGCAATGCCAATGCTGCTGGACACCCGGAAACTCGGTATCCTGCCCCTGTGGATATGGCTGATGGCGTCGCAGACAGCATCCGCCTTATTGCGGATCGCCTCCATATCCCGGACATCCTTCATAAATGCGATAAACTCATCCCCGCCAATCCTTCCGACGATATCCGATGCGCGGAAATTAAACTGCAAAATTCTGGAAAACTGTGCAAGAGTCTCATCCCCGAATAAATGCCCCATAGTATCGTTCACTCTTTTAAAATTGTCCACGTCAACCACAAACATAGCGCCCCGTTTATATCTTCCCTGCATCAGATAATTCTGGATCATTTCCTCCGCATGTTTTTTATTAAACAGCTTCGTGAGCGGATCCTTCTTCGCCTCATCATACAGCTTCAGGGTCTCCTTCTTCTGTTCGTCAATGCCGTAAATCCTTCCCACAGCCCGGTACGCCTTTCCGGATGAATTTAAAAACGTCCTTCCCTGGATACGCGCCCATTTATACTCCTCCCGTAAAAGCAGGCGGCACTCCCCGCTGAAGGACGCCTTTCCATTTTTCACGTCATTCATCATATGCTCATAAACACTGCGGTCTTCCCCATGCACCTTTTCACTCAGCTTCGTTGAATAATCAGGGAGCCATTCTCTTTCATCAAACCTGCCGCCGTTGGACTTTACAAACATAATCCTCCGGTTGGCAATATCATAATCAAACAGCATATCCGCAACCATGCCGATCACGATTTCGTATAACTCATGGTTATCGCACCGCAGCTCTCTTTCAGGTATCCTCCCCGATTCCTCCATAAAAATTTCCCCCTATATTTATCTCTTCCAACTTCCCATCCAAATCCTTTTCCTGTCCTGAAATACAAGAAATTTCTCTATATTATAAGGAAAAACAAGAAAAATGTCAATAAAATTTGGTAACAGTTCAGCCAACAGACGGATTCAGAGGAAAATTGTGTTTGCACAAATTTTTCAAAAAAGGGCTTGCATTTTCTTTTTTTTGTGTTATAATAGAGAAAGTCAGTGATTTGCAGACATAGTACATCGGTAGTATATCAGCTTCCCAAGCTGAGGAGGCGGGTTCGATTCCCGTTGTCTGCTTGAAAGAGAGAATGGACAAAATCCATTCTCTTTTTTTCTTCCCTTATCCATCTTATCACTTTTCAGCCACACGACGGATAAGGAGCATTTTTCATCAAAATGCAGGCTGTTACAATGGTCTTATGTCCTCCTCAATGTTCTTTCCTACCCTTTCCGCCGCCTCCTTATCTTCTGCGCTGACGGAAATATACAATTTCAGCTTCGGCTCAGTCCCGGAAGGGCGTATAGCGACAGAACAATTACCTTCTAATAAAAATTTCAGCACATCAGATTTTGGCAGCCCAGAAAGACCCTGGGAATAATCCAGACACTCCTTTACTTTCTTTCCTCCGATCGTTTCCACGCCTTTTCTTAAATTTTTCATAATGTCCTGCATCCTGGCAAATCCCGCAGATCCTTCCAGGGTATAAGAATGGAGCGTATTCAGGCAGTATCCGTATTTCTTATATAACTCATGCAGCTTATCCAAAAGAGTGACATTTTCCGCAGCATAAAACGCTGTCATTTCACAAATCAGGCTTGCGCCATTGACCGCATCCTTATCCCGGACATACGTTCCGGACAGATACCCATAGCTTTCCTCAAAACCAAAAAGGTAAGAATCCTGTTTTCCTTCCTTTTCGAAAAGCCCAATCTGCTCGCCAATATATTTAAATCCTGTCAAAACATTAATTGTACGGACGCCGTAATCAGCCGCTATGCGTTCCGCCAAATCCGTCGTCACAATAGTCTTTACTAAAACCGGATCTTCCGGCATTGTCCCCAGAGCGGCACGCCGCGAACAAAGATAATCCAGTAACAGCAGCCCCGTTTCATTTCCTGACAAAAGGACATACTCCCCTTTCCCGTCCCTGACCGCAATGCCGACGCGGTCACAGTCCGGATCAGTCGCCAGCAGTAAATCCGCATGGTTCTTTTTTGCATACTCTATGCCAAGCGCCATTGCCTCCCGGATTTCCGGATTCGGGTACGGACAGGTCGGGAAATTTCCATCTGGCTCTTCCTGCTCTTTCACTACCGTAATATTATGGTACCCCTGTTCTTTCAGGGTACGCAGCACCGGCTTTAACCCTGTCCCATTAAGAGGAGAATACACAATAGAAATGTCTTTTTTTATTTTCTCCGCTCCCAGGACAGACTGCTTTTTGACAGCTTCCACAAAATCAGTATAAACCTGATCAGAAATATAGGCAATCTTCCCCTGTTTCATGCCGTCCTGGAACTGCACCGTCCTGATATCCGAAAAAAGATCCAGCTTTTCTATTTCAGAAAGAATTTCCTTTGCCGCCTTTGTCGTAATCTGGCAGCCATCTTCCCCATATACTTTATATCCGTTATATTTTGACGGATTATGGCTTGCCGTCACCATCACCCCAGCGGCGCAGGAAAGCTCCCTGACTGCAAAAGACAGGCATGGCGTCGGCATTAACTGCGGATAAATAAACACCCTGAGCCCGTTGGCTGCAAATACCTCCGATGCTGTACGGGCAAATAACTTCGATTTGATCCGGCTGTCATAAGACACTGCAACACTCCATCTTTCTTCCGGATATTTTTTTCTGATATAATCCGCCAGGCCCTGGCTTGCCTTTGCCACTGTAAACACATTCATGCGGTTAGTCCCTGCGCCAATCACGCCGCGCAGCCCGCCGGTCCCAAACGAAAGATCCCGATAAAAGGCATCCTCTATCCTTCCACTGTCACCTTCCATGCCTGCCAATTCTTCCATAAGATCCGGATCAGATATCGCAGAGCCCGGAACCTTTTTCGACCATATTTTATATAATTCTTCCATTGAACGTTCCATACTGTCCTCCTAATTCAAAACACTTTCCTCCAAATATCCACTGTTCACCATTTATCAGTTCTGAAAAAACTCCTCACATTGATACAGATTTGTTATTCACCGCCTAAACTTCCATGCCGGGCATGTCCGGCGCTACCATGAATAAAAGCTGGAGTCTTTCCTCATTTGATAAATATCAGCTTAACACATACCATGCTTAAATACAAGATAAACCTTTGTCCCAAAAAAACAGAGAACACAAACTGCCGCAGCAAACACCTGCTGCGGCAGCTTTTTTAATCCATCATCCTTTTAACCAAAGCACCTTGCGTATACTTCCTGTGCCTCGCACCAACGGAAGCATCCCTGCATGATATCCGAAGACATCAGCGGATATTTGTTATAAGCTTCTCTTCTGGTAATTCCGTACAGACGGTAATCTGCAAACATCTTCCTGCAATCTTCGATCATAGCTATGACTACTTCCCTTTTCACGAACGTGTACAGATGCTGCATATGCTTGGGCAGCCTCATCAGGAAACGGCCAGCAATGGAGGAAAAATCCCCATAGGACAGAGAATCGTCCAAAAGGTGGTAAAAATCATCCTGCAGCTCGCTTGGAATGCCGGTATGCACTACCAGCAGCTCTAACAAATCCTCCACAGAAGCATTTTCTGTCATCTGGAACGTATTCAGCCCGTATTCATCAAACGTATTTAACATAGAAGCTATATAGGAACGTACATGGTGCTGCTCCATGCCAAGAAGCTGGTTTTTGATTCTGTTGCAGCCCTTAGCTTCGCTTTTTTCAAACCGCAGCCCAAACACCCAGGAAACCAGGACAGAAAGCCTGTATTTTTCCATTAATTCCAATTTTTCGTGGTACTGCTCTAATCCCCTTATTTTAAGAAGGAGATAACAATAATCTTCATAAGAAATCTTAAGATCCCCAAGGATTCTGATGTTATTTTCGGAATCCTTTAACTGCTCTGCCAATACCTCTTCAATTTCACCTAATGTCATTGACGTATTCAAGATATCCATCATAATCATCTCCTTTTCTAAATAACACTTTACTTTTTTTTCCTGCAATGCTACAATAATCTACTGAGCAGCACAGATGATCGCGCCTGCCCCTGGCAGGTGAGGAAAGTCCGGGCTTCACAGGGCAGGATGCCGGATAACGTCCGGTGGAGGTGACTCTAAGGCCAGTGCAACAGAAAATATACCGCCGGCTAGCCGGTAAGGGTGGAATGGCGGGGTAAGAGCCCACCGCCTTTCTGGTAACAGGAAGGGCAGTGTAAACCCCATCCGAAGCAAGACTAAACAGAAGACGATACGGCGGCCCGTCGTGTCTTCGGGTAAGTCGCTAGAGCCTGTCGGTAACGGCAGGACCAGATAGATGATCATCCAATACAGAACCCGGCTTATAGTGCTGCTCCTGTAATCAATGGTTTTCAGCCAGAAATTTCTAACATTTTTGGCTGAAACTGATTACCGGCCGACTGCCGAAACCATTAAATCAAACATTAAAACAGCTCCCGCCGATAAATTCCCGCACAAGCGAATTCTTTGGAATATCTTCCGGGCTGACTCCCACAAAGTAGTCTAAAAATTTTAATAAGCGGTTTGCTTCCATATATTCCGGCCTGTGCCTGTCAATTCCAAACAGGATCGGCTCTGCATACTGCTTAAGCACTGCCAGCTCATAAATCGCGGCGGAATTAAACATCACATCCGCTTCCTCCTGGAACGGGAAAATATATTCCTCCTCCCCTCTCCTTACGGAAGGCCACATGGCAATCGTATCCGCCGCCTGTGTCCCGCGGTTCCTCGCATCGCGCACCATACGCCTCAGCAGACGTCCGTCCGTCGTCGGGATACGGTTATGCTCATCAATATTAAGCTGTGTCAATGCACTGATATAAATCTTAAACTTGCTCTCCTTTGGGAGTGAATAGGACAATTCGTCATTCAGCCCATGAATACCCTCTAACACTAAAATGTCTTCTGAGCCAAGCTTCCTAAAGTTTCCTTTGTATTCCCGTTTTCCCTGCCTAAAGTCAAAGGACGGGAGTTCTACCGTTTCTCCATTCAGAAGCGCCAACATATCCTGGTTGAATAAATCAACATCCAGAGCTTCCAGACATTCAAAATTGTACTTTCCATCTTCATCCAATGGCGTATCTTCCCGATTCTTAAAAAAATCATCCAGTGCAATCGGGTGCGGCGTCAATCCGTTTGCCCTTAACTGAATTGACAGCCGATGGGAAAAAGAAGTCTTTCCCGAGGAAGACGGCCCTGCGACCATGATAAACTTCTTATCTCCCTCTTTTTTAATTTGTTCTGCGATATCTGCAATCTTCTTTTCCTGCAGTGCTTCCTGAACCAGAATCAAATCTCTGATCTTTCCCGAAGCAATCACTTCATTCAGTTCTCCTACTGTTCCCACAGCCATCCGGTATCCCCAGGCATTGGATTCCTGCATTACCTGAAAAAGCTTCGGACGGTACTCCGGCGGAAGAACCTCTGCCGGGTGCTTCCTGTCCGGCATCTGCAGAATAAATCCATGCTCATATAAGGAAAGTGAAAAATACTTCAGCACTCCCGTACTGTAAGGCATATATCCATAAAAGTAATCTTCAAACCCATCCAGGCTGTAAACATTCGTAGTTGATACTCTTCGGTAATTAAATAACTTTTCCCTGTCAAACATCTTATGCCTGTGGAACAATGCAATCGCTTCATCCGTCGGGATGGAACGTTTCTCAATCCGGATATCTTCCCTGACCATCCTGCGCATTTCTTGTTCTATTTTTTTCAACTGTTCTTCTGTGATAAAACTCCCGTCTAAGGAATAGTATTCACAAAAAAGTCCTTTTCCAATAGCATGTTCCACAACAATTTTTTTTATTTTTTCTTTTCCCAGTATCTGGTAAGCAGCTTTCAGCATAAGGAAGATAACTCCTCTGCGGTACGTCTTTGCCCCAGCCTCGTCCGCCGTCGTCAGAAAGGAAACTTCACAGTCATCTTCCACTTTTTTAAAAAGCTCACAAAGCCTGTGGTTCATCTTCGCCAGGATAATATCGCCCTTGTCTGCAAAACCTTTTTCCTGCTGATACTCCTTGGCAATATGGTAAAGCGTCGTCCCTTCCGGGTATGTCCTTAACTTCCCGCCAACCGTCACCTGAACTGTCTTTCCTTCCACGCTGCTGCCTCCCTTACTCTGATTATGGATGAACCGCTGCAAAACTCCATGATTTATAAAAATCCACAATCTTGAAATTTTACAGGAATTTTTCTAAAAATTTTCCTGTTTATTTCAAACAAATAAGTATTCTTTTATTATTCTAAGTTTAGTTAAAATACCTAATTTTAACAATAGGACAAAAGCCCTATTTATCCCCGAATCTGCTTATAATATTATGAATTTTTTGTAAAGATATGAATAATTTTTTAAAATTTTTTTACTCTATTGAAAAGTTGACGCAGCTCAAAAGAGCAGAAAAAAAGAAAGAAGAATTTTAAAATGAAAAAATCAGAATTTAGAACAAAGCGGGCAAAGCCCGCATCTGTTCGAATCTTAGCCGTTTCCGAAGGAAGCGGCCTCATAGGAAATTCCGAAGAAATTTCCTATGAAATGAACCAAAGCCCCAGGTTCTAACGCCGGGGGCTTTTTCTTTACACAAACAATAAATCTATAAAATCTGAAACACCGGCTGTTCTTCCGCCGTAAAGACATTGACGGTATGCTGCATATCAAAATCCGCCTCTGCAATTTTCTTTTTCAAATAATTGCAGACATATTCCGCCATAAAATGTTCTGTCCCGAAATGTCCCGCATCCATTAACAATAATCCCTGCTCTTTGGCGTCCAACGCGCTGTGGTGATCCATATCCCCGGTGATTAATACATCCGCATGGCCTGCCGCTTTTCCGATCACACTTTTCCCCGATCCCGGACAGATGGCAATGGACGCCAGTTTATCCTCCGGCTTCCCGGTATAAGTGACATACGGCACATGGAACGCTTCTTTTACCCGCCTTGCCAGATTTTCCGCCGTCACATACTGGCTGAGATAGCCGAAGCATCCAATCCCCGCTCCCTGCCCGTTGGAAACCAGCGGATAAATATCATAGGCGGGCTCTTCATAAGGGTGCGCCTTTAACATGGCGTCAATAACCGTTTTTTTCCGCTGTTCATCCACAATAGTCTCAATTTTCATTTCTCGCACTCTGGCAAGCTCCCCCTGCCTCCCCAGGTAAGGGTTCGTCCCTTCTCTCGGAAGGAACGTCCCCATCCCTTCCGTATTAAAGGTGCAGTCAGAATAGTTCCCGATAAAGCCCGCCCCTTCCCTGGTCATGGCTGCCCGCACTTTTTCCGCCTGATCCTCCGGCACAAAAACAGCGATTTTATAATATTTCTCTTCATAAACAGGGTCAAGGACCCGCATATTTTTAAGTCCCAGCCGTTTCCCCGCTTCTACTGCCATAACAGCACAGTCAAAATTAGTGTGCATGGCATAACATACCACATCATTCTGGATTAATTTGATGATCTTTTTCCCGATAAAATCCTGCGACGTAATTTTTTTCAGCGGCTTAAAAATCATCGGATGGTGCGTAATTAACATATCCGCATGGTTAGAAACAGCCTGCTCTACTACATCCTCCGACGCATCCAATGCAACCATAATATTATGTACTTCTTTTTCTGCCCGTCCCAGCAAAAGCCCCGGATTATCCCATTCCTCGGCATATTTTGGCGGCGCAAGCTCTTCCAGGAGCTGAATAATAGTCCGGCATTTCATAGTTGGTTCTTCTCCTCTTTTTCAAAATTTATTTTCCACTCTGCTTCTCCCCGTACCATTGGAGCGCATTTTCAAGCTCTGACAATTTTTCTTTCATTTCCCGATAACCGCGGTGAGTTTCTGTTTTTCCCTGCTGCTTTAACTCTATCAAAATCCCCTCATATTTCTCCTTCCGGTTCTGTAAATATTCCAAAAGGCAGGGATCTTGTCTGTCCAGCAGTGTCTTTCCAAAAATATATGCTTCCTTTTTTTCGTATGGTTCCGGCGTCTTTCCCGTATTCACCGCATGGATACTGACATAATATTTTCCATCCTCACAAAGCATGGTTTCCTCTTTTATTATAAACCTTGCCTGATGGAGAAACCGCCGTACCAGATCCTGTTCCGACTGCGGCTGCAAAATCAATTCCTCCACGCTTTTTGTGACCTCCGGCTTTCCGGCAAGGATTTTCTGTATTAACAGCCCTCCCATGCCGGAAATCAGGATGGTATCCGCTTCTCCTATAGAAAGCTTACAAAGCCCGTCAGAAAGCCTCGTCTCTATTTTATCTTCCAGCGAATAACGGCGGATATTTTCTCTCGCCTTTGACAAAGGTCCTTCTCTCACATCCATAGCAATGCAGGAACCCGCAATTCCCTGCTGCATAAGATAAATGGAAGTGTAGGCATGGTCACAGCCGATATCTGCCACTCTGGCTCCTTTAGAAACAAACGATGCCGATGCCAGAAGGCGGCGGGACAGTGTTACCATAAACAGGCTCTCCTCTCCTTTGCTCCTGATCTTGTTTTAATTCAAAAAATCCTTCAGCTTTTTGCTGTGGTTCGGATGTTTTAAATAACGCAGGGCGTCGTCTTCCATCTGGCGGATTCTCTCCCTGGTAACATTCATCTCTTCCCCGACTTCCTGAAGCGTGCGGGTCTTCCCGTCCTCTAACCCGTAACGGCGGATTAAGACCCGCCCTTTGCGCTCGTCAATCTGGCTGATCGCCTCCATTAAATTTTTATGGAGCATCATGTTGCTGACCGCTTCTTCCGGCTCCAGAATCTTTTCATCCCGGACATAATCCATCAGATAGCTGTCCTCTTCTTCCCCCACCGGCTTTTCTAAGGATACCGGCTCCTGCGCGATTTTTTTGAGCTCCTGCACCTTTTCCAGTGGCAGCTTCATCATTTTGGCAAGTTCTTTTTCCTCCGGCTCTTTGTCATAGGTCTGGATATATTCCCGCTCCAAACGCCTCATCCGGTTAATGCTTTCCACCATATGCACAGGGATGCGGATTGTCCTGGACTGATCGGCGATTGCGCGGGTAATGGACTGGCGTATCCACCAGGTAGCGTAGGTGCTGAATTTATAGCCCTTCCGGTAATCAAATTTTTCGACTGCCTTCATCAGTCCTAAATTTCCCTCCTGGATCAGATCAAGGAGCAGCATACCGTGCCCGGAATATTTTTTCGCCACATTCACAACAAGGCGCAGGTTTGCCTCTGCAAGCTCCCTTTTCGCCTGTTCGTCCCCTTCCATGACACGTTTGGCAAGCTCCTGCTCCTGCTCCCAGTTAAGAAGCGGGACCTTCCCGATTTCCCTTAAGTATAAACGCACCGGATCGCTGTTATACTCGGTATCCGCCTGCTCACTGTCCTCTGTTTCCTCTTCCTCAAGCTCAATGGAAAGCTCTTCCGGATCATCCAGGCGGACGACGTCAACCCCCTGCGATTCCAGCAAAAGGCAGATTTGATGAAGCTGCTTTTCTGACAGCTTCAGCCCTTCTCCTTCAAAATACGCCTGCACTTCCGAATATTCCAAGGCGTCCTTATTTTCCTTTGCCTTTTTTAGCAGTTCCTTACATTTCTGTTTCCATTCTTCCCTGCTGTTATCTTTCATAGAGGTTCCCTCATTTCTGCGCCGCTGTAATCCGGGAATTTGCGGCAAGCAGCGCACAGTCACAAATTTCATACTTCCTCTTTCCCACCCATAGATTTTTACTACGATAAATCCATGACATAGTATATCTGATTTTGTTTTAATCTATTCCTCCTCATACGGAAAGCTTCAGATCCAGCTTTCTCAACGCTTCCTTTTCCTGAAAAATCCTTTGCAGCGCCGCCAAGTCTGTCGTATGCTCCGCGTCATAGGATAGGCTGTATTCCCGAATTTTCCTTACAATTTCCTTCAGCGCCTTTTCCTTTTCCTGAATGGAAAGAGCGGCAAGCGTATTTTCATAAAAAATATCGGCAGCCCTTTTCTGATCCTCTGCTTCTTCAAAATGGCTGATCACGGCGGCAGGCTCCACGGTCCCGCTTTTTCCAAACTGCGCATACATAATCTCCGCCGCCTCATGGTAAAATTCCGATTTAAAATCAGACAGGGTTATGACATGAGACAGCTTCTTTATTAATATCGGATCAACTGCGAACCATGTCAAGAGCATTTTCTGCGCTTTTTCAACACCCGTCTCCGTTTGTTTTCTATTTCCCGCTCCCCGGTTTAAGTTCTGCCGCTCCTCCCGGATCTTCTTAGCCGCCTCCCGGTATTCGTTTTCCCTCAGTTCCTGCAGCCCGTAGCGGTTGACAAGCTCCCTTAACTGCCTATAATCCACCCCGTATTCTTCAGCCGCCGCTTCCATATAGACGTTCCGTTCAATTTCATCTTCAAATTTACACAATAATCTGGCAATTTCATGGTAAAACTCTGTCTTCTGCGCAGGATCGGAAAAATCAAAATCCTGCTTTAATACCTCCGCCTGGAAATAAAAGCTGTTCTGCGCCTCTAAAAGCCGCTTTTCAAACTCTTCCGGTCCTTTGGCCTTAAGGAACTCATCCGGATCTTTATAAGGGGAAAGGCGCACTACTTTTGCGTGTAACCCGGCTTTTTTTAACATCGGCACAGCGCGCAGCGCCGCCTTGACCCCGGCAGCGTCACTGTCATAAATCAGCAGGATTTCCTTTGTATAACGCTTTAACAGCCCCGTCTGCGCCTCTGTCAGCGCCGTCCCGAGAGACGCCACCGCATTGTCAAAACCCGCTTGGTGCATGGCAATGACATCCATATAGCCCTCGCAGAGAATCAGGTTCGGGCGTTTCGTCCCTTTGGCAAGGTACAGGCCAAATAAATTCCGGCTCTTGTCAAATACCTCCGTATCCGGCGAATTCATATATTTCGGCTTGCCGTCCCCCATGACACGCCCTCCGAAGCCGATGACCTTCCGATTGACATCCAAAATCGGGAACATGGCACGGTTCCAGAACTTGTCCTGCACCCTGCCGTTTTTCATCACAATCAGCCCGGAATTCTTCAGCAGCTCGTCGGAATACCCCATTCCTTTTAAATGGCGGTACAGATCGTCGCTGTACCCATCGGAATAATCGGAATATCCAAGCCCGAATTTTACAATCGTTTCGTTTGTCAGGCGCCGTTCCAGGGCAAAATAACGGTACGCATTTTTCCCGTGCTCTGTTTTCAATCTGGAAAAAAAATAGAGCGCAGCCTGCCGGTTGATTTCAAGAAGCTGACTGCGGCGGTTGGCCCTGCGCCTTTGTTCTTCGGAATAATCCTGTTCCGGCAGCGCAATGCCCGCCCTGTCGGCAAGCGCCTTTACCGCTTCCGGAAACGAATAATTCTCATATTTCATCAAAAATGTGACCACATTGCCGCTTTCTCCGCAGCCGAAGCACTTAAAAATCTGCTTGCTTTCACTGACGGAAAAGGACGGCGTTTTTTCATTATGGAACGGGCACAGCCCTATATAGGAGCTTCCCCTTCTTGTCAGCCGCACATAGCCGGAAATAACGTCAACAATATTATTCTGCCTTCGGACTTCCTCCACAATTTCATCCGGATAATACAAAATACCACCTCATTTCCTGCCTGCTGTTCTAATCCCTGCTCTCCATAACCAAAAGTATGCCTTCCTTTACTTCAATGATTCCTTCCTCTGAAATAAGCTCATTGCTGACGCCAAGACTGCTGCCCGCCGCTATCACGGCATTTTCCAAAGGATATTGAAAGCCTCTTAACGTAACTCCCTTCGCATCCCCGCCGAAAGGAAGGAGGGAAATGTATGTCCCGAACTGTTCTGCTTTTTTAATGCTGTAACTGCCCCGTATCATGCAGATCCGGTTTCTTTCATCGCACAGATAAGCCCGGATTCCCCGCTCCATCGGCTGCTTTAACAGGCCGATATTGGCAAGCGTATGGTCAAGCCTTGTGCCGGACCCGCCATAAATCCATATCTCCTCCGGAGCTTTTTCCATTGCCATATGAAGCGCAAGCTCCGTGTCGGTATCATCTTTTTCCGGCGGGAAGCTAAGAATCTTTACCCCTGCCTCCTTATATTTTGCCATCACAGCCGGATCGACGGAATCAAAGTCCCCGACGATCAGATCCGGCGCCAGGGAAAGCCTGTCCGCCGCGAAAAGCCCCCGGTCAGCGCAGATGATCCTATCTTCCCTGCCAAATGCCTGCTTCTTTAAAAACCCGGTATCTATTTCCCCTCCGCTTAAAATAATGGCCCTGCTCATATCCTACTCCTGCTTTGCCGAAAGGATTTCGTCAAATTTTTTAATATTTGCCACAATGTCCCCTTTAAACACCTGCGTTCCCGCTACAAAAACATCCACCCCTGCCTCCTGCAGCATCACCGCATTCTCAAAGGAAACACCGCCGTCTACTTCAATTTCATAGCGGTAATTATGTTCTTTCCGCATCTTTTTCAAAGACCGGATCTTTTTCTTGCTCTGGTTAATGAACTTCTGGCCCCCATAGCCCGGATTTACGCTCATGACAAGCACAAGATCCAAAAGCTCCGCCACATGCTCCAGCACCGACACCGGTGTCGCCGGATTTAAGGCAACTCCCGCTTTCATCCCTGCTTCCCTGACCGCCAGGATCGTCCTGTGCAGATGCTTGCAGGCCTCCGCATGAACCGTCAGGATATCCGCCCCGATTTTCTTAAAATCCTGCACATAGCGTATCGGCTCCTCGATCATCAAATGCACATCGAATACCTGATCCGTAAGCCCCCGGATCGACTCGATGACAGGAAAGCCAAACGATAAATTCGGCACAAACATCCCGTCCATGACGTCGATATGGACATAGGCCGCGCCCCCTTCTTTCAACTGCAGTACCTGTTCCCCGAGGCGGGAAAAATCCGCCGACAAAATTGATGGTGATAGCTTATACATTGCAGCACCTTCCTTCCCCTAATACTTTTTTTTCTGTTTTAACTCCTCCAGCAAAAGCCCGTAATTCCGGTAACGCTCCCTGCTGATAAACCCCTTCTCCACAAGCTCCTTGACCCGGCAGCCCGGCTCTTTTAAATGCAGACAGCCCTGGAAACGGCACTTTCCCTCTTCCCTCTTAAGCTCCGGGAAATAAAAGCGCAGATTTTCCGGCTCTGTCTCTTCTAAATAAAAAGTGCTGAAGCCCGGCGTATCCAGGATATAACCATTTTCCCCCACAGGAAACATCTCACTATGGCGCGTGGTATGCCTGCCGCGCTCAATCTTTCCGCTGATCTGCCCTGTTTCCATATTGGCGCAGGGTACCAGCAGGTTTACCGTCGTCGATTTGCCGACGCCCGACGGCCCCGCCAGCACGGTCGTCTTATTTTTCAGGGCTTCCTTTAATTCTTCTACTCCTTTTTGGTTTTTCGCACTGGCAAAAGAAAGCCGGAAACCGGAAGCCCTGTAAATCTTTCGAATCGCTTCTTTCTTTTCTTCCCCTATTAAATCTTCCTTATTAAAGCAAAGCAAAAGCTCAATCCCCTTGCTCTCCATCATCACGGTAAAACGGTCCAGCAGGTTAAAATTAGGGGCGGGCTGCGCCGCCGCGAAAATAACCAGCGCCTGGTCAATATTGGCGGCAAGCGGGCGGATCAGGGAATTTTTGCGGGGAAGGATCTCCGTCACATACCCGTTTAAGGATTCCCTGCCCTCCGTTTCCAAAATCACATGATCCCCCACCAGCGGCTTTCGTTTCTGGCTGCGGAACAGCCCCCTTGCACGGCATTCATACAGCCCTGCTCCCGGGACATCTACATAATAAAATCCCCCGATTCCCTTTACAATCGTCCCTTCCAGTTTTTCTGCCATGCCTAGTCCCCTTCTTTAAACGTTACGGACGTCTGGAAACCGGTATCGCTCCCGTCCAGGTACATATTGATTTTCCCGTCGCTCCCGCTGGTGCTTCTGACCGTATTCGTCAGAGGGAAATCATCCCCTGTGATCGTCTGGTCATACAATACCGTCTCCACCCCGTCCTGCGTGAGAACCAGCTTAATCTCCCCTTCTTCCTCATCATCCAGCGGGGAATTTTCAACGCCGATATAATAATCCGCATAATAATAGGTCTTTTCCTCGTCCGGCTCTTCTCCGGCATCCGGCTCCTCCTCTTTCTTTCCTTTGCTTACCGTAAACCCGATCTCTGTGCCTTCCGCAACCTCTTTCCCTGCCTTCACATCCTGCGCCATGACAGTGCCTTCCTCATAGGAATCGGAATATACATAGCTGATTTCTCCTTCTGTGAGCCCGGCTTCCGTCAACGTGTCCTTTGCTTCCTGTTCCGTCATATCGGTGATTTTCGGCACTTCCTTCATGGTCTGCTCCGGCCCTGCGCTGATAATCAACGTCACCTGGCTTCCCTTCTCCACTTCCGTCCCAGATTCCGGCGAAGTGCTGATAACATACCCTGCCGTCACGGAATCGCTGTACTTACTTGTGGTCTGCTTGCCAAGCCCGTTCTGCTCCAGGTAAGCCGTCGCCTCTTCCTCCGTTTTCCCCGCAAGGTTATCCAATGTTACGGTATCTCTTTTTTCCTCCTCTTCTCCCAAGCTTACATAAATTGTGACCGTCTCGCCTTCGGCAAGCTCCTCGTTCGCCTCCGGGAACTGATCAAAGACATATCCTGCCTCTACGGTATCCGAATAATCCTCTTCTGTCTCCGTCAGATAGCCCTTTTCCGTAAGAATCTCCGTGGCATCCTCTTCCTCTAAATTCAAAACGTCAGGAACCAGCGGGAGCTCTTCTTCTTCTCCCTGATTTTCATCCTCCTGCTCATCAGAATCCTCCGGAAGATCCGTCTCGTCAGAACCTATGGTATTTTCCTGCCGGGTATCGTCCGGGGTTTCCGTCGTCCGGTGGAAAATCCCCGTAATCTTTGCCACAATCACAATGATGACAATCAGGAAAATTACGGCTGTCACAATGCCGACAATTAACATGACCTTCTTAAGCCTCGGCTCAATCTCATCCTCTTCTTCCCATTCGTCCTCTTTTTCTTCCTGCTTTGCACGATTCTTAACATTCTGCTTTCCGCCGCTGGAAAGGTTGTTAAGCCTGTTTTGTTCTTCGGCAGGATCTTTAACCTCTTTCTTCTGCTGCATTGCCTGATTTTCCTTTCCCGGCTCTTCCTGCGCTTCCTTTTCCTGCTGCCCTTCCTGATCCTGCGGCAGCTTCTTCGCGTTCCGGATCTGTTCGACCTCGCTGTCGGAAATATTGATCGTCGGGGAATTGTGTACATTTTTCCCCTGCCTGTTCACAAAGTCCTCTTCCGGGCTCGTGATCGCCTTTTTTAAATCCCGGATAAGCTCCGAAGCCGACTGGTAACGGTACTCCGGCTTTTTCTCCATACATTTCTCCACGATATGCTCTGCCGACACCGGAATCCCCGGCACAATGGTATGTAAAGGCTCCGCTTCCCCCTGGATATGCAGCAGCGCGACCGAAACCGTATTCTCCCCCGTATACGGCACAGTGCCCGCAAGCATTTCATATAAGGTGATGCCAAACGAATAAATGTCGCTCCGCTCGTCGCTGTAACCGCCCCTTGCCTGTTCCGGGGAAATATAGTGGACAGAGCCCATAGCGCTGCTTGTAATCGTATTGGAAGACGCCGCCTTCGCAATACCGAAATCCGTTACCTTTACTTTCCCGTCTTTGGAAATAATAATATTCTGCGGCTTGATATCCCTGTGGATAATGTGGTTCTCATGCGCCGCCTCCATTCCCTGCGCAATCTGGATGGCAATCGCCAGCGCCTCCTTGACGGCAAGCTTCCCTTTCCGTTCGATAAATGTTTTCAGGGTAATCCCTTCCACCAACTCCATGACAATATAATAAAGCCCATTGTCCTCGCCAACGTCGTAGACATTGACAATATTCATATGGGAAAGCCCTGCTGCCGACTGCGCCTCCGCGCGGAACTTTTCCACAAAATTCTTATCGTCGCTGTATTCAGCCTTCAGTATCTTAATTGCGACAAAACGGTTCAGGCGGTGGCAGCGCGCCTTAAATACATCCGCTGTACCGCCGGTTCCGACTTTATCAATAATTTCGTACCTGTCACTGATAAACATTCCCGGTTTTACCATAGTCCTGCACCTGAAATTCCTTTCTCCATTTTTACGGAAACCCTATAACCGCATTAACACAATGCCGATATTGTCTTTTCCGCCATGCTCATTTGCCTCTTCTACCAGCTTTGCCGCCGTTGCCATCAGGCTCTCGGAATAGTCATTGACAATCTGTAAAATTTCCTCATCCTCCAACATATTGCTGAGGCCGTCCGTACACATCAGCACAATATCCTCTTTTTTCAGGGTAACTTCAAAAAAATCGGCAGTCACCTGGCGCGAGGTTCCCAATGCCCTGGTAATGATATTTTTATGGGGATGCAGCCTTGCCTCCTCTTTCCGGAGCTCGCCGCTCTGCACCATCTCTTCCACTAAGGAATGATCCTCCGTTACCTGGCGGATTGTGCCGGAATTTAACAAATACAGCCTGGAATCGCCGATATTGGCAAGGTACATGACATGGTCTAATACCGTCGCCACTACCATCGTCGTCCCCATGCCTTCCAGGGCAGGATCTTTCATGCCCTGGCTGTAAATTGCTTCATTCGCCTTCTGAATCGCTTCCTGCAGTACGCCGATCGGCGTTAAAATCCTGGAAGACCGCACACTCTCCGACAATACCTCCACGCATGTCCTGGAAGCATAATCGCCCGCATTATGCCCTCCCATGCCGTCCGCTACAATATACAGGTTGGGGAGGCTGCCAATCGGCTGATCCGTGCGGTAAACACTGTCCTGATTGACCTTCCTTTTCCTTCCGACATCTGTTTTTGAACAGGATCTCATGCTTTCCCTCCTTTGTTGCCTATCCTTTCTGCTTCTCCATGTAACTCTTTCTTAGCTGTCCACAGGCAGCATTGATATCTGTTCCCATTTCCCTTCTAATAGTAACATTGATATGTTCTTTTTCAAGTACCAATTTGAATTTTTGGATGGAAGCGTCCGTCCCGTGGCGGAACTTACAGCCCATCCGGCACCCCGCCTGGGAAGAAATACAGACGCTGTTCCCATGACGGTATTTCATCAAAACACTTTCTATCACATTTCCATTTCCTGTTTCCTGATCAGACGGCAAAAGAAATAAATATTTCACTGTGCTGCGATCCTTAGAAACCAGCGTTTCCAGGCATTTTACCTGTTCCAGGCGGTATTGTGCCTCTAGCCTTTCCCTGAGCGGTCTGGAAAGGCTGGTCATCTCCTCAAATTCCATCGCAAGCTTTTTATGAATCCATTCATAAAGCTGCTTTGCCCGGAACTTCTTTTCCCCCAGGGCTTCCATTTCCTTTTCCAGCTCCGGCAGGGCAATGTTTTTTATATCCTTTTTCTCCATGCTTACTGCCTTTCCTCCAACCTTGTAAAGCGTGATATAAAAAATCCATCGGTTTTATCAACTCCCTGAAGAAGCTGTAAATAACCTTCTTTTACCGAAGGGCGATCGGCAAATTCTTCCGGCAGATACGGAACCAGGCTGTCGGCGCACAGAGGCGTATTTTTAAGAATCCAGTCCCGTCCGCCCTCGTTTTCCAATGCGCTTACGGTGCAGGTGCTGAATATCAGCACGCCGCCCGGCCGGACATACTGCCAGACTGCCGAGAGAATCTCTTTCTGGAGCTTCGCAAGCTCTTTGATCGTTTCCTCTGTCATGCGGTACTTAATATCATTTTTATGCCTTGTCCCAAGACCCGAACAAGGCAGATCGGCAATCACGACATCTGCCTTTCCAATCATATCTTTGTCCAAAACAAGCGCATCATGGCAGGAGATTTCTATATTTTCATAAGAAAACCGTTCCAGATTTTCCCTGATTTTTTCCGTTTTCTGCTCCGTCAAATCCCTTGCAAGGACCTTTCCCGTCCCTTCCATAAGATCGGCGGCAAACAGGCTCTTTCCTCCCGGCGCCGCGCAGACATCCAACACCAGCATCCCCTTTTTGATTCCTGCGGCAAGAACCGCCAGCATGGAGCTCACATCCTGTACCTGGAACCAGCCCTTTTGAAAAGCGGCAAGCCTTTCCAGAAAATCATACCCTGAAATCTGATAGGCATACGGAAGATAGGCGCCGGGCTCTATCCTACATTCCTTCCGGAGGCTGTCAAGAAACTCCTCTTCCGGAATCCCCTTTCTTCTCCTTATGCTTGTCGTCCGCTCTCCATACTGGGAACCCAGCATTGTTTCCGTCTTTTCCTGCCCGTAGGCTTCCAGCCATTTTCTGATCAGCCACTCCGGGGTGGAATAACGGACGCTTAAATAAAGCGCCGTATCCGACGGATCGGGATAGGAAAGCTCCCCCTTCTTTCTGGCAAGCGTCCTTAACACGCCGTTTACAAAGCCCTTGAGCCCGTGAAAGCCCTTTTTCCCTGCAAGCTTTCCCGCCTCATTACAGGCGGCGCTGTCAGGAACCTGCTCCATATATAAAATCTGATACGCCGAAATCCGCAGAATATTCCGGATCACCGGCTTCATTTTTTTAACCTTTACGCTGGAAATCTGATCTAAAAGGTAATCCAGCTCCAGGCAGCGCTCCACTGTCCCCTGGACAAGCCTTGTAAGGAACGCCCTGTCCTGCTTTTCCATAAACTGGCAGGCAGAAAGCGTATCATTCAAAACCCTGCTGGAATACATGCCCTGCTCCATAATCTCCATGACCAGCTCCAGCGCCATCATCCGAACGTGATCCGCTGTATTTTTCATCTGCTTCCTTTCCAAACATGAATTAATCTTTTAATATATTGCAGTTAATTTAATCTCTGTCATTGCTTTTTGCAATTAAAATCAGGCGCAATAGCTGTAAAATCGCCCCCGCCGCGCCTGCTACATAAGTAAGCGCCGCCGCCTTTAATACTTTCTTCGTTCCTTTGATTTCCTCCCCGGCCAGCATCCCGCTGCCCTCCAGAATCCGGACGGCGCGCGCAGAGGCGTTAAATTCAACAGGAAGCGTCACGATTTGAAACAAGACCGCCAGAGTAAAGGCAAGAATCCCGATAGTCACCAAAACAGAGGAGCCGCCGCCCAGGAAAAGCCCGAGCACAATCAAAGGCCATGAAATTGCAGAACCAAAATTAGCGGCAGGAACGAGGCTCGAACGGATCGACAGCGGAGCATATCCTTTCGCATGCTGGACGGCATGGCCGCACTCATGCGCCGCTACTCCGATCGCCGCCACGGAAGTCTTTCCATAGACCGGATCGGAAAGCCTTAACACCTTCGCCGAAGGATCGTAATGATCCGTCAGATTTCCGGAAATATGCTCAATCCTGACATCATAAATTCCCTGCATATGGAGAATCTTTTCCGCCGCATCCCGCCCGGTAAGCCCCGACATGCTGCGGACACCGGAATATCTGGCAAAGGTGGTTTTTACTCCTGCCGACGCCAAAAGCGACAGCACGACGCCAATTAACACCAGAATATAGGTTGGATCAAAATAATACCCGTATGGCATAAACACCCTTCTTTCTAAATTTACCGTTTATCTTAATATTTCCCCTTTTTTCAATGGACATCCCCTTAAAAAATCAGAAGCATCCATTCTTTTTTTCCCTTCTAACTGCACCTGCCCTGCCGCAAGGATTCCTTTTCCCGTCTGGATGAAAAAACAGTCCTTCGTTACTTCTGTTATCGTTCCGGCTTCGCCCGTCTCCCCTGTTGTCCCTGTTTCCGGAAGCGCCTTCGCTTCCCAGATTTTTAAAGTCTTCCCATTCCAGTGCGTATATGCGCTCGGCCACGGATTCAGGCCGCGGATCAGGCGTTCAATTTTCTCTGCCGACCGGGTAAAATCAATCTCTCCGAGCTGTTTGGTAAGCATTTTGGCATAACAGGATTTTGTCCCGTCCTGTTTTTCCGGAACCAGCGTCCCCTTTTCCAGGCCTTCTAATGCCTGCACTAAAAGCTTCGCCCCTATTTCGGAGAGCCTGTCATGGAGGCTTCCCCCGGTTTCCTTTTCCTCAAGGCTTACCGCCTCTTTTAACAGCATATCCCCCGTGTCCAGCCCGGCATCCATCTGCATAATCGTAACGCCGCTTTCCTTATCCCCGCTAATCACAGCCCACTGAATCGGCGCCGCGCCCCTCCATCTTGGAAGCAGGGAAGCGTGTACATTGATACAGCCGTACTTCGGAATATCTAAAACCTCCTGTGGGAGAATCTGCCCAAACGCAGCTACCACAATCACTTCCGGCGAAAGCTCCCTCAGCTTTTCCACAAAGGCTTCTTCCCTTACCTTTGTCGGCTGGAATACCGGAATGCCAAGCTCTATGGCGCATTCCTTGACTGGCGTGGGCTGCATGGCCTTTCCCCTGCCCTTTGGCTTATCCGGCTGGGTCACGGCGGCGCAGATCTCATGCCCTGCCGATGCCATTGATTTCAGCACCGGGACGGCAAACTCCGGAGTTCCCATAAAAACCGCTCTCATATTCAGCCCTCCTCGTCTTATTCCTCTTCCTCGTCTTCCAGCTCTGAATTGTCATACAAGCGTCCTTCCACCTTTTCCACATACAAATGCCCGTCCAGATGCTCGATTTCATGCATCAGCGCCCTGGCAAGGAGCTCTTCCCCTTCCACCACAATTTCTTCCATCTTCTCATTGAGCGCCCGCACCTTCACATGATTCGGCCTTGTCACCTTCCCGCTCTTGCCCGGAACGCTCAGGCAGCCCTCAAATCCGGTCTGTTCCCCGTCCGTCTCCAGGATTTCCGGGTTAATTAATATGATGGGCTGATCTCCCTCCTGCGATACATCGATCACAACAATTCTTTTTAAGATCCCTACCTGCGGGGCGGCAAGCCCGACGCCGGAAGCGTCATACATCGTTTCCAGCATATCTCCTATCAAGATTTTTGTGCGCAGATTCACTTCTTTTACTTCTTTGCATACTTTTTCGAGGACAGGATCTCCCATCACCCTGATTTTTCTAATACCCATTGCCATATCATGCCAAAATATCTCCGGCATTTCTCCTTCCCTGAAATTTATTTTTTCATTTCCATGCCAAAAGCTGACAGAAACCTTTGCCTTTTTATTGTAAATTGTAACAGTTCAGCCATCAGCTCGATTTGGCTGCTTTGCAGCCTGTTTCGCCGCTAAAGCGGCTAAAATCTCGCTTATGGCAGAACGCCATATGTCAAAAATAGTGAAAATGTCCCTTACGAGTAAACTCGACGGTTCCATTTTCCTATTTTTGCCGCATGGCTGAACTGTTACTGTAAATTAATAACTGTTGATCGGATCGAAATCAAACTGCACGGTTACTTCTTTTCTCCCGGCGGCACGGATTGCCTGTTCCAATTTCTGCTTTACCCATGTTAACGTTTCTTTTTTCCCCTTCACATAAACCACCTGGCGGTAAATATCGTTCGCCTTTGACAAAACCGCCGGGGAAGGCCCCAGGCAGGAAACCCCTTCTTGTTCCGAACAGGATTTTCTGACAAAGTCCGCCAGGAACGAGGCAAAGGAAACGGCATATCTTTCCACCTCCGACATCACTAAAAGCGCTATAAGCGACGATACAGGCGGATATCCCATCAGCTCCCGGTAAGACAATTCCTGACGGATAAAGCTTATGTAATCCTGGGAAGCTGCCGCCGCAATACAGTATTCCTCCGGATGGTAGGTCTGGATCACGACCTCGCCTGCCCTTGTCCCTCTTCCCGCCCTTCCCGCCGCCTGGCAGAGAAGCTGGAAGGTACGCTCCCCGGAACGGTAATCATCCGCATACATGGATAAATCCGCCGCTAAAACCCCGACTAAGGTTACCTCCGGGAAATCATGGCCTTTCACAATCATCTGCGTCCCAATCAAAATATCCGCCTCATGCCCCGCAAATGCCGCCAGGATCTGCTCATGCTTATCTTTTCCTGAAGTGGTATCCGTATCCATCCGAAGCGTCACCGCCCCCGGAAAAGCCTTCCTCACCATTTCCTCCGCCTGCTGCGTCCCAATGCCGAAGGTACCGATATACTTTGAACCGCATTCCGGGCAGGTATCCACCATCGGCATTTCATACCCACAATAATGGCAGACCAGCTTTCCCTGCCCTTTGACATAGCCGATCTGGTGATATTTTAAGGAAATATCACAGTGCGGGCATTTCATGACATGGCCGCATTCCCGGCACGACACAAACCCCGCATATCCGCGCCGGTTTAAAAACAGCATAATCTGTTCCCGTTTTTTTAAACGGTCCTCTATCAGCGCTTTCAAACGCCTGCTGAAAATCGAATAATTCTTTGCCTTTAACTCTTCTCTTAAATCCTCCACATAAACCTTCGGAAGCTGTGCGGCCCCCGCCCGTTTCGTAAGCGTCAGCAGGGTATATTCTCCCTGTTTTGCACGGTAATAGCTTTCTGCGGAAGGCGTCGCCGAACCCAACAGGACGCTCGCCCCGCAATATCCCGCCCTTTCAACCGCTGTCTCCCTTGCATGATATTTCGGCACTTGCTCGCTTTTATATGAGCCCTCGTGCTCTTCATCCATAATAATCAGCCCCAGACGCGTAAACGGCGTAAACAGCGCAGATCTTGGCCCGATCATAACGTCAATCTCGCCCTGCCTGGCCCTTACATACTGATCATACCGCTCCCCTTTGGACATTTTGGAATTTAAAATAGAAATCCTGTCCCCGAACCGATGGTAAAACCGCTTCACCGTCTGGTAAGTAAGCGCAATCTCCGGAATCAGCATAATCACCTGTTTTCCGGATGCAATCACCTGTTCTATCACCGAGAGATAAACCTCGGTCTTGCCGCTCCCGGTGACGCCAAATAATAAATAGGTCCCGGGAATCCCTCTGTTCATATTGTCAATAATTGTCTCTGCGGCACGCCGCTGCTCTTCATTTAAACAAATCGCTTTTTCCTTTCCCGGAACCTCTTTGGCAACCGGATTCCGGTAAACGGTTTCTTTTTCTATATGAACAATCCGCCTGTCCGCCAGCCCTTTGACCGTCTGCGGGGAAATGGCAAACTTCTGTGTCAGGAACCGATAATCCATCGTGCCTTCTTCCAGAAGCTCCGTTAACAGCCTTACCCTTGCCCGGTTCTTTTTCCGCTCAAACTCTGCAAGCAGCGTCAAAGCTTCCTCCCTGGAAACAGCCAAGCTTACGCTCTTCTTCTCCTTCGCCTGCACCGCCTGCTTCACCGGAAGCACCGTTTTCAATGCTTCATTCATCGTAGAGCCGTAAGTATCCCGTATCCACCATGCCAGGCGGATCAGCTCGCTTTCTATAATGGTCTGACCGGAGAGAATCTTCTTAATCGGCTTTATCTTTTCCGGCGCAAGCTTCGGCTCTAAAGACAAATCAAGGATATACCCCGTTATCTCCCTGCTGCCCTTTCCAAACGAAACCAGCGCGCGCGCACCTATGACCGCTTCCTTTTCCAGATCTTCCGGAATCCGATACTGATAGGTCTTATCTAACTTTTCCAGCGAAATATCCACAATAATATCTGCATACACTGTCCATATTCCTTTCCCCATCTGCGTCATGCCCTGACCGATTTTTCAAGAAAATCAAGCTATCTTATTATACTTTATCTCAGGGGGAATTTCAAGAACATAAAAAGAACAACTGCCTGAAGTGTAACAGCAGCAAATTAATATTGACACAAGTATTTATAATGAGTATACTGAATACAGGAGGTATTGCTATGGCAGGAAAAGATGTGGCAGAAAAGACTTTGGAAGCTTACAATGATGTCTTTGCCGACATTGTCAATGTACTTTTATTTCACGGCGAACAAATAGTAAAAGAAGATTCTTTGGAGGATGCCGTTGCAAGATACCATTATAAAGCAGATCTTGGTAAAATTCATGAAATGGAACGGGATGCCTTAAAATATTGGAACAATAATAGTATCCGCATTGCGTTTTTTGGAATGGAGAACCAGACAAAGATTGATGAAAACATTCCGGTAAGGTGCTTTGGATATGACGGAGCAGAGTACCGCAGACAGTTAATTAAAGAATATAACGAAGTTATTGATGAAGAAACGAAGGAAAAGAAAAAAGTAGAGGTAAAGAGGCCTCTTTGCCCGGTTATTACATTAGTTCTTTATTTCGGGTATGAGAAACGCTGGGATAAATCATTGCATTTATGTGACTGCATTAATATTCCAGAAAAGTTAAAGCCATTTGTAAATGATTATAAAGTGAATTTATTCGAGCTTGCATTCCTGCCGGACGAGACAGTTAAGAAATTCCAGAGCGATTTTAAATTTGTTGTCGATTATCTTGTTCAAATGAAGAAAACAGGATCGTACACAGGCAGCAGAGAAAATATCCGCCATGTTCATGAGGTTTTAGAATTATTTACCGTTATGACAGATGATATCAGGTTTAAAGAAGTGTGGGATAGTTCCAAAGAGGAGGTGAATACCATGTGTTCTGTTCTTGATGAAATTGAATCCAGAGGCGAGGCCAGAGGTAAGATTCAGGGGGAGGAACGTATTATCACCATGAATAACATACTTTTAGATACCGGCAGGCTGGAAGATTTGAAAAGAGCCTCCCAGGATAGGGATTACAGAGAAAAATTATTGGCTGAACTGTTCCCTGAAAAGGCTTATCAAAAGTGAGTACAGCTGACAGCTTAAACCAAATAAGCCCGCCGCAGCTTTTGCCCAAACTGCGGCGGGTCATACTATACAATATTCGTATATCCCATTAAATGTTCATCTACCTGTTTTGCGGCTTCGCGTCCTTCATGGATGGCACGCACGACAAGGGACTGCCCGATGTGCATATCCCCGGCGGTAAAGACATTTTTCTGACTGGTCTGATGATCGTCCGGCGCTGTTTCCACATTGGTGCGCTGATTGAGCTTCACATTAAATTCTTTTGCGACATAATCCTGCGTCCCCAGGAAACCTGCGGCAATCAAAACAACGTCTGCCGGAATTTCTTTTTCGGAACCTGCCACCGGCACCATCATCATCCTTCCGGTTTTTTCGTCCTTCTTTCCTTCCAGCTTCACGGTCACCAGCTTATTCAGATTACCGTTTTTATCCTTTTTAAATTCTTTTACCGTCGTCTGGTAAATACGCGGGTCTTTTCCAAAGACAGCGATGGCTTCTTCCTGGCCGTAATCGGTTTTCAGCACCTTCGGCCACTCCGGCCATGGATTGTTCGGAAGCCTTTCTTCCGGCGGCTTCGGCATCATTTCCAGTTGGATTACCGATTTTGCGCCCAGGCGGATCGATGTCCCGACACAGTCATTCCCGGTATCGCCGCCCCCGATCACGACTACATGCTTATTCTTTACCTCTGCATAAGCCTTATCCTTCAGTTCGGAATCCAGCAGGCTTTTGGTCACGCTGCGCAGGAAATCAACGGCGAAATAAATCCCTTTTGCATCCCTTCCCGGCGCCTCAATATTCCTCGGGTTGGAAGCGCCGCACGCAAGGATTACGCTGTCATAATCCTTTAAGAGCTCTGCCGCCTTCACATTTTTCCCAACATCGGCATTGACGACAAATTCAACGCCTTCTTCTTTCATCAAATTGATTTTCCGGTCAATGATATGCTTTTCGAGCTTCATATTCGGGATTCCGTACATCAACAGCCCGCCAATGCGGTCAAACCGCTCAAATACGGTGACGGAATGGCCTCTGCGGTTCAACAGATCCGCCGCCGCAAGGCCCGAAGGCCCGGAGCCGACGACCGCCACTTTCTTTCCCGTCCTTACCTTCGGCGGATTGGCTTTGATATAGCCCTGCTCATACCCGTATTCAATAATGCCCATTTCATTTTCCTTAATGGAAATCGGGTGGTTCACTAAGTTGCAGGTACATGCCGCCTCACACGGAGAAGGGCATACCCGGCATGTAAATTCCGGAAAATTATTGGTCTTTAACAGGCGGTTCAGTGCCTGCTCCATATTTCCATTATATAATAAATCGTTCCACTCAGGAATCAGGTTATTCAGCGGACAACCGGAAGCCATGCCGCCGATCATCATCCCTGACTGGCAGAACGGCACGCCGCACTCCATACAGCGCGCGCCCTGCGTTTTCCTCTCTTTCATGGAAAGCGGGGTATGGAACTCATTAAAATTCTTAATGCGCTCCAAAGACTCTGCTGCCGGATTATTTTTACGCTCATATTCCATAAAACCAGTTGGCTTACCCATACTAATTCTCTCCCTTCACTTATTTACTGTTCATATTGGCATAGAACGCCTCAATCTGTGCCTGCTCATTGCTGAGCCCCTTAGCTTCCATCTGCACAATCTTCTGAAGCATCCTGTGGTAATCGTGAGGAATGATTTTCTTAAACTTCGGCAGATAATCTTTAAAGTTATCCAGGATTTTCCTGCCTTTCGCGGAACCGGTTGCCGCTACATGTTCTTCAATCATGGTTTTTAATTCCAAAACGTCATATTTATCCGTCACAGCCTCGGAAGAAACCAGCTCTTTATTTAATTTCAGATAGAGATCACTGTTCTCGTCAAGGACATAGGCAATTCCGCCGCTCATGCCTGCCGCAAAATTCTTTCCGGTATTTCCCAAAATTGCCACCCGGCCCCCGGTCATATATTCACAGCCGTGATCGCCGACGCCTTCCACCACTGCCGTTGCACCGGAATTTCTGACGCAGAAACGCTCGCCCGCAATTCCATTGATAAATACCTTTCCGCTTGTCGCGCCGTACAAAGCAACATTGCCGACAATGATATTGTCCTCTGCCAAAAAGCCTGCGTTCTTCGGCGGATAAACAATAATCTTGCCACCCGAAAGCCCTTTCCCGAGATAATCGTTGCTGTCCCCGACAAGCTCCAGGGTAAGCCCTTTCGGAATAAACGCCCCGAAGCTCTGGCCGCCCGCGCCGTGACAAAGCACCCTGTAAGTATCATCATTTAACCGATCGTCATGGATGCGGGTAATCTCGGAGCCAAAAATAGTTCCAAAGGTACGGTCAATATTAGAAACCTCGACTTCAATTTCCTTTTTCTCGCCCTTTAATAACGCCGCTTTCATCTGCTTCAATAAGATCTTCTCATCCTTCGTCTTATTGAGCTCAAAATCATAAACCTGCTTCGGGTTGAATTTATTATGCTTCGGATCGTTATAGTCCGCATTCAAAATCGCTGACATATCCACCAGGGAAGCCCTTTCCTTATCGGCAGCTTTCACATCACGCAGCTTTAATAAATCGGTGCGCCCTACCAGCTCGTTCACAGTCCTGACGCCAAGCTTTGCCATATATTCCCTGAGTTCCTGCGCAATGAACCGCATGAAATTCTCCACATATTCCGGCTTTCCTTTAAACCTCTTGCGGAGCTCCGGATTCTGCGTCGCCACGCCGACCGGACAGGTATCCAGGTTGCAGACGCGCATCATGACACAGCCCATCGTTACCAGCGGAGCCGTTGCGAAACCGTATTCCTCCGCGCCCAGCATGGCCGCAATCGCAACGTCACGCCCGCTCATTAACTTGCCGTCCGTCTCAATCACTACCTTCGAACGGAGCCCGTTCATCATCAGGGTCTGATGCGTTTCCGCAAGCCCTAACTCCCACGGAAGCCCCGCATTGTGGATCGAGCTTCTCGGCGCCGCGCCCGTACCGCCGTCATAACCAGAAATCAAGATCACGCCTGCTCCCGCTTTGGCAACCCCGGCTGCGACCGTTCCGACCCCGGCTTCCGATACCAGCTTTACGGAAATCCTTGCCTGCGTATTGGCATTTTTTAAATCATAGATAAGCTGCGCCAAATCCTCAATCGAATAAATGTCGTGGTGCGGCGGCGGGGAAATCAAGCTCACGCCCGGCGTGGAATGCCTTGTCTTTGCAATCCACGGATATACTTTCCTTCCCGGCAGATGGCCGCCTTCACCCGGTTTCGCGCCCTGCGCCATCTTAATCTGGATCTCTTTTGCGCTGACCAGATAACGGGACGTCACACCGAAACGCCCGGACGCCACCTGTTTAATTGCCGAACATTTATTTAAACCATCTTCGCCAACTGTCAAGCGTTCCAAACTCTCGCCGCCCTCGCCGCTGTTGGACTTTCCGCCCAGACGGTTCATGGCAATCGCAAGCGTCTCATGCGCTTCCTGGGAAATCGAGCCATAGGACATTGCCCCGGTCTTGAACCTTTTCACAATTTCGTCCACGCTCTCCACTTCGCTGATATCAATGCCTTTTTCCGGATAATTAAAATCTAACAGCCCCCGTAAGCTGATGCCGGATTCTTCTTCATCAATACAGTGCGTATATTCCTTGAAAATATCATAATTATTCGTCCATGTGGACTGCTGGAGCAGATGAATCGTCTGCGGATTGTAAAGATGCTCCTCCTTATGGCTCCGGAACTTATGGTTCCCGATACTGTTCAGCGTCAAATCCGCCTGAAGCCCCAGCGGATCAAAGGCCATAGTATGAAGCTCATCCACCTGCCTTTCAATATCCTTTAAGGTAATGCCGCCGATCCTGCTCACGGTGTCGGTAAAGTACTTATCAATCACTTCCCTGCTGACGCCGATCGCCTCAAAGATCTTGGAACCCTGATACGACTGAATCGTGGAAATTCCCATCTTGGAAGCAATCTTTACAATACCGTGGAGAATCGCATTATTATAATCATTGACCGCCGCATAGTAATCCTTATCTAACATCTTTTCTTCGATCAGCTCATGGATCGTCTCCTGCGCCAGATACGGGTTCACCGCACAGACGCCGTAGCCCAGCAGCGTTGCAAAATGGTGGACTTCCCTCGGCTCGCCGCTCTCCAGAATCATCGCGACGCTCGTTCTCTTCTTCGTCCGCACCAGATGCTGCTGCATGGCGGATACGGCAAGCAGAGACGGAATTGCCACATGGTTTTCATCAATGCCCCGGTCAGAAAGAATCAGCACATTCACGCCGTCCTTATACGCCCTGTCTGCCTCCAAAAACAGGCGGTCAATCGCCTTTTCCAACGAAGTCGTCTTATAATAGGTGATCGGGATCACCTGTACCTTAAATCCCTCGACCTTCATATTTTTAATTTTCAGAAGATCGGTATTCGTAAGGATCGGATTATTAATCTTCAATACATTGCAGTTTTCCGCTTTTTCCTGGAGAATATTGCCGTCCTCCCCGATATACACCGTCGTGGAGGTGACAATTTCCTCCCGGATGGCGTCAATCGGCGGGTTCGTTACCTGGGCAAACAACTGGCGGAAATAACTGAACAGCGGCGGATGCTGCTTGGAAAGCACCGGAAGCGGGCAGTCAGCGCCCATCGCCGCAATCGGCTCCCCTCCGTTCAATGCCATCGGGAGGATATTGGTCTTATATTCCTCATAAGTATAGCCAAACGCCTTCTGGAGCTTTGCCCTCTCCTCCGGGGCAATCCCCTCCACGCTCTGGTTCGGGATCTTCAAATCCTTTAATTCTACTAAATTGGCATCCAGCCATTCTCCATACGGCTGTCTCGAAATATATTTTTCCTTTAAATCCTCATCATCAATCACACAGCCCTGCACCGTATCTACCAGCAGCATTTTGCCCGGACGCAGGCGGTCTTTCTTCACGATCTTCTCCGGCGGGATTTCCAGAACGCCTACTTCGGAAGACAAAATTAACTGATCCTCGCTGGTAATATAATATCTTGACGGACGGAGCCCGTTGCGGTCCAGGACAGCCCCCATAATATCGCCGTCACAGAACAGGATCGACGCCGGGCCGTCCCACGGCTCCATCATCGTCGCATAATACTGGTAAAAATCTTTCTTTTTCTGGCTGATCCCCTTGTCATTCGCCCACGGCTCCGGGATCGTAATCATCACGGCAAGCGGAAGATCCATGCCGCTCATAACAAGAAATTCCAGCGTATTATCCAGCATGGCGGAATCGGAGCCCTGCGTATTAACCACCGGAAGGACTTTATGGAGCTGTCCTTTTAAATACTCAGACTCCATCGTTTCCTCACGCGCCAGCATCTTATCCGCATTTCCCCGAATCGTGTTGATTTCCCCGTTATGGACAATAAAGCGGTTCGGATGCGCCCTCTGCCAGCTTGGCTGCGTATTGGTAGAAAAACGGGAATGTACCATCGCAATCGCGGATTCATAATCCGGGTCCTGCAAATCGCTGAAAAAGGAGCGGAGCTGATGGACTAAAAACATTCCTTTATATACAATCGTCCTGCTGGATAAGGAAACCACATAAGTCGTTTCATTACTCTGCTCAAAAACGCGCCTTGCCACATACAGCTTCCGGTCAAAATCCAGCCCCTTCTCGCAGTCAGCCGGTTTTTTAATAAAACACTGCATAATGCACGGCATACATTCCACAGCCTTCGCCCCCAGAATCTGAGGAAACGTCGGGACATTCCTCCAGCCTAAAAACTCCAGCCCTTCCTTTGCCGCAATAATCTCAAACATCTTCTTGGCCTGGTTTTTCTTAAGCTCATCCTGTGGAAAAAAGAACATGCCGACGCCGTATTCCCGTTCCCCGCCCAGCTCAATGCCAAGCTCCTTTGCCGTCTTGGAAAAGAACTTATGGGAAATCTGAAGCAAAATTCCGACGCCGTCGCCTGTCTTTCCTTCTCCGTCCTTTCCTGCACGATGCTCCAGATTTTCAACAATCTTCAATGCACCTTCTACGGTATCGTGGGTTTTCTTTCCCTTAATATTCACAATCGCGCCGATACCACAGTTATCATGTTCAAATCTTGGATCATACAATCCTTTGGAATGATTCTGATTCATTGTGCCGCCTCTTTTCTTTCTATCTTTATTTCTAACCTTAGCCATACCGAAATCGTAACGAGATGAAACACGCTTTGCGAGTTTCCCTCGTTATCGCGGCATTCGCCAAATTGACAAGCAAGCTTGTCAGCTTGGCTCATTGCTCGCGTAAAAAAAGTGTCCTTAAACAGCTTCCCCGCTTAAGAACACCTTTGTTCTCTGCAATTATAATATACCACCAAAAGAAAATCAAGAGATTTTTTACTTTTTTTCCATCCTTGCTAAAATAAAATAAAGTTTTTCAAAAAATATCTTAATTTTCTTAAGTTTTTCCAAAATTTACATAAGAAAATCAATTCTGCCATTCCAGGTATCCGCTATTTCTTTACCTGAATGCTGAAATACCCGGAACTGTCAGGCGATTTCTTATCCTTCGATATTTTAATATAATAAATCCCTTTCTGCCACTTGGAGCTGGTCTTCAATATCTTTGTCCCTGTATAGACATTAAGGGAACCTGTTTTCACCGGAACTCCTGACGAAGTACAGACGGAAATATTTAAGTACCCATTAATACAATTATTCATAATAATAGAAAAATTCTGGTTCTTTCTTAACCGCAGACGATACCATTTTTCTTCTTCCACACTGTCATCTGAAAAAAGAAATCCCGTCTTCTCTTTTCCCCGGCGGACAATCTTCCTTGCTTCCGCCAGGCTTTTGCCGGATTGATCCTTTACTTTTTCCAGCGTAAAAGAAGCGATATAAGCCGCATTCAGCTTCGCTTTCATATAATAAGTGCCTTTTTTTACCATATAATAGGAATGGACGGCTTTATTATTATCTTTGCTCCCAGAAACATATTCCTTCACCGAAACCGGATCTTTCTCCTGATCACAGAGCAGAAATTCCCCTTCCAGAAGGCTTACGCCATCCTCCGGAACAGCACGGAAGGAAAACAGCCCCTTTTTCTTCACCGAAATTTTATAATAAACGGCTCTCTTTTCCTGATCCGCATAAGCAACCGCCGTCTTTCCTTCCTTAAGAGTACGGTCTGCGCTGCTGAGAAAAGCGGCCGTCATGGCAAATTCTTTTGCTTCCTCCCCCTGATAGGTAAACTTTAAATAATAAGTTCCCGCTTTTTTCAAATACCAGATCCGGGTGTCAACCACCTTCGATCCCGAATTTACTATGTAATCCTTCCCAATGAGATCCGTCATGGAAGCATCGGCATATATCTGTAATTTCAAGCTCTCAAAAGAAATTGAATCCGCCTGCGCCAGGGCAAGGTATAAGCCGCCCTTTTCCTTTACCTTCAGTGTATAAACCTGTTCTTCTTCCGTAAAGGTAAACCGGTTTACGGCAATATCGGATATTTCTTTTTCCGTGGAAACCATAGAAACATCAATGCTTTTGACAGTCTCCGTCTTTTCCCCGTTATCAGGAAGGACTGTTTCCTGCATGGAATCCGCCTGCGTATTCTCCTGCTCCGTTTCCTCTGATACCGTCGATGCTGTTTCCTTCTGTACACTTTCCTGTGTATTTTCCTGTGCATTCTCTGCCAAAACGGAAAAATTCCCCATGCCGCAAAACAGCAATACTGCAAGAAAACCTGCCATTCTCCTTTTCTTTTTCCAAAACAATCTGCCTGCCATACTTCTTCCTCCTCATACTGGAAATTATATCATCTCTTCCTTTTATTTACAAGTTTGTATTGAAATATACAAGAAGTCATGGTATAATTTCTCTTACGGAAAAGTACCCGCAACGGTTGGCTGCCTCCTGGATCTTGGAATACCAAAGAAAGGAGGTGATTTTCATGACAGCTGCAGATATTATTTTAATATTTATAGGAATTATCAGCTTACTGATTTCCTTTGGCAGTTTGATTGTTACATTACTTGCCTTTCTCGATAAGAGAAACAAGAAAAAATAAAAAATGCCCATTCCGTCTGCCCCGGAATGGGCGTCTCTCCTTGAGAGACAATTAACCATCATCCAGAAGGCATCCACTTTGGAGCGGATGCTTTTCTTAAACTTTACTATATCATATCATTGTAAAATTTTCAAGACATTTTTAAATGGAGGTCCTTTTATGAATTCATCCCGTTATCTGGAGAATCTCCCGGCAGCCCCGTTAAAGCTTGCCGCACTCGACAGTGTCGTCGCGCTGGGACAAGAAGTAGACAAACAGCTTGTCCTTACCAGAAAGCAGCTCCTGAAAGAACAGCCGGAAACGCTTTCTACTTCCGGTTATGAAAATGATACTTATCTTGCAAAATTTGAAACTCCCCGTTTTGGCACGGGTGAAGCAAAAGGAAGTATGTTAGAATCGATCCGCGGAACCGATTTATTTATTTTATCTGATGTGGTAAACCACAGCATTACTTATAACATCAACGGCAAGGTAAATCATAAATCCCCGGATGATCATTTCCAGGATATCAAGCGGATCATCGCCGCCTGCGGCGGCAATACCCACAGAATCAATATTATCATGCCCTTTTTATATGAAGGACGCCAGCACCGGAGGAGCAACCAGGAATCCTTAGACTGCGCCATTGCGCTGCAGGAGCTGTTCCAGATGGGCGTGAAGAATATCGTCACTTTCGACGCCCACGATCCACGGGTCCAGAACTCTATCCCTCTCTGCGGGTTTGACAACTTTTTCACCACACTGCAGTTCCTCCGCTCTTTCTTTGATTCCGTGCCGGATGCCATTGTGGATTCTGAGCATATGATGGCAATCAGCCCGGACGAGGGCGGCATGAGCCGCGCCGTATACTACGCCACCATGCTTGGGCTGGATATGGGGATGTTTTACAAACGCCGGGATTATTCCACGGTGGTCAACGGAAAAAACCCAATCGTCGCACACGAATTTCTGGGAAATTCCGTCAGCGGAAAAGATGTACTTATCCTGGATGACATGATTGCTTCCGGGGAAAGTATGCTGGATGTCGCAAAGGAGCTGAAAAAGCGGAATGCAAAAAATGTCTACATCGCCGCAACCTATGGATTATTCACGGAAGGGCTGGAAAAATTTGACGATGCCTATGAAAAAGGGCTGGTTCACCGCATCCTGACTACCAACCTTACCTACCAGCCGCCAGAACTTTTATCGAAGCCATATTATATTTCTGTTGACTTAAGCAAATATATTGCCCTGATTATCGACACCATCAACCATGATACTTCGGTAAACGATATCATCAACCCAACGGAAAAGATCCAGAAACTACTGCAGGAACATAAAAAATAAAGGGGCTGTCGCAATAAGAACCAAATTGTGCCTGTGTTCCTTACTGCGACAGCCCCCTGTTTATTTATTCTTTGGGAGATGTTTCTTCTATTACCTGTTCCTCGTCAGAATCAGAATCCTCATGGTTTCCATATTCCCCGTAAGTCCCATAATATTTCCCATAGTACTTACCATAATATTTGCCATAGTATTTTCCGTAGTACTTACCATAGTAATGCCCATAATACTTGCTTCCGCCGATCGGAACCTTATTTAAAACTGCGCCAAGAATTTTACAGTTGCTCTTTTCCAACTGCGCTTTCACACTCTGGGCAAACCGATAGCTAACCTCACCTGCGGAAATTATCATAATAGCGCCGTCACTTACTTTGGAAATAATCGCCGCATCGATAACCGCACCAAGCGGCGGAGCGTCGATAATCACATAGTCATATTCCAAACGGAGCTGATCCAGCATATCCATGAAATATTTTCCATTCAAAATCTCTGTCGGATTCGGCGCATAAGGTCCGGAGAAGATAACGCTCATATTAGGAATATCTGTCTCACAAATCACATCGTTCAGCTTGGACTGTCCCGTCAGATAATGGCTCAAGCCCTCTTTTACAACGCCGACCCGGTAACGACCAACCAAAACGGATTTTCGGAGATCGGCATCCACAAGAATAGTCTTATAACCATTGCTTGCCATAGAATGGGCAAGCTCAAAAGCAACGGTAGTCTTTCCTTCGTTCGGCATACAGCTTGTCAGCACAATTACCTTCACATTATCGCCGCAGAAAAGAATATTTGTTCTCAAAGATTTATATGCTTCATTCATCCGGTAATCCAATTTTTTCCGTTTCTCAAAACTTATTTTTGGCATAAGAACCTCCCTTTCTTAAATTTTCGATCCTCTATTTCTTTTTCGATGAACTTCTCTTTCTTTTTTTTGATTTGGAAGAATGATCCCCCTCCAATGGAATCGTACCTAAAGTATTTAACTGGAGGTATCTTTCCAAATCTTCACTTGACTTAATTGTATCATCCATGAGATGAATCACTACGACGATAAACCCTGCAAGAAATGCCCCTGCAAGAAAACCGATTGCAATATTCCGTATCAAATGAGAACCTTCGCTTAACACTCCCACAACACCGTCAGCGGCAATATTCGGCTCAGGAGCCTGCATAATATCCGCAATTCTCTTTTTCCCAACCCGCACCAGGTTATTGACAATCTTCTTGGAGAGATCCGGATCCTCCGTCGTGACGGAAATCTGCAAAATACGCGTATTCTCCGTATTTTCTATATCAATCATGCCGGATTCTATAATCTCTTCATAGGTCATATCCAGATCTAAATTCTCTGCGACCTGCTCCACCACCGGACGGCTTTCCATCAGGACCATATAGTCGTTGGTTAACTGAGCCCCCATCTGGAGAGACGTTAAATCCGCAATTGCCGAAGAAATACTGTTCACGGAGCTTCCCACAATATAAAGATCCGATGTTGAAGTATACATTGGGACATAAGTAATCCTTGTGATAACCCCGGTAACAGCGCCTATCAAAATCCCTGACAATATCAAAATCCACAGCCTGCTTAACAACAAACCTGCAATTTCCCGCAGGTCAATTTCAATTTCCTGATCTTCCTGATTCTGCATCATCTCATCCTTTCCACAATACTATAATTCAATATCATCCCCTGCAAGCAGTTTTGCAGGATTCTCCCACATAATACGTTCTATCATCTCATCATCGCACAGACGCAAGAGCTCCTTCCACGCTTTCTTAAACTTCGGATTGCGCCTCTTGTCGTCATGGCTGTCACTTCCGATAAAATCAATCCATCCGTCCGCCAGCAGTTTCCGCTGTCTATATACCCTTCCTGAAAAATTACTTCCCAGGATACTCACAACATTCATCTGGTAATAAACTCCCATTTCATGGATTTCCGTCAAATGGGCTGTCTTGGAAATCAAAGCAGGATAGCGTTCCACATGCGCAAGCACCGGCGACACGCCTGACATCACCAGATTCTGGCACGCCTTATGGATAGTTCCATACTCTACCTCCGGTGAAAATTCCACCAGCACATAATTGGTTTCATTGAGCTTCAATGCTCTTCCTTCTTCAATCGCATTACACAGAGAATTATCATAATATAATTCTTCTCCCAGATAAAGCTTCATCTTCGGATTTAACTGTAAAGCTTCTTTTTTGACATTCTCAAATATTTCCCTCAGCTTTTCATTGTTAAATCTGCTCTTTCCCCGTTTAAAATGCGGCGTAAATAAAATCGTATCGACCCCGTTTTCTATCTCCTGCCGCAAAAGCTCCTTTGTCATATCCATATTAATAGCGCCGTCATCCACCTTCGGAAGCAGATGGCAGTGCATATCCGTCAAATTCTGAGGCTTCCATCTGCCGGATGCTTTTTTATGGGAAAGATATAAGGCATAATGCCGATAAATCATCCTTCCTATATATAGTACCAAAACAATTCCACAGATCCCTGCTGCCAGCATATAAATGAAATTATTTTCCTTCTGCCTTCTTTCTTTATCCGCCTGATACCAGAAATCAAGGGCATTCTCCCCCTTTAGTTCCAGCTTTTTAACAGGTTCGCCGTCCTCTTCCTTTTCTTCATTAGAAGAAGCAAGATTTTCTTTGTCCTCACTCTCTTTACCAGTTTCCCGGCTGTCTTCTTCTATCTCTTCTTTTTCCCTGTCCGTTTCCTCTGCAGATTCTCTTCCCTCCTGCGTTTCCTCCTGATCTTTCTCCTGATTGTTCTCCTTCCCTGTTTTTGGTTCTTCCTCTGTATCTCCCCCGGTTTCCCCGCTGTCTTCTTTATTTTCTTTATCTTCCTCTTCGCCGTCGTTTTGATTGCTGCTTCCGTTCTTCTTGCCTGCCTTTTTCCCTTTTTTGCCTGAACTTTCCGGTTTTTCCATATGATATACGGAATCCCCTTCCTCGACATGCTCTGTATCCGTCCCTCCTATTTTTACCAGATAACCTTCTTCTATCGCTGTCGGGACATTGGCCTCAATCATCCCAAGAATCTCATCACGATCCGCCTCTGTCAAATCAACGTCGTCCTCGCTAAGGTAAGCTCTCACTTCCTCTATATACTCCGGCAATGCCTGATAAGAATCCCCATTATACCGAAACACCTGGGAAACTGCCGAAACCACCGCTGACTCGATAGACGTTATCTCCCCTGCTGACACGTTTTCAAAATTCAGAACCATGAGACAACCTGATAAAACCAAAAAAAACAGAAACCTGCCATATTTTCTCACGGAACTCCTCCTTATCAACATCTCGAATGACACAAAGCATACATAAAATACGCCTGATACCCCGAAAGGTATCAGGTGTATTGAAATTATTTCCTCTTCAAACAAAACCAATAAACTCAGTTTTTAGCAATTGTAAAAATTTCCTGTTTTGCATAATTTACTAAATAAACATCACACTTTCCTTCTCCTTCAATTTCCATTACTCCAAGATAAGGATATTTTGTATGATTTGTATCCTTTGCTATCTCTTCCTTAAGATTTATGCCCTCACTCTCATTGTCAATTGCTTTCAGATGTTCTTTTAAATCTGGATCATCTACTAATGTCTCTTCTGGCGTAATATTAGCTTTAGTACCACCTAAATCAACATTTTCTATCGTACCAGTTTCACTCTCAAAAAATTTATCTATAAGGACTTGCCTATCCTCCATATTGATTTTTCCATCAGTTAATACATTTGCAAAATCGCCTTTCACTGTAGCATTAACCGGCTTCGCCGGTGTCTTTTCCCTTTCTCCTACCTCAATTGTTTCAGAAACCACAGCATCAACAGATGATAAAGTACTACTACCACTGCCAGTCTTTACCGTTACAGTAACTGTTGCTGTTCCTGCATCCTCGCTATACTCTAATGCTTTTATTGAAATTACATATAATCCATTTTTAATGCTAAACGAAAGTGTTTTAGTTACCATATCTTTATCTACGTTTGCTACATTTATAGTCTCTTTAGACCCGTCCTCAAATGTCACATGAAACTCTTTACTAGCATATTTAGCAACCTGTCCCATTTCCGGTTTATCAAAGAAAAGCACCTCGTTTATACCATTACCATTAATAGTAACTTTAACTGTCTTTGTAGAAGGAGTAATATAAACGTTCTGACTCGTTTTTGATGATGCATAACTATTATAGCTTCCGCCGCCACCGCCATATGATGGGCTACCGCCAGGAGTAACTGCTTCCGGTGTCGTTACTGTTGGGTTATCCGATGGTGTTTGGTTATCCGATGGTGTTTGGTTATCCGATGGTGTTTGGTTATCCGATGGTGTTTGGTTATCCGATGGTGTTTGATTTGTACTGCCTGCCTTCTTTACCTTAACAGAGCACTGAAGCTTCCACTTCTTGGAATACCCCTTTACAGTAGCGGTAATGATTGCGCTGCCCTTCTTAACAGCAGTAATCTTACCCTTCTTGTTAACCTTAGCTACCTTTGTGTTGCTGCTCTTGTAAGTAACCTTTAAGTACTTAGCGCCCTTCTTATTTACACTGAGAGCCTTGCTGTTGCCCTTCTTGATGGTAACATTCTTCTTGCTGATAGTTGGAGCGCCTACTACCTTAACCTTTGTAGTAACCTTCTTGCCCTTCTTTGTTACAGCAGTTACCTTCACAGTACCTGTCTTCTTTGCTGTTACTTTACCTTTTTTGTTGACAGAAACTTTCTTATTCTTTGCTTTGTAAGTTCCCTTCTTAAGCTTAGAACCTGCAACCGTCGTTAACTTTGCTGCGTCCCCTTTTGCAATCACGAGATTTTTGGATGCTGCGTCAGCATTTGCCGGCACCATAGCTGCTGCCATGACAACTGCCAATGCCGCTACCAGACTCTTGGTTGCTTTGTTTCTGAAAAGATTTTCCTTACGCATAATAATCCTCCTTAAATAATGCTCATTTTTATTATCGTGTGTATTATAGCACGATAAATCTCAAATGTACAGCCTTTTTTTATAATTCAACCATTTCCATCATTTTACCAAATAAAATTTGTTTTTTTGCTCCTTTTTATGCTAAATTAACACTTTTTTATCGCTCTTTTTGGAACAAAATTATCAAAAATACCCAAAAGCATTTTCATATAATTTGATGGAATTACCCAAAATGCAGACCACGTCGTACCGGCAGGGCGTATTCTCCGGGCAGCCATGGCAGAACAGGTAATATCTGGCTGTTTTTTGTATTTTCCTCTGCTTTTTCCTGTCCACAGCTTCTTCTGGAAGCCCGCAGCTTACCCCGGAACGATATTTTACTTCAATGAAGGCAAGTTCTTTTTCCGGTGAAACAGCGATGAGGTCGATTTCTCCCTGACGACAGGAAAAATTTCTGTCAATCACCTGAAATCCCCGGCTTTTTAAATACTCTTCTGCAGCACGCTCTTTCTGTGCTCCAAGCAGCCGTTTATTTCCTGCCATTTAACTGCTCCTTAATCTTATCCACCCTGTCCACAAACACCAGGATTTCCGCCACAACCTCATAAAGCTGGGGCGGGATGCACTCTCCGATTTCCAGCTTGGAAAGCGTCCCGGCAAGCTTGGAATCCTTATGCAATGGCACATCGCTTTCCTTTGCCTTCTCAATAATCTTCTCCGCCAGATAGCCGCGTCCCGACGCGACCACCTTCGGCGCTTCATCCCCAAGCTCATACGACAGGGCAACCGCCGTCTTTGCCTTCACTTCCCGTTGCTCTTCTTCCGTCTCCCCGATATCGATTCCCCCTTATCCTTTATAAAAAATTTTTAAGAAAACTCCTTCTGTGAATCGGCGAAGGACCGTATTTCTTAATCGCCTGAATATGTTCCTTTGTCCCATATCCTTTATTGGAAGCAAACCCATATTCCGGATAAAGCTTATCATATTCCTTCATCTGCCGATCCCTCGTGACCTTCGCCACAATGCTCGCCGCTGCAATGCTTGCGCTTAACGCATCCCCATGGACAATCGGAATCTGGCGGACAGCAATGCCCGGAATGGTAACGGCATCATTCAACAGCAAATCCGGAGCCGGGGATAATTTCCCAATGGCTTCCCGCATGGCTTCAAAATCCGCCTGCAGGATATTGATCTCGTCAATCCGCTTCCAATCCGCTTCTGCTGTGGCAGCAGAAACCGCCTTTTCCATGATTTCCTCATACAGCTCTTCCCTCTTTTTCTCGGAAAGCTGCTTGGAATCGTTAAGATACAGGATTTCTTTTTCCGGATCCAGAATGACGGCGCCGGCTGTCACCGGGCCTGCAAGCGGGCCGCGGCCTGCTTCATCCACGCCGCAGATCAAAGAAAACTGCCGGTACTTTCTTTCATAAGCGTACATTTTCCAGATACGCTCTTTTTCTTTTTCCAAAAGCGCCAGCTTTCTTTCATATTGGCTTACCAGCCTCTGCACCCCTGCTCTCGAATCCGCCCGGTAATGCCTCAACAGATCCACGATATGGTTTATATCGGCATTTTCAAAGCTTTCTTTAATATTCTTTAAGTTTTCTTTCATAGGTAAATTTTGCCATTCCTTCTAAAAAATAAGATTTTATGCTCAATTTTCCTTTTCTTTTTTCATAAATTCTTCCAACTGCCGCTTCAGCCTCTCTATTTCAGCTTTTTTACTTTAAGGATGAAAAGATTAACTAATTAGACTGTGGGCATAAGCTCTTTCTGAGAAATGACGGCTTCAATTTCTTCCACGCTTTTTTCTGCCACGCCAGCGATCTGCTCCAGAGTATAGCCTTTCCTATACATGCTTATGATAAATCTCGCTTCTTCTTCCCGACGTCCTTCTTTCCGTCCTTCCCTTCGACCCCTTGATTCACCTTCCCGTTCCCTGATTTCACCAAATTCGTCTACAGATATTTCATTCATCAACATGCCAAAAACCTCCCTCTTTCTGTCTGCCAGGTATCCGGCTAAGATATTATTTTCCATACAGTAATCAATTGCCTCCAGAACGGCCTGGCGGATGTTTTTTTCATCCCGCCCATAGGTGTTTATGTTTTCTTTCACTTTATAAATAAACGTCAGGTAGTCATCCAGGATACTTTCCCTGTAATCATTTTTATGGATTACTTTTACTGTTAGTTCCAGGAATCCGTTCTTTTCCTTAAAAGAATCTGACAGGCACAGCCTGGTCACGTCCCATTTTTCGCTCCCGCTGTATACGACATAAAACTCTACCGCAGGAAGTAAAATCCGGTCCTTCTGGTGCAGGGATTCCCCTTCCTGCCGCAGATAGCCCATGATTTCCTCTGCATAATAAATCAGCAGGCGCAGAGGCATGTTCCAGTTTATGGACGACTGATGCTCGAACAGAATCATGATCCTGTCCTTTGCCTGGAATGCCACATCGTTATAGACACCGTTGGAGAGGACGTTCTTAATGGTAATCAGGGTTAAGTCTTCTTCCTTTATAAGGGAGTCTTCCGGGTGCAGTGTCCGGTACAAATCAAGCAGATTTTTACTGCTTTTAAACAGATCCTTGAATACGGAATCCTGGTATTTGCTGTTGATGTACCTGCTTAATTCATGTGTCTGCCGGGAATCCCCCGAAATGGTTATTTCTGCTGGGTTTTCTGTTTCTTTTGTTTCTTTTGTTTCTTTTGAATCAGCCAAGATTCTGCCTCCGTTCTTTGTTTTCTGTAAAAATTCTTTTTCTTAATCAATAGTGTAATACAATTAGCATATAAAGTCAATATAGATTTATTCCAGGCTGATCCTTCCCAGCCGTCCGCTGCGGAACTCTTCCATTAACAGCGCCGCCGCCCTGTCATAGTCCAGCCCGCCGCCTTTTAACAAGCAGGAGCGCCTTACGGCAATCTGCTCCAGCACGGATAACGGCAAATTGTCACTTTCCCCAAGCTCTGCGCCGTATCTGTCGATCAATGTCTGCGGATATTCTTCTATTAACAGCTTTAAAAGCTCCACAGCAAGCTCCGTAATATCCATAATCTCATCTTTTATCGAGCCAATCAATGCCAGTAACAGCCCTGTTTTTGGATCTTCAAACTTCGGCCAGAGGATTCCCGGCGTGTCCAAAAGCTCCACATCTTTATTCAGGCGGATCCACTGTTTTCCTTTTGTCACCCCGGGCTTGTTTCCCGTCTTTGTACAGGCTTTTCCTGCAAAACTATTGATAAACGTCGATTTTCCGACATTAGGGATTCCGACGACCATCGCCCGCACCGGCCTGTTTTTAATTCCTTTTTTCTGATCCCGCTCCAGCTTCTCCCGGCATGCCTCTTTTATAATCTCATGAACCGCCCTGACCCCTTTCCCGTTTCTGGAATTGATTAAGGCAGCATACATCCCTTCTGCTTCCAGCCGCTGCTTCCACTGCGCCGTTTTTTTCTCGTCCGCAAGATCGGACTTATTGAGCAGTACCAGCCTTGCCTTATTCCCTGCAAGCTCATTAATATCAGGATTGCGGCTGGCGCACGGAACTCTTGCGTCCAAAATTTCCATCACGAGATCCACCAGCTTCATATCCTCCTGCATCATGCGCTTTGCCTTCGTCATATGCCCCGGATACCATTGTACATTCATTCTTCTTCCTCCTGCTTCGGCTTTAACAGGGGAATCACCGCAAAGTCCGGCGACAGGCGGAGCAGAACCTTTCCTATAATATCTGATTTCACGACATTCCCGACATTGGCAAAGCGGCTGTCTTCGCTGTTATTCCTGTTATCGCCCAGGACAAAATACTCGTTTTCTTCCAACACAATTTCTTTGGACGCAACTCCGGCGTTTGCCATGCCGTCCCCGGCAAATTCATCTTCCAAAAGCTCCCCGTTAATATAGACGCTGCCTTTGATAATCTGGACTGTCTCCCCCGGAAGCCCGAGGACGCGTTTAATATTATAATAATTATGCTCTGTGCCGTCCTGCTTAAAAGCAATCACGTCAAACCGTTTGTATCCCCTGAATTTTCCTGTTATCTTCTCTATAATCACGCTGTCTTCATCCTGCAGGACGCCTTCCATAGAAGAACCGCTCACGGTCATTCTCTCGATTCCAAACCTTACTAAAAGAAATCCCAGCAAAATGGCCACGGCAATTTCCAAAATCCACAGTATGATTTCCGTCAGAAGGCGCCTGCCCCCCGCCGGCTCTTCTTCCAGCAAAAGGCGGCTGTTCTGCTTCCTTCCTGCCATAGGCTTCCCTCTTTCCTTATTAAAAATGCCAAACTGACAAGCAGGCTGCCACCTGGCCCCTGCCCGCATAAAAGCAGGAAAAGGGGCATAACGCGCCCCTTTTCCCGTCAATACGATACTGATATTATTTTACACGTTCTTTTACTTTTGCAGCCTTACCAACTCTATCTCTTAAATAGAACAGTTTTGCTCTTCTGACTTTACCCTTGCGCACTACTTCAATCTTTTCTACAATTGGAGAATGTAATGGCCATGTCTTTTCAACACCAATCCCATTTGAAGTCTTGCGGACGGTAAATGTCTCGCGGCATCCGCCGTTCTGTCTCTTCAGCACTGTTCCTTCAAAAACCTGAGTTCTTTCACGGGTACCTTCCTTTACCTTAGCGTATACCTTCACAGTATCGCCAACGCGGAAATCAGCTACGTCTGCTTTCATCTGAGCAGCTTCAATGTCTTTAATAATATCGTTCATTATGAACCTCCTTCAATCTTTGGATGTTCTGTAATGCCAGGGCCCGTAACCCATGCAAAAGAGGACCATCCATTGTGATGTCTGTGGAAACCACAACGCCTACTTTAACATAGACGATTGGAAAATGCAAGCAAAATCTTTGTCTAAATCTCTTTTACACTCTTTCTTTTCACCAGCCTGCCAGGAACCACATAAACATTTTCTCTCTCTTCCTGCCCACGAATCTTTTTTAACAGCAAGCTCAACGCTTCCTCTGCCATCTTTTCCGTATCCGCCTCGTATGTTGTCAGTCTGTCATGGATTGTCCAGTCAAAACAGAAATTATCAAAACCGGTGATGGAAATCTGTTCCGGGACAGCGGCTCCAAGCTGGCTGAAAGCCGCAATCATCAGCTCCGCTGTCTTGTCGTTCACACAGATTACCCCGTCTACCATTTCGGAAAGGAGCCTTTTTGCTATCTGGGAAAAATCCAGGCCTTTTTCTATAAACATAAGATTTTCTTCCAGGATAATCCTATGCTCCACCATAGCTCTGCAAAATCCCATATAACGGTTCATATCCCCGCCTGCGCTGAAAATGTCGCCTACAAAAGCAAGCCGTCTCTTCCCGTTCGCAATCATGTAATTGGTTAACTCGTACATCCCGAAATAGTTGTCCGCCACAATAGCGTCCCAGTGCAGCTCCGGGATATAAAAGCCCAGGCACAGGATAGGCAGAATATTGTTCTGCTCTATCTTCGCCAGATACGCTTTGTCCATTTCTCCAATAACAATGATGCCGTCGATCTGTTTTTCCGTCAGGATATGCGGCAGTTCGGAAAGCGATTCGCTCTCCTTGCTGATAATCTCCAAAATCGCAAAATGCCCTTTTTTGGAAATCAAAGCCGCAAGATACTGATACATCTGCCAGTAAAAAGAATACTGGCTGTCAAGATACTTCTCTGAAATCAAAATGCTGACATGAAAATGTCCTTCCGGTTCCGCCTGCGCTGCCATTACCGCAGATTTGACATACCCCATTTCCTGTGCCTTTTTCCATATAAGTTTCCGCATTTTTTCACTGACGCCCTTTTTCCCCAGAAGAGCATTCGATACGGTAACAGTGCTAACCCCCAGCTCCTTGGCGATATCCGCCAATTTCACTGCTTTGGCCATTTTTACCTCCATAGGATATATGATGTTAATTATAGAGTACACTCTAACTGGAAAAAAGTCAACATATTTTACTGTAAATAAAAATTTTTTATGCACTTTGACGAATCCCGCTAAAACGTTTTTTTCTTCTGGGTACGCTTTTGGGCTTCCTCGGTTCCGGCTTCTACTGCCATCTCATAATATTGAATGTTACATTCTATGTTTTTCATCGTATTCTGAAGCTTCCTGATTTGGTTTTCCACATCCCTCTTTCGTTCCCGGAACATCTCAAGCCTCCTCTCCAGGGTGGAATCCCCCGCCATGCTCCATTCTATAAAAGTCCTGATATCCTCCAGTTTCATTCCTGTGTCTTTCAGACAGTTTATGGTGTCTATCCACTCAAAATCTTCTTCTTTAAATTTCCGAAGCCCTGATTCCGAGCGTTCTACAAACGGCAAAAGCCCCATTTTGTCATAATAACGCAATGTATACGCTGTTAGTCCTGTTCTCTTCGCTGCCTCTTTGATTCCATAGTATTTCATTGCCTGTCCTCCTTCGTTAAGTAAGTATACCATAATTTACTTAAAAAAATAAGATGAAAATCAAATTTATTTTTAATTTTTTTGCCGCGGACCGGCAGCGCCGCGGAAAACCCCCTTCCTTTCGGCAAAAAGCCGCTAAAAATCAGGGAAAATCCACGGTTTGCCAAACAAGATGCCCACGGTTATCTTCCTATTAGAAAGAAGACGATAACAGGCTGGTATCTTTATTTTTTTAACTTTAAGATTAAATAATAATGCACACAAGGCCGCCGTTGCTGTCATTAATTACTTTCTGGATTGTTTCCTGGAGCTTCATCCGGCTTTCCTCTGTCATCTTGTGAACCTTACTGTCAATCCCTTCATTCACAAGCTGGCGGATAGATTTTCCAAAAATATTCGTCTCCCAGACCCCCTGCGGGGCTTCTTTTCCATTTTCCTGAATATAACGGATCAGATCCTGCGCCTGTTTCTCACTTCCGAGAATCGGGGCAATTTCCGTTTCAATATTTGCCTGGATCATATGGACCGAAGGCGCGTTTGCCCGGATCTTCACGCCGAACTTGTTCCCGTGCCGGATCACCTCCGGCTCTTCCATAGAAATCTCTTCAATGGACGGCGTCACTACCCCATATCCACACATACGGACCTGGTTATACGCCTCCTCCACTTTTTCATACTCCTGCCTTAATTTCGACAGATGGCGGATCGTTGAAATTAACTGGTATTCTCCGTCAATCTGCGTCCCTGCCATATCGCTTAAAATTTCATAATAATGTTTATCGTCAAACTCCATCCGGATCGCAGCCGTTCCCGTCTTGATCTCTACATTCTCTATTTTGCACTGGCGGATATAATCCCCGGAATCAGCGCCTTCCTCCGCCGGCTCCACCGCTTCTTTTAATGCCTTATCCTGCACGTCGCGCAGCAGCGTCATGCGGTCCAGGATCTGCCTTGCCGCCCGGATCGCCGCTTTCTTTAACGGATGCGTGTTTTCCAGCATTTCCACCCATTTCGGCATATAAAAGTCCACCTGTGTCAGCGGGAACACGGACAGGACATGCTCCAAAAGCCTTGTAATATCCTCTTTTTTTAACTGATCGCAGTCCATAGCGAGCGCTTCCACAGAAAGCCGTTCCTTCATATCGTCAATAATTCCCTTTGTTTCCGGCGCATAAGGGCGGTTCGTATTTAAAATGACGACAAACGGCTTCCCAATCTTTTTCAGCTCGGAAATCGTTTTTTCCTCCGGCGCACGGTAGCTCTCCCTCGGGATTTCCCCGAAGCTCCCATCCGTAGTTACGACAATCCCTATCGTGGAATGTTCCCGGATCACCTTCTGCGTGCCGATTTCCGCCGCCTGGGTGAACGGGATTTCATGCTCAAACCAGGGCGTCTTCACCAGCCGCTCTTTTTCATTCTCAATATGCCCTGCCGCCCCGTCCACCATAAACCCGACGCAGTCAATCAGGCGCACCTTCGCCGTGGAATCCGGCCCGAAAGAAATCTCAACCCCATCCTTCGGGATAAATTTGGGCTCTGTTGTCATAATCGTCTTGCCCTGTGCAGACTGCGGAAGCTCATCAATCGCGCGCTCCCTGCTATGTACATCCTCAATATTCGGGATTACCATTAAGTCCATGAAACGCTTAATAAACGTGGACTTTCCGGTTCTCACAGGGCCTACAACCCCAAGATAAATGTAACCGTTCGTTCTTTCACCGATATCCTTATAAACATGATAACTCCCCATCCGACGTTCCCCCCTGGCTGATGGCATTTTCCAATCCTACTTTTACCATATATATGCAGGCCGCACGGTCGTTAGAACAAAAAATAACCGGAAAGCATTCCCGCCTTCCGGTTTCCTCCTTATTCCTGGTAAGCCAGAACAATCTGCGTCCCTTTATCATCCTCCAAAAGATAGGTTCCTTCCTCCAGCAAAGTGACCTCCATCCGCTCCACTTCCGTTCCGTCCTCCATAATGGTGAGAATATTCTCCTGCAGCGTATACTGGTACTCCGAAAAAACGCCGTCAAAAGTAATCTTTAACGTTCCATTTTCCAGAAACTCATAGCGGCAGCCGTCATTTCCTTCATAAGAGCCGTGAAACCACCCATCTCCCTTTTCCTCCGTTTTTTTCTCCGTTTTCTGCTGTTTCTCTGCCGCCTGCTTTTCCTGAACCTCTGTCTTACGTTTCTCTGTGGCAGCCACATCCTTCTTCGTCCGCTCCCCAGCCCTGCTTACCTGATCCCCGGAAGCTTCTTCCTTTCCGCACCCGGTAAACGCAGTAACGCTTAAGGAAACTGACAGAACCCACATAACGATGCTTTTTTTCAATCGAGCTTACGCCTCCTTACATTTTTTACATATCTTCCCCTTCCTTTTCATATATTGGCTAAAAAGGAGGTATAAATCAATGGAAGAATCTCATTTCCTGGATATGATGCGCGCCGTGCAGCCTCATGTCTCCGGACGCCCGAAACGCTCCGTAGAGCTCATGCTCCAGTCTGCCGACCTTCTTCATTCCGTCCGCCAATATCAGGAACCGGAACTGTCCGCCTGTGACACTTCCCAGGATTTCATCGATTTTGAGGCAATGCTGACGGATTTACAGCCTGTCTGCAATCCTGCGGAAGCAGAGCTTGTAAACCTTATCTTAAATTTTTTCCGATCCAGAAAAATTTATACTGCTTACAAGGCAGCGTCCCGCCAAACGGCAGAAGCACAGGCGCAGCAGAACCATTTACAGGCTGCCGCCATGCCTGATGCCCCTGCCGAAAACAGGCAGGAAGCAAATTTTCAAAACGGGAGCTATGCCGGACTGCGTAACCTTATGGAAAACCAGGCATTCCAGTCCTTACTCTCTCCCGCCCAAAAAGAAAATTTAAATCAAATCGGCACACTCATACAAACCCTGTAATCAATTTTCCGCTAACATCGATTACAAAAATTTTAGAAAAGAGGCAAGGCATGAATCCGTTTAATGAAGAAAATTATCCATTTTTAAAAACTATGCACCCTGCAAAGGTAAAAATTATGTCAGATTTCATAGATACTGTCAGCGGGAAACCTGCCGCCCAGGCGCTTCCTGCCCTGATATCCGCAAAAAACCAGCTTTCTTCCCTGGGGCTTTCTTTTTCCAGAGAAGAAACGGAGCTGTTGCTTGACGCACTCTCCGACAGCCTGTCCCCGGAACAGAAAGCAAAGCTGGACGCCATGAAAGGGCTTTTAGCAGCCGTTTAACCATGCGGCAAAAACAGGAAAATGGAACCGCCAGGTTTACTCCTAATAGAATCCCCGCGGAAACAAGATTTATTCCCGGAAATCCAGACAAGGCATACATCTCTCATAAAAGCAGAAACGCACAGCCTGCTCTTTCCTGTGCGTTTCCTTTCTGCAAATCCGCCTGTCAGACTGTTTTTTAGCCTTCGCAGATTTTACTTGTTATTAATATAATTCATCAAGCCTTCCGCCTCTATGATTTTCTGCATAAACGGCGGGAATGCCTGTCCCTTAAATTCTGTCCCTTTGGTACGGTTGTAAATCATGCCGCTGTCAAAGTCCACCTCTACCTGATCGCCGGCGTCAATATTTTTCGCAGCTTCCGGACATTCGATAATCGGAAGCCCGATATTGATTGCATTGCGGTAAAAAATTCTTGCAAACGTCTCCGCAATAACGCAGCTTACCCCGGCGCATTTAATTGCCAGCGGCGCATGTTCTCTTGAAGATCCGCAGCCAAAATTTTTATTTGCAACAATGATATCCCCTTTTGCCACTTTTTTTACAAAGTCCCTGTCAATATCTTCCATACAGTGCTGCGCAAGCTCTAAGCCGTCCGAAGAATTTAAGTACCTTGCCGGAATAATGACGTCCGTATCCACATTGTCGCCGTATTTAAAAACTGTTCCTGATGCTTTCATATTCTGTATTATGCCAAAGGCAATGCCATCTGCCGCACTGACCGCAGCAGCCCAACGAGTGAAAAAACGCCTCTGGCTTCTCCTTTCTTCCTGAAATTATTTTTTCACTCCCGATTCTTTTCCAGTTTTTCTTTTTTCCGTCCATATCACGCTGAAATAACAAAAACGCTATAATCCCAGCTCGGAAGGGGCGCTTATTTTCCCTGTGACTGCGCTTGCCGCCGCTACCGCCGGGCTTGCAAGATAGACCTCGGAATCCACATGCCCCATACGTCCGACAAAGTTCCGGTTTGTCGTGGAAACCGCGCGTTCCCCTGCCGCTAAGATTCCCATATAACCGCCCAGGCAAGGCCCGCAGGTCGGTGTGCTGACAATCGCACCCGCTTCAATAAAGATCTTTAACAGCCCCTCTTCCATCGACTGTAAATATACCTGCTGCGTCGCCGGAATCACGATACAGCGGATTCCGTCTGCAACCCTCCTGCCCTTAAGTACCTCGGCTGCAATCCTCATATCCGAAATCCGCCCGTTCGTACAGGAGCCAATCACCACCTGATCGATCGCAACATTCCCCGCTTCTTTTACCGTCTTTGTATTTTCCGGCAGATGCGGGAAAGCCACGGTCGGCTCTAACGTGCTTAAATCAATCGTATAAACTTCATCATATTCTGCATCTTCATCCGCTTCATAAACTTTATATTCTTTGGAAGAATGTTCCTTCATATAAGCGATCGTCTGATCGTCTACCGGGAAAATGCCGTTCTTTGCGCCCGCCTCAATCGCCATATTAGCGATGGTAAAGCGGTCGTCCATGCTGAGGCTTTTAATTCCGTCCCCGGTAAATTCCATCGATTTATACAAAGCGCCGTCCACGCCAATCCTGCCGATAATATGAAGAATCACGTCTTTTCCGCTGACCCACGGGTTTAATTTCCCTGTCAGCACAAATTTTATTGCGGAAGGCACTTTAAACCAGGCTTTTCCCGTCATCATGCCCGCGCCCATGTCCGTGCTGCCAACCCCGGTGGAAAACGCGCCAAGCGCACCGTAAGTACAGGTATGGGAATCCGCACCGATGCAGGTTTCCCCTGCCACAATCAGCCCTTTTTCCGGCAGAAGCGCATGTTCAATCCCCATCTGCCCTACCTCGAAATAATTGGTGATATCATGCTTTTTCGCAAATTCCCGGACACATTTGCAGTGTTCCGCAGACTTAATATCCTTATTTGGCGCAAAATGATCCGGCACCAGGGCAATCTTGTCCTTGTCAAAAACCGTCTTTTTCTTTAACTTTTCTACCTCATGGATCGCAACCGGCCCCGTAATGTCATTCGCAAGCACCAGATCCAGATCCGCCTCAATCAACTGCCCGGCAGTCACCGAATCCAGCCCTGCATGGGCGGCAAGAATTTTCTGCGTCATCGTCATTCCCATAATATATCCTCCATTCCTGCCGGGAAATTCCGGCTCATAAACAGTTATTCATTATAGCATACCTATGCTGACACTGCAACTTGCGCAAGGGAAATCTTCCCGTTTTTCTGCGCTTTAAAGACCTTATTAAAAAGCTTTTTAATATCCAAAAATAACTGCGTCGTGCTTACCTTGCTGTAATAAGCGCAGATCACCTTATGCCCTTCTCCGTCCGCCGCCGTCGCGATAAAGACATGCCCTGCCGCATTGGTCGTCCCGGACTTTGTCCCAATGACCTGATACAGATTTTTATCATATTCCACCGTCGTATAAAAACGGTTGGTGTTGGTAAGCTTCCGCTCTTTCGTGCCGTTTACCCTTTTCACGGTATAGTGCTTTCTTTTCACAATATTGCAGAATTTCTCATTCTGCATGGCATACTTTGTCAAAAGGCAGTAATCATAGGCGGTCGCATACGTCTTTGTAAACCCGTCGCCGATATCCAACCCAATCGGGTTGTCAAAATGGGAGCCTGTCATGCCAAGCGCCTGCGCCTTTTCATTCATCATTTCCAGGAAATGATCGACCGTTCCGCCGACTTCCTTCGCAATCATCTGGGCCGCGTCCGCCCCGGACACCAAAAGCAGGATATGAAGCAGACATTCCAGGGTATATTTCTTTCCTGCAGCCAGGCCGTACACAGCCGCCCCGGAACTGATTTTTTTTAATACTTTTTTCTTAATCTTAACTTTCGTCCCCAGATCCTTATTTTCAATCGCCAGGATCGCCGTCATAATTTTTACCGTACTTGCCGGGTAAATCTTTTTATTCAGATGATCCGAAAGCAGAACTCCCCCGCTGCCCGCATCCATCACCGCATAAGCATAATGCGCGCCTAAGTTTCCCGGCTCCTTTAACGCTCCTTCCGCCCGGACATTTTCCTGCGGCAGGGTAAAAACCAGCGCCATCACAAGCAGTATGCTGATGCCCTTCCTTTTTATCGTTTTCAAACTTAAAAATCCTTTCTAATCGCTTTGCCTTACCTTCGCATAAACAAGAGGAAATACAGAAAACTCCTCTTCTGCTTATGTTATGCCATAAACAGGAAAAAGAGTTTCCTTATTGAATACAAGTTATCTTATTTTGCCACGATATTGATAATCCTGCCCGGAACATAAATTTCCTTCACAATATTGCCGGAAAGCTTACTGCCAAGCGCCTCTTTTGCCTTCGCAACCGCCGTGTCCTTATCGGCGTCCGCGGCAAGGCTTACCGTCGCTTTGGTCTTTCCGTTGATCTGGACGGCAATCTCAATCTCGTCATCCTTCATCGCGTCCTCTTCATATTCCGGCCAGCCGACAGTAAATACATTCTCGCCTTCATGCCCCAGACGTTCCCAGAGCTCTGCCGCGATATGCGGCGCAAACGGGGAAAGCAAAATAACCGCCGTTTCCAGGGTTTCCTTATCGATGCCTCCCTGCTGTTTGGAAAGCTCAATCATCTTATTGTTGTATTCCATAAACCCGCTGACAACCGTATTTAAGCTGAAGCTCTCCAGACGGGTCGTGATATCATAGACCATGCGGTGGCGCAGCTTTATCATTTCCTTCGTCGGCTGAGGATTTGCCTCTATGGAGCTTACCGCCATTTTCCAGAAACGGTTTAAGAAACGGTAAACGCCGTCAATTCCTCTGTCGTCCCATTCGGAATCCAGCTCCGGCGGGCCTACAAACAATTCATATAACCGCAGGGAATCACAGCCGTAGTCGCGCACCAGATCATCCGGCGAAACGACATTTCCTTTGGATTTACTCATCTTAATGCCGTTTTTCCCGGTAATCATACCCTGGTTAAACAGCTTGACAAACGGCTCGTCAAAATCAACCGCGCCGATATCATATAAAAACTTCGTATAAAATCTGGAATATAACAAATGCAGCACCGCATGTTCCACGCCGCCGATATACATATCCACCGGAAGGTACTTATCCGCCTTCTCTTTGGAAACCAGCGCTTCCTTATTTTTATTATCCACATAACGGAGGAAATACCAGGACGATCCCGCCCACTGCGGCATGGTATTCGTCTCTCTTTTGGCAGGGCCGCCGCAGCACGGGCAGGTCGTGTTGACCCAGTCCGTAATATCCGCTAACGGGGATTCGCCCGTTCCGGTCGGCTGGTACTTCTCTACCTCCGGCAGCAAAAGCGGAAGCTCCTCTTCCGGAACAGGGACAGGCCCGCACTTCTCACAGTGGACAATCGGGATCGGCTCGCCCCAATAACGCTGGCGGGAAAATACCCAGTCACGCAGTTTATAATTCGTCGTCTTACGCCCGTACCCTTTTTTCTCAATGATCAGAGGCGCTTCTTTTTTGAGAACAGCCGACTCCATCCCGTTCCACTCGCCGGAATTAATCATCGTACCGTTTGCCTCGGTATAGGCTTCCTTCATATCCTCGATTTCTTTTCCATCCTTCGCAATGACCTGGATAATTGGAATATGAAATTTCTTTGCAAACTCAAAGTCACGATCATCATGGGCAGGCACGCACATAATCGCCCCGGTGCCATAATCCGCAAGCACATAATCGGAAAGCCAGATTGGAATTTTGGCCTGATTTAACGGGTTGATTGCATAAGAGCCCGTGAATACGCCGGTCTTTTCTTTATCCTGGAGCCTGTCAACATTGGACTTCATGGAAGCGTCATAGATATACTTCTCCACATCCGCGCGGGTTTCGTCGGTGGCAAGGTCTTTCGCCATTGCGTGTTCCGGCGCCAGCACCATAAACGTAGCGCCGTATAAGGTATCCGGACGGGTCGTATAGACCGTAATCTTCCTGTCCGTATTTTCCACGGTAAAGTCAACCTCTGCGCCGTAGGATTTCCCAATCCAGTCGGTCTGCATCTTCTTTACCTTTTCCGGCCAGTCCAGCTTGTCCAGATCTGCAAGCAGCCTGTCCGCATAGTTCGTGATTTTCAACATCCACTGATTTAAGTTCTTCTTGGTAACTTCTGCGCCGCAGCGCTCGCACCTGCCATTGACAACCTCTTCATTGGCAAGCCCTGTCTTGCAGGACGGGCACCAGTTGATCGGCATTTCCTTCTGATAGGCAAGCCCTGCCTTAAACATCTTTACGAAAATCCACTGTGTCCATTTATAAAATTCCGGATCGGTCGTATTCACTTCTCTGTCCCAGTCGTAAATAGCCGCAATCTCATTAATCTGCTTTTTGATATTCGCCACATTCTCCGCCGTGGACTTTGCCGGATGGACGCCCATCTTAATCGCATAATTCTCCGCCGGGAGCCCGAACGCATCCCAGCCCATCGGATGAATCAGATAATACCCCTGCTGCATTTTATAACGGCTCCAGACATCACTGATCACATAGCCTCTCCAATGCCCTACATGAAGCCCGTTCCCGGACGGATACGGGAACATATCCAGACAATAATATTTCGGTTTCTTCCCGTCATCCACATTGACAGGATTCTTTTCCCAGTTGGCACGCCATTTCTTTTCAATCAATTTATGATTATATGCTTCTGCCATTGCAACGTTCCTCCTTGTAACTCTAATGTTTTCTTATTGTAACGCTATTTCCGGCCGTTGTCAAATGCCATCTTACCATATCATTCCGCAGACAGCACATAGGCAGTTACGAAAAACCAGAAAAAATAAAAAATTTTAAGGAAAAAAGGAATATAAAATAAGCATGATTATGATATAGATTATGATATTTGTCCTATATAATCGGATATGAGATAAACGATAATCATTCAGCCCATGTTTAAGACTTATAAACGAGTCTTGAACCCGGGCAGAAGCAAAGGGGGAAGCATATGAAAAAAACAGGGAAACCTGCGGAAAAGGGACATTTTCTGCAGAGTATCAGAAGCAAGATCCTGTTTATGGGTCTTATTGCGCTCGCCGCGTCCGTGCTGCTTGGCATTATGGGAATTGCTGCAGTCAACAAAAACAGCGTTAACAATAAAATGCTTGCGGAGATGAACGCAATCAGCGTCACCCAGTCCAATAACCAGAGCCTTGATATCTCCTATCTGTATTTTCTGGACGATTCCTATCTGGAAAATATTTTGTCCAATCTCGACCAGATGGAGAAAAGCGCAGAACGCGCGGAGCGTCTTGGAAACAAGAAAGACCGCAGCCGGATCGCACAGATGCGCGATCAGATTGCACAGTGCAAAGAAAATTATGCGGCAATCCTCGATCTTGCCACAACGCGCGGTTTTTCACCGGAAAGCGGGGAGTACCAGAACTTCCTTGCGCAGGACACCGATCTGGACGCCGCCATCCAGACCATCCAGGACGACACCAACTGGGCGGACGGGACATGGAAGTTCATGAAAGACTATAAAAAATATGTGACAGTAAAAGGAAAGAAATGCCTTTACATTCCATATTCCGACAAAATGCCGAAGCACGGCAAGCGCGACTGGCTGATTCTGCGCGTTGGCGGAACAAACGCCAATTACAAGGGAACCGTGTACATGAATAACTTTATGTTCCACGGTGCGGACGGAGACGTGCCGTTTGACATCACAAAATACACGCAGGAGGATCTTGCAAGCTCTTACGGCAACGGCTTCGGAGGCGTAACGATCGAAAAAGTAAACGGCATAGACACGCTGGTTTCGGAATGTACATTCGACGGGGGAGAGCCGGGCAAGGAGTCATGGCTGGAAAATTTCGTCAGGCTGCCGATCGTAGATGTCCCGTTTGAAAAATACGATTCCTTTACCTTTGACGTATATATGACAAAAGGCGATTTTACCAATATGCAGGTAGAATTTTCTCTGGCGGAAAAATACGATTTTGATGCGAACATGGTAACGCTCAATAATCTGTTTGCCGCATACAGCAAGCGCGTTGCGGAAGGTACTGCCACGCAGGAGGACGAAGACAGCGTCCGCGCAAAATTTGACGAAATCAGCGACAGCATAGAAATTTATTCCGTAGAAGAAACACAGAAGGAACCGGTCCGGGCATTAATGGAAAAAAAGCTTGCAGCGCTTGACACTATGGCTGTGCAGGATCAGCAGATCATCGAAAAAAGGCAGGAAAACACCAAACTCTCAAATCAACTGCAGACACTCTTAGATGAAGTGGTAAGCAGCGTGGAACACGATACCGCAAACACAAAACGGGAGCTTATTGTGATGATCTTTATCGTCTTAGCGGCAAGCAGCGCAGTCCTCTTACTGATGACAGGATATATCGACCGGACCATGAGCGAGAGCATACGTATCTTCAGCAAGACCCTCTCCGAGATGACGGACGGCAATCTTTCTGTCCGCGCAGAAATCAAACGCAGGGACGAATTTTCGCTGTTCGGAAATTATGTAAATCATTTCCTGGAACGGCTTTCAGAAGTAATCTTCTCCGTGCAGAATATTTCACGTGCAGTAAAAACCGCCGGAGAAGAGCTTGACAACATGGCGGAAAGCAGCAGCCGGACCTCCTCCGAAATCGGCATGGCGGTGGAGGGAATCTCGAACGGAGCATCCACACAGGCGACAGAGGTGGACAACGCAGCGGGACAGATCCAGAAGATGAGCGCGGCATTCAAAGACATTGTAGCAAACGTAGAGCGCCTGGCTAAATTCATGCGGGAAATGCACCAGATCAGCAAAGAATCCTCGGGATTTATGGACGAGTTAAGCGAAGCAAACCAAAAAACAGAGGATGTGTTCTCCCAGGTGGTAAGGCAGACGCACACAACCAATGAATCTGTACAGAGAATCCGGGAAGCCACCGAATTAATCACTTCGATTGCGGATCAGACAAATCTGCTTTCTCTGAATGCCAGCATTGAGGCAGCGCGCGCAGGGGAAGCCGGAAAAGGGTTTGCCGTAGTCGCTTCCGAAATACAAAAACTGGCGGAACAGTCCAGCGAATCTGCAGATATCATCAACAAAATCATTGCGGATCTTGCGCAGGAAGCGAATCTGACGGTACAGATTGTCGATGATGTAACAGAAATTGTTGAAAACCAGCAGAAAAAACTGGAACAGACACGGGTTCATTTCGGCTCCCTGGAACAGGGGATCAAAAACTCGGGAAAAGAGACGGAAGAAATCCGTGGAAAGACCGTGCTGTTCGACGAAGCGCGGCGCAGCGTAGAAACTATCATCACCGGGCTTGCTTCAATTTCAGAAGAAAACGCGGCTTCCAGTGAAGAAACAACGGCATCCATGACCGATTTCAACCACAATATTGAGCGCCTAGCAGATTCGTCAGGCAAACTCAAGGAAATGGCAGACAGCCTGGAAAACGATTTAAACTTCTTCCGGACATAATCTTGCGTAACAGTTCAGCCATGCGGCAAAAATAGGAAAATTGAACCGTCAAGTTTACTTGTAAGGGACAATTTTCACTATTTTTGACATATGGCGCATGCCAGAAGCGAGATTTTAGCCGCTTTAGCGGCGAAACAGGCTGCAAAGCAGCCAAATCGAGCTGATGGCTGAACTGTTATCCTACTATAAAAATGCCGGGGGGCTGCCGCCTTTATTTGGACAAGGCGACATGGTAAGACGTCGTTTCCTGATAAGTATCCACGTATCCGGAAACGACGATATCCCCAATCGTTTCAGAAAAATATTCTTCGGACTCTCCCCCGGCTAACTTTTCCAAAAGCCTGTCTACAGTATCTTTTGTCCGCCTTTTCTCATCCTCACTGTCCTGGAGCAAAATGTCAACAGCGGAAATGATATAATAATACACTCTGTCATAATCTCCGCTTGCAATCTCCGTATTGATCAGCCGCCCGCTGACCGTGTCCTGCATCTGCCGATAATATTCTGAATAATCGTCCGACAGATAAAACGTCCGGTAAGTTTCATAAAACGTGACCGCTTCCCCGTCCTCCTTACTTTCCGCTAAATAGTTCTGCATAGCTTCTTCTTCGTTTACAACTTCAAAATCGGCATCGCTTAACTTCTGCTGAAGCTCTCCTAAAAATTCCTGCCCGTCTATGTCAAAATGCAGATGTCCTGTACACTCCTCCCCCTCTTCCATAATCCGGTCATAGTCCAGTTCCTCATAATTCCAGCCGCTCTGCGTTTCGTCATCTACCGGCAGCTCACTGACACCCGTAAAATCCTCTGTGTTATGCGTGCCTCTTCTCTCAAAAAATCCTTCCGGAAGATTTGCAAGAACAGCGCTCCCTATTGCCATAGCTATCTGGAAAAGCACGTAAATAATAAAAATTTTCCAGATCACAGAAAACCTGCGCTTTTCTTTTTTTCCATTGCCGCCCTGCTTTTTCGGCGCCTTTTCTTTTGTATGATTATCTTGATCACGCTTTTGTTCCCTCGGCATATTCGGCTCTGCACTAATCCGATCCATAGAATAATTCTGATCGATATAATATGGCTTCTTTACAAAAGAATGGCAGATCCTGCAATAATGCCGCCCCCGCAGGACATGATCACATACCGGACAAACATAAACTTTCATAATTTTATTATTTTTCAATTCTCCTCTCCGCTTTTATGAATAATAAACTTCCTGCAAAAACAGCCCTCTTGCCTCCGCCGCTTCCGGTGCAAGGGATCGATCCTTACTGTCCAAAATCTCCCGCACTCTTTTTATGTCCATATGTCCGTAACCAACCTCCATCAGCACAGCAGCCAGGATCCTGACAAAAAACGGCCAGAAATCATCTCCCCGCACGGTAATGCTGACTTCTTCCGGCGTACCGTAAACAGTAATATCAAAAATTTCTCTTATGGTCGATTTTTTCATTTTTTTATTGTCCGCAAATGCTGAAAAATCATGCTTTCCAACCAGAATTTTTGCCGCTTCCTTCATTTTCGCAACATCCAGGGAATGAAAGCTGTAATAATGATACTTTCTTTCAAAGACCGATTCATGCTCCCCCAGTGCAATCAGATATTCATATTCAAAAGAAACCGCATTGTAACTCGCATGGAATCTCTCCGGAACTTCCAGCACATTTAAAACCGCAATATCCCTCGGAAGGAAACGGCTTAAATAATGACGGATTTCATACGGCTTCATCTGCGTATTACTTTTAAAATTGGCAGCCTGTCCCCTTGCATGAACCCCGGCTTCCGTCCTTGCGGCTCCAATGACTTCCACCGTTTCCCCTTCCATGCGGGAAAGAACTTCCTCCAGTTTTTCCTGCACGCTCTGGCTGCCTTTCTTTTTCGGATTCTTCTGCCAGCCGATATACCTGGAACCGTCGTATTCTATTACCAATTTAAAATTTCTCATGGTAGTTTCCTTTCTGTTCTGCTTTTTATTCTGCTGTTTGTTCTACTGCCTTTCCTGCCCTCTGTCTCCTGCGTGCCTGTGCTCAAAAGCCTTTGGGTTAAATTATATTATATCATACTTGAATCCCATATCACACTGTAAGTTTTTCCAAATTTAAATGGTTTTCTATTGAAAGTCCTATACATTTATTATATACTATTCTTAAGATTTTTATGGATTTCTCCTATCGGAACAAATATTATTTTATTAAAAAGAAAGGGTGATTTTTTTGGGAAAAATGCCAAGCGAGACATGGAATCTTTCTCCAAAGCATAACTTTATTACGCATGATCCGGGAGAGGATTTATATGACAGGCTTCCGTACCAGCGCAATTTTGACGAATGCAACAGCTCCCATATTGCAATGGAAAGCGGAAATATCCTCAAATTCTATACCTGCAAGGAAAGCAGAAAGGGATATTCCGTTCCCAATAGAGACGATGTCTTTATGGATCTGATTGCAGAGCAGAAAAAAATGTAGGAATTTCGAAAAAACTATGGAAATTATCGGTAATGAAAGCGAAGCCGGATATGGATTCCGGCTCCGCTTTCCACAATGTTCCTCTATCTTTTCTTACTATGAAAGCCCAGTCTCCATACAGGAACAGACGGCAAGCTTGCTTGCCAGCCTGGTCCTGTATGAGAGACGCTAACCCGTATGAGCAAAACAGTGATGCGAACGAATGAGAGCAGCACGATTTGCGAATATGGGCAGGGGAGCGAGAGTGCGAAAGCACGAAGCTCCCCGGTGGGCTTTTATTCATGGTAGTGCCGGGCATGCCCGGCATGGAAGTTTAGTTGAACTGTTACGCTTTTTTCTCCCTTCCGGCTTACTCCTGCTCGCTGATAAACAGGCTCACCCTGTTTTTGATGACCTTCATAACCTCGTCCACGCTCTTGTCGCCGGAAAAATAGCTTCCCGCCTCCTCTAAGATGATTTCCCGAAGGTCAGCTTCTACGGAATTTCCTTCCACCAGGCAGTACCCGGCGGAATCCACCAGCCGGTAAGCCAGCTTTTTTTCTTTTTTTGAGATCGATCTCTTTTTCCCGTTTTCATCCACATATTCTTTCGTTAATTTTTTCTCAAAGGCTTTCTTTCGTACCGGCAGGCCGCTTAACAGATTACTCTCCTGCACTTTCTCCATCAGCAGGAAACGCACAAACTCCCATGCCGCTTCTTTATTCTTACAGGAAGATGAAATTCCCAGCTTCGGCTGGCTCCTCATCTGCTTTAAATAAACGCCGCTGCCTTCTATGGACGGATACCCTGCAATGGCATAGTTCCCTTTTCCGTAACCATTGTCTAAAACTTTAAAAAAACCATCATACGAAAGAGACGAAATATCAAATACATGAAACAGGCTGCTTCCACTCCTAAGCTCATCTTCCAGGTATAAAAAGGAGTTCGTTCCGAGATCATTCTCCGGAAAGGTCCTGCTGAATTCCAAAAGCTGTTTTAATTTCTCCTCAGCTTCTTCCGAGGCAAAATACGGCTCTACCGCTCCGCTTAACAAAATGGCGGCAAGAACTCCCTCCCGCGAGTTTGACACACTTCCGCCGAATACGCTTTTGTCCGGATTTTTCTTCTTCAGGCTCCTTAATGTTTCCAGGGAGATTCCTTCTTTCTGATCTTTTACCGCAGCGTTTTCTTCTCCCAGAAGGTCTTTCCTGCACGTCAAAACCTCCAGTGAAAAGCCTGTCGGCATAAAATACAGTTTCCCGTCCCTTTCCATTAACTTTAAGACATTGTCCAAAAACAGTTCCGGCTGCATCTGCGGATCTTTCTCCATATAAGAATACAAATCCTCAAACGCTCCTTTGTCCATCAGGCTCTCCATGCCCATAACCGACTGATCGAGAATGTCCGGGCATTCCCCTTTCGCAATATCCAACTGAAGCTTCGTCCCGGGATCGTTGGGCGGATAACAGGAATAATCCTTAACCTTGACCTGGATCTGATGTCCCTTGTTAAACTCCCTCACAGCGTCCAAAATCTCTCTGTTTCGGTCATTAATCCCCAGCACCAGCACCTGTTTTTCCTCTTTTTCCCCCAGAGTGAGACGGGAAAGCCCCACGCCGCCGGAAATGCAGAGAAAACCTTCCTCATACGGGCAGACCCCGGTGACTTTTTCTCCGTCAATCCCGCTCCCCGCCCAGTCTAAGAGCTGTACGCATTCCTCTGTTTTCATATCTATGCGGTAAATTCCGGTGCCTGCGCTGTACAGATAAAGCTCCTCTCCTTGTTCTCCAAAAAACATCTGCGGAATATCCGAAATATCGGCCTTTGGCAGATCCATCTCCTTTTTCGTCTCTCCTGTCCCGGGATCAAGCAGCAAAAGCCGCTTTCCTTCAATCTTATCCCCAAAAACAAGGATATAAAAATCCCCGTCCGGCCCGCAGGCCATGCAGTCATACCAGAGCTGCGCCTCAAGCTTTCTTTCCCAGCCCATTTTTCCGTCTGCGCCGTAGAATGTAAATTTCTTTTCATTAGAATCATAACAAAAATATCCGTCTCCGGAAGCGCAGCAGTTTCCTGCCGTTACGGAACTTTCCCCGGCTGCCGAACAGGAAAGCTGCTTCCCCTCCATGTCATAACGCTCATAATATACGCTGTCCCCCAAAACGGATACCACGCCCAGGACACCATCGCTTACAAAGATATTTTGCGCCTGCGTTTTCTTTTCTCTCTCAAGGGAAACGGTTTTTACCGCAGTTCCTTTCCGGTCAAGAATGGACAGCGCTGCCTCCTCCCCTTTTTCAGAAAGAGCATAAATATTCTCCCCCTGGCTCGTCAGCGCCCGGTATTCCCATCCTTCCGTTTCTGTTCCTGTTTTCTCAATACCTGCTCCGGTTTCTGTTTCCGCGCTGTCCCCGCCGACAGAATCCATCTGCCAGGAACCGCTTTCTACAATCTTCTCCTGCTCCTTTTTCTCTTTGGCAGCTTTCTCTTCCTTTCCGCAGCCTGCAAGAATTACCACAGCAAACAACAGAACTATCATGATTTTTTTCATAACCATCTCCCCTTCCCTGCTTACTCCTTCTCACTGGCAAACAGGTTCACCCTGCTTTCGATTACTTTCATCGTTTCATCCAGGCTCTTATCCCCGGAAAAATACCCTTCCGCTTCCTCATATATAATTCCCAGAAGGCTGTTTTCCACAGACGTCGCAAACTCGATCCGGAAACCCCCGGCGGAATCCATAAGCCGGCAGATTAACTCCTTTTCTTTTTTGGTTAAATACTTCTTTTTTCCATTTTCCGTTATATAGTTCTCTTGCAGCACTTTCTCAAACGCCTCTTTTCGTACCGGAAAATCTATCAGGTCTTCCTGCGCTTCCTCCGTAAGCAGGGAACGCACAAACTCCCATGCCGCTTCCTTATTCTTACAGGAAGACGAAATTCCAAACATCGGATCAGCCATCTGCTGTACCAGGCAAACGCCGTTTCCCTCTATGGACGGATAGCCTGTAACGGCATAGTTGTCTTTTCCGTAAGCAGCCTTCAGATCAGAAAAAAAGTCCTTTACTGCGAGTCCATAAACCTGATAAGTCGCAAATAAATTATTTCTGTCGCTCATAGTGCTAATATACTCGCCGGATGACGCCCTATATTCCGGCACCGATTTGCAAAATTCTAAAAGATTCCTCAATTTCTCTTTTGCTTCCTCCGAGGAAAAATACGGCTCCACTCTCCCGCTTAACAAAGCGCCCAGGAGAAAATCCGCTCCCGAGGTCGGCTCTGAACCGCCCACCACGCCAGCCAGTATCGTTTTCTTCGGATATTTCTCCCGCAGTTTCCACAGCGTATCCACAGAAAGCCCTTCTGCCGCATCATCTCCCAGGAGATCCTTCCGGCACGTCAGGACTTCCATAGAAAAGCCTGACGGCATGAAATACAGCTTCCCGTCCCTTTCTGACAGTTCCCGTACATGGTCAAGGAACAATTCCGGCTGCATCTGCGGATCTTCTTTCATAAAAGTATACAAATCAATAAATGCACCCTTATCCATCAGGCTTTCCATGCTCATAATCGACTGATCGAGAATATCCGGGCATTCCCCAGCGGCAATATCCAACTGAAGCTTCGTCGCCGGACTGTTCGGCGGCTGGCAGGCATAATTCTTGATCTTAATCTGCACTTCATCCTGCCCGTTATTAAATGCCATCACGCTGTTACGAATCGTTACATTGGGATCGTTGATCCCCAGTACCAATACCTGTTTTTCCTTCTTCTCCCCGGGCAGGAGACGGCAGAGCTTTTTCTGCCCGGCGCCGCCGGAAATATAGAGAAACTCTTCCCCAAACGGGCAGAGACTGACAATTTCTTCCCCGTTAAGACCGCTCCCTACCCAGTCTATGAGCTGCTCATATTCCTTTGTTTCCATCTCATAGCGGTAAATTCCGGTATTCGCGCTGTATAAATACCATGTTTTTCCCTTTCCCTCAAAACACATCTTTGGAATATCCGCAAACGCTGCCTTCGGCAGATCCCATTCTTTTTTTGTTTTCCCGTCTGCCGGATCGATCTGCAATAGCCTTCTCCCGTCAATCTTATCCCCGAAAACAAGAAGATAACAATTTCCGTCCGGCCCGAAAGCCATGCTGTCATACCAAAGCTCCTTCTCCATCTCCATTTCCCAGACCGTTTCCCCGTCCGCACCGAAAAAAGTAAGCTTTCTTTCATCAGAATTATAGAAAAGATAACCGTCTCCCGAAACAGCGTAGTTATCGGTTATTACGGAACCTTCCCCGATCTTTAAATGGGAAAGCAGCTTTCCTTCCCAATCATAACGGTCATAATACAAACTGCTGTCTGTCCAGTCATTTTCTTTCACAAGGCTTGACAGGACGCCAATCATTTCATCACTGACAAAAAACTCCTCCGCCTGTGCCTTATTTTCTTTCTGTAAAGAAATTGTTTCCGACAACAGCCCTTTTCCGTCAAGGACAGATACCTCCGCCTTCTTCCCTTTCTCCGACAGGATATAAACATTCTCTCTCATAGGCATGATGCCCCGGCACTCCAAACCCCCGGTTTCCTCCTCCGTATTTCCGACAGAAGAGCCTGTCGCCGCTTCCACAATACCATAGTTCCCGTCCGAGATTTCCAGGCTCCGCCAGGACCCAGTCTTTGCAGCCTCCTCCTGCGTTTCCTTCTCTTTGACTGTTTTCTCCTCCTTTCCACAGCCTGCGAGAATTACTACAACAAACAACAAAAACAATCCTATTTTTCTCATAAGCAGTTCCCCTTTCCTCATCATCATTTCTTCCAGCTCCGCTGGAGCTTCGTTTAAACTCAAAAGCTCTCCTCAAGCTATAAACCATATTATCATAATTCAGAAAGGAATTTCTTACGTTTTTCTTAAAAATTTCTTAACTTTTTTCCGGATATGCTGATACTTTTCTTTCAACACAAAAAACAAGGACAGGCGTCATCTGACACCTGCCCTGTTACTTTCTTCATTTAATTTTATCCCTAATCCAGCCAGCTATGAAACACTGTCTTTGATAAGACTGCCGCCTAAACTGTCAGCATAGGCTCCTGGTTGGCAAGGATTTCTTTAATTTCCTTAACACTTTTTTCTGCTGCTCCCGCAATCTGCTCTAATGTATAACCTTTTTTATACATATTTATGATAAACCTTGCTTCTCTTCGTGCCTCTCCACGCGCTTCTCCACGTGCTTCTCCACGTGCTTCTCCCCGTGCTTCTCCTTCCTTCTCCCGGATCTTACCAAATTCATCCACAGATATTTCATTCATCAGCATACCAAATACCTCCCTCTGCCTTTCCGCCAGATATCCAGCTAAAATATTGTTCTTAATACAGTAATCAATCGCTTCCAGAACTGACTGGCGGATGCTTTTTTCATCATGCCCATAAATCCTCATGTTCTCTTTCACTTTGTAAATAAATATCAGATAATCATCAAGGATGCTTTCCCTGTAATCATCTTTATGAATGACCCTCACCATCAACTCCAGAAAGCCATTGTTTTTGCTAAAAGAATCTGACAGGCGCAGCTCCTTTACATCCCATTTCTCACTTCCGCTGTATACAACATAAAATTCTGCTTCCGGCAGCAAAATCCTGTCTTTTTTATGCAGGGATTCTCCCTTCTTCCGTAAGTAACCCATGATTTCTTCTGCATAATAAATCAAAAGACGCAATGGCATATTCCAGTTTACAGACGATTGATGCTCAAACAGAATCATTAATTTGTCTTTTACCTGGAAAGCTACATCATTGTAAACACCATTGGACAAAACGTTTTTAATAGTAATCAATGTCAAATCCTCTTCTGTTACCAGAACATCCTCCGGATGCAGTGTCCGATATAAGCCAATCAGATTTTCTTTGCTTCTAAACAAATCCTTAAATACAGAATCCTGATATTTGCTGTTGATATATCTGCTCAACTCATGCTTTTGGCAAATATCACCGAAATCAGCCGTTTCTTTTATCTCCTTTTTTTCCTTTGAATCAGACAAACATCTGCCCTCCTTTTTTGATAATACAAGGACAGGCGTCATCTGACACCTGCCCTGTTACTTCCTTCATTTAATTTTATTCTTAATCCAGCTTAAACTGCGCTATGGCATCCAGCAGATCTTTTGCATTGTTGGTAAGCGTTACCGCATTGTTATTTAAGTTCTTGACTGCATCCAACTGGTTCACAATCGTAGCGGATACTTCCGTGGTAGCGGACGCTGACTGATCGGATACCTGGGAAATGCTCTGGATTGCGGACAAGGTCTGATCCTTTGCCTCGGACATCTGAGTAATTCCTTTGGTAATGTCATCCAGGTTATTCGCCAGATCCTCCACATGCCTGTTAATTCCCTGGAACAGCTCAATCGTAGTAGCCAGCGCTTCCTGCTGGGAATCCACGATCTGCTCCGCCTGCCTTGCCGTCTGGACGGTAATCTCCGTCTGGGTATTGATCCTGGTAATAATATCCGAAATACCGCCGACCGCCTGCATGGATTCTTCCGCAAGCTTCCGGATCTCATCGGCAACGACAGCGAAACCCTTTCCGGAATCCCCGGCGCGCGCCGCCTCAATCGAAGCATTCAGGCTTAACAGGCTGGTCTGGTCGGAAATCGAGCTGATAACCTCTACAATGCTCTCAATGCTCTTGGATTCGTCATTGAGTTTATTGATACCGTCAATGACTGCCGTCGTGATCTCCTGCGTATCTTTGGAACGCTTATTGAGCTTCGCCATAATATCAATGCCCTGGCTGACATAATTCTTCGTGTCATGGGAAATATGCTCAATCACATTCGTATTGTTGGACAGCGTATTGATTTTTCCTGACAGCCCCGCCATCTGCTCCAGACACTTTTCGGCTTCGTCCGCCTGGGAGGAAGCGCCGCTCTCAATATTCGCAACGACATTGCAGATCTCATCCGAAGAAGAAACCAACATTTCCGAAGTCTGCGTCACATCAGCCGAAGAACTCTGTACCAGGCTGCTGATCTCCGTCACTTTATTCAAAAGCACCTTCATATTGGCAATCATACTGTTTGCGCTGCTGCTGAGGCTTCCAAATTCGTCCTTCCGCTTTAAGTTTACATTTCCGGTCAGGTCGCCGTCGGCAGCTTTCTCCAATACGCCCACAATACTCTTGATTGCCTTCTGGATATTGAGTGCCAGGAAAAAGGCGATAAAGAACGCGATGATAATCGCTGCAATCGTAATGCCTATCGTAATATTCCGGATCGCATACGCCTGGCTTAAAATAACCTTCTGCGGCACCAGACAGCACATACTGGAACCGGTATTTCCAATCGGCGAGAATACAAACATATAATTTTCTTTGTTATACTTCTCCATAGAGAATCCGGAAACGCCGGATTTTAACGCTTCTTTAAAGAAATCCTGATTCACAAAGACGCTTTCCTTTTCCTCCACATTCAAAATTTCCGTTCCGTTGGAGGAAACATAGCCAATCACAATCCCGTCGTCCAGTTCCAGATTGGATAACACATTGGTAATCGCCTTTGCATTGACGTCAATAATGACATAACCGTTAAAGTTCACAAAGGACTGCACAAAGGAAGCGGCATAACGGCTCTGATCGATATTGAGCACCTGATCCAGTTCCGGATGCGCCCCAATCCAGACGCCTTCTTCCGTATTTTCCGGAACCGTCCCTTTAAATGTGTCATAAAAGCTGCTGTCCAAAGTTCCGGAAGAAGAAATGCCGTCCCCGTAATCTCCAATGACCGTAATGGAGCTGATAAAATCACTTGCTCCCGCCGCCGACTGAACCGTGTTATACAAAGAAGCCCACAGCATATATTCACGGGGACCGTCATTTTTATAAGTACCTCTGTAATAATTATAAAACTCTATGTTGTCAATAATCTTCTGCGCTTCCGCCGTCACCTGGGACATTCCCAGTTCCAGATAAGTCGCCGTGGTAGATACTGTACTTGTCATATTCTGCTCATAGGATCTGGACATTGCGGAAGAAGAGCTGTTATAAGAAATCGTTCCGAGAAGTATAATCAAAACGATCACGACCATAAAACCGGAAACCAGCTTAAAAGCAATACTGTTCAACTTATTTGCCTGTTTCATATGCAACCCCTCCTAATATTTTCTGCCATCAATATAGTCAGCAGCCGTATCCGCAGGGAAAAGCTGCTCCTGAACATACGTCTTTTTCTCTACGGGATCTCCATTCAGGGTTTTCTTGATAAGATCCACGAAAATCCCCCCGCTCAATGGGTTACATTCCATGTCACAGTTAATCTTCCCTTCGATCATGGCTTCAAATCCCGGAGTTGTGGCATCAAACGAAAGGATCACAATATCCTTGCCCGGCTTAATCCCGTTCTCCTCCATAACCTCAATCGCGCCAAGCGCCATATCGTCATTCTCGGCAACCAGGACATCAATGTCCAAGCCCTGATCCAGTACCGCCTGCATATTATTGACGCCGCCGTCATGATTGAAATCGCCGTCTGCCTTATAGACAATGTCATAATTGCCTTCCGCGCCAAGCATTTCCTCGATTCCCTGGGTACGTCCGACTTCGGCGCTTGCGCCTACCGTCCCCTGGAAGATCGCCACTTTGATCTTGTCCTTGCCCGTATAATTTTCCTTCATATAATCGATCAGCCAGTCCGCCCCTTTATACCCTTCCAGCAGGAAATCCGATCCGACCCAGCTTGTATACAAAGTATCATCGCTCGTATTGATGGTACGGTCCAGCATAATGACAGGAATCCCGGCATCCTTTGCCTCTTTTAAAACCTCGTCCCACCCGTCGGAAACAATCGGCGTAAATCCAATCGCATCCACCTTCTGTTCAATAAAGGAACGAATCAGTTCAACCTGCGTATCAAAATCCCCGTCTGCATCTTCAAAAAGCAGGTTGATTCCGTTCTCTTCCGTGCAGTTATCCTTGACCGACTGGATCAGCGCCCCGCTCCATCCGGCAGCGCTCCCGGACAGGGCAAAGCCTACGGTAATCAGGGAATCTTTGCCGGAGGCTTCTTTTTCCTTATCCTCTCCTTGTTTCTCGGAAGCCTGCTGTCCGCAGGCAGTCACGGTTACCATGCAGACAACAAGAAAAAAACAAGTCAGAATACTTTTTAGCTTTTTCATACTCTTCATCCTTTCTTTCAGCAGAGTTCCTGTCCCAACAGAAACCCCACACTTCATCATTGTAGTATAGTATATCACATTTAGTAAAAATGCTCAAGATATTTATCATAAAATATGAAAATTTTATGCTATATCACCATTCCCTGTTTCAATTTTTCCTTCGGAAATTTTTATGATATCTTCTATTTCCTCCACCGTCAGGCAGGTATATTCCGCCAGCTCTTCTGCCGTGGCAATCCTCCCCATCTCCTCCGCCAGTTTTTTAGACGCTTCCTGGAGCAGGTTTAACTTGGACAGCAGCCTTTTTTCCTGATCTTTTGCAAAGATCTGCCCGTCTGCATAAAACGCGACGGACTGCCTGATATAATCGTCAATCAGCTTTCCGCAGTCCTCATGGCTTTTCCGGTCCATCAGCTCGGAAAGCGCCATCATCAGCCCCATATTCCCCTCCTGGATTAAATCCTCCGTTATTAATCCATCTTCAATATACTCCCTCACGATTTCCACCACGCGGGAAAGCTTTGCTTCCGCCAGCCGCACGCGTGCGTCCTCTTCCCCTTTTAAAAGCCTTGCGTACAGATCAAGCTCCTCTCCCCGGTTACAGGGAGGAATGAAGGAAAGCTCCTCTAAATACATCTTAAGATATACGGAAGAACCGTTTTTTCCATTGCCTGTTTTTTTCCCACCGGGCATATTCTGTCCGTATTTCTTCACATCTTTTACCGAAGTCTTCGCGTCCTGCACCTTTACCCCGTTCGCAAGCAGATACGCGTAGATCTGATCAAAATGCTCTTTCGTCAAATCAATTTCCTGAAAAAATTCCCCTACCTCCTGCAT
>CANREH010000002.1 GCA_947629585.1 uncultured Lachnospiraceae bacterium | reverse complement strand
AATTTCTCCAGCACATACTCCTTGATTTCCTCATAGCTGGCTTTCTTCTCGGCAGCGGTCAAATCCATCTCGTCCATCGTCAATTCGACCTCGATATGCTGCTTGACATTGAGTTTGGACAATAAGCATACCGTTTCCACATGCACGCTGTTCCCAAACATATCGCAGGCCCTGACCCTCTCAAGTTTATATCCCTCTTCTCCAAGAATCTTCACATCCCTTGCCAGGGTTGCCGGATCACAGCTCACATAAACAACCCTCTCCGGCTTCATTTCCACAATCGTCCTTAACAGGCTTTCTTCACAGCCCTTCCTGGGCGGATCGACAACTGCCACATCCACCGTTTCCTCCGGATGTTCCCGGTACCATTCCGGCAGCACCGTCTCCGCTGCCCCGCAGTAAAATTCCACATTTTCTATTTGATTTGCCCGGGCATTTTCCCTGGCATCTTCGACTGCATCCGGCACAATTTCCACGCCGTACACTTTTTTTGCCTTCCCTGCAAGGAACAGGGAAATAGTCCCCGTCCCGCAATACAGATCCCATACGGTTTCCCTTCCAGTCAGCCCGGCAAATACCAAAGCTGTCTGATATAATTTTTCCGTCTGGACAGGATTCACCTGATAAAAAGACAACGGGGAAATACGGTAGGAAATCCCCCCTATCTTATCGGTAATATATCCCTTTCCCCACAAGATCCGGATCTTCTTTCCGAGAATAACATTGGTTTTTTCTTTATTTATATTAAGGCAGATACCTGCTATGTTCCAAAAGCCTTTTTTCTCCCCTCCTAAATCAGCTTCCACAAGCGTCTGAACCAATTCTTTTTCATGCTCCATCCGGTTCCCGTTTATCACCAGGCAGACCATCAGCTCCCCTGTCGCAAACCCTGCCCTGGTCAGGATATGCCGGACAAGCCCGGTATGCGTTTCTTCATCATACGGCTCAATCTGGTATTTTTCCAGAAAACGGCGCACAAGGTTCATCACGGTTTCATTGACCTCTGCCTGGATGCAGCAGGACTCTGTATTAATGATAGAATGGGTGCGTCCCGCATAAAAGCCAATGGCAAGCTTTCCGTCTTTTCCTCTCCCCACCGGGAACTGCGCCTTATTCCGGTAATGGTACGGGCTGTCCATTCTAAGGATCGGCTCCATCCTGACATCCTGCAAGCCCCCGATCCTCTCTAAGCAGTTCTTTACCTTCTCCTGTTTATAAGCAAGCTGCTTCTCATAGGAAAGATGCTGCAACTGGCAGCCCCCGCACTGCCTTGCCACGGGGCATTTGGGCTCCGCCCGATCAAAAGAAGGCTCTATGATTTCCAAAAGCCTTCCATAACCATAATTTTTCTTCGTTTTAACCACCTTTACCCGGATACGGTCGCCCGGAACAGTATCCTTAACAAATAAAGCGTATCCCATGATACGCCCTATTCCTGCACCGTCTGTTCCGATATCCGTGATATCCATGATGTATTCATCATTTTTCTGAATAGACATTTTTTCCATTTATTTTCCTCCGGTGGAACGCCTGATATTGGTTTCCATCAACTTCTGGTAGCCCAGCCAGTCATAATTATCCGGGTTTGCCTGAAATAATTCTTTTAACGTTTCCATCTTCGCATCCAGATTATCAGCAAAATTAAGCGCAAAAGCCTCGGCTAATGCCGGCTTCTTTGGAGAACCATATTCCAGCTCCCCATGATGCGCCAAAATACAGTGCTTCAATTCACTGGCAAGCTTTGCCGGAAACCCCGGAATCGCTCTTATTTCTTCCTGGACCCATTCAGCGCCCATATAAATATGCCCGAGAAGCTGTCCGTCGTCCGTATAGTCATTCGCCGGGAAAAACGATAATTCCTTCATCTTCCCTATATCATGGAGCATGGCTGCCGTTAACAACAAATCCCTGTTTAAAATCGTATATTTCTCCGCAAAAAATGCGCACAGCTCGGTAACTGACAGAGTATGCTCCAACAGTCCCCCGACAAATCCATGATGGACGGATTTTGCGGCGGAATGCTTTTTAAACACATCCGCAAGTTCTTTCTTTTCGATGAAAAATATTTCCAAAAGCCTCCTCAGATAAGGATTTACCACGGTATCTGCAATCTCCAGGAGCCTTCCATACATTTTTTCCAGGTTATACTCTGAAACCGGCATAAAATCCGACGGTGTATATTCTCCTTCCCTGCTGACGCGGAGCCTCCGGACATTCATCTGGAGCGCGCCCTGGAAGCTGGTAATTACCGCGTCCACATGGACATAATCTAACTCCTCAAAATTGTCAATGCCGGATGACAGATCCCAGATTTTTGCATCGATCGTCCCTGTCTTATCCTGCAAAAGCAGGGAATAATAGCTCTTTCCCGCCTTTGTCTTGAGCGTCTGTTTTTTCTTGCATAAATAGGTCTCCGCAACCGTTTCTCCTTCGCGCACATCCTTCAAATATCTCATTGCCAATTACCTTCCCAATTCCTAATTTCAGCCTTACTTTTTTTCCTCTAATATTACTGTATAATCAACATCCTGTTTTATCCTGCCTACTCTCCGCACAGCCCCTATCTGAATCTTCGGCCTGGCATTATATCTGGAAATTTCCGTATAAAAATCAATTACCGAAGTAATCTCCGTATCCTGCACCTTCTGAATAATATCCCCTGTCCGTATCCCTGCCTTGTCCGCAGGAGAATTGGGATCGACCTCCATTACATAAATGCCATTGGTAATCCCCATTTTGGCGCGCTGCTGCTGCGGGATATCTTCCGCCTTAACACCGCAGTATAAAATCTCTCTCTGTTCTACAATTTTATCTATGATTTTCTTTAAACTGGAAATACTGGAAAAGAGCACCCTGCTGTTATGGGCGCTGCTTCCTAAAACGCTGTTAACCATGCCAAGAAGCTTGCCGTCCGCATTTACTATCACGCCTGCGCCATTTTCATTTCTTATCATATTCGTAGGGTATAAATCAACGCAGTAATCAATAATATAAGTTCTCTCTAACTGTCCGGAAATAATTCCTATATCCATAGAATATACCGTTCCATTCGGACATCCCAAAAAGACGACATCATTGCCGGTCTGAAACTGCCCCATCCCTCCGATTTTCATGATTTCTATAGTCTGCCTTGTTCTTTCCGGAATTTCTTCTGCTGCCACGCTGATAACAGCGAGATCGACATCCGCATCCATGCCGGCAAGCTTTGCCGGACACGCAACCCCATCGGAAAAAAACACTTGAAGATGATCGATATCCGCTGGAAGGGAAGAATAGGATGATAAAAAGAACACATTTTTACTGTTTTCTTCTATGGCGGCGCCAAAAGTTGCCGTACCTTCCAACAGGCCCGAATTCCCAGAATCTGCCAGATTTGACGCAATGGAAACAATAGACTGGTTCCATTCCTTGATTTTTTTCTGATAAGAATCCCCGTTTTCCGCAGTTTTTACGGAAATATTATCTTTTTTTTCTTTTTCCTGCTTAACCGCAGTGTCCTCCGGCTTCTCCACACTGGAAGCATTCACGACATCAGATTCTGTCTCACGCCTTGTATAGCTTGTCTGTTTCCCATCCTGAAACAAATTTTGGACAAAAACAAAAAATACGCCTGCTGCCACCCCAAAAACAGCGCCATATAAGAATATACGCCCAACCGACTTCAAAAATTCCTTTTGAAGCTTCCGTTTTGACGGGACAATATGTTCTTCTACAAATGGATGTTCCTTCTCTTCCATCCGATCCGCTCGCTTTCTTGTCTTATCATCAAAATTTCCAGGGAATTTCCCTGAAGTTCACGCAGCCTATCATACCATTAACAATTGAATACGTTATGAATAATTTGTTAATAATGTTTTATCATCCGGCACAACCTATTTTTTAAATAATCAAAGAACCAGCCATAGACGGGATATTCTGTCCAAATGTCTTCTGAATAAATTCATTTATCATCTGTTTCGATTCATATGTCGGCGTATACCCGTTCTTGCGGAACACTACCTCCATAGCATACTCAAGATCCTCCAGATATACAGAACCCTTTCCCTGCAGATAGGCAGCCGCCACCGCTTTAAAATCAATCAGGTTAATTCTCGCATTCAGCAGATCCAGTCCGCAGTTCAACATCACATCGATAAAATCATCCTCATAACCTTCTTTTGCCGGTTTTTTCATATCTGCGATCAGTTCTTCCGCACGAAGAATGATCTGCCTGAGCTGCTCTTCGCCCATTTCTTCCATAGATTCTAATAACATATCCATATCTTCCATATGTATATGCTCCTTTCTTTATTCTCCTATACCCTTTGCCCGGATTTTTCCCGGCAGATACAACCAGCATTATTATAAAGGATCTGCGTCATTTCTTCAAGATGAATTTGAAAACTTTCCATCTTCTTAGATTTCAGTTATTTACCTCTGCCATTGCCATCATCAGCTCTACCCTTCCAATCTTACTCTGTTCTCTCCGATCCGCAATCAATGCAGCCTGATTTAAAATCGTCTCAATCTTGGCACAGCTGCAGCCGTCCAAAAGCCCCGCCAGCTCCGCAATTTCCACGTCCTCCGCCAGCGACTTATTTTCCGTATACATCTTAATCAGTGCCATTCTCGCATCCTTATCCGGGAACGGCACCAGATACTTCCTGTCAAACCGCCCAGGCCGGACCAGGGCCTCATCCAACGCCTGCCTGTTGTTCGTCGCCGCCATCACTAACACGCCGTCGCTGCCGTTAAACCCGTCCAGTTCATTTAAAAGAGCCGTCACAATCCGGGCATTTTCCGTCTCTATGGCGGTATGGCTGTAACTGCGCCTTGTCCCAATCCCGTCGAACTCATCAATAAACACAATACATGGCGCATGCTTCCTCGCCAGCCGGAAAAGCTGCTTTACCTTCATTGGGCCGACCGCCATAAACATGCTTTCAAAATCCGTCGCCTTCGCAGGAATAAAGCTTACGCTGCTCTCCCCCGCTGCTGCCCTTGCAAACAGGGTTTTCCCATTTCCCGGCGCCCCTTCCAGCAAAATCCCCTTCGGCATCCGGATTCCCTGCGCCCTGTACGTTTCCGGCTCCTTCATCACTTCCATGATCTGGTAAAATTCCTTTTTCAGCCCATCCATACCTACCACATCGCAAAAACGGGCATCCACATGTTTCACCACATGGAACGTGCGGTTTCTTGAGAGCTTATAAATCAAAAAGATAACCAGTCCGAAAAAGACAGCGTTAAACAGCAGATCCGTCAGGAAATAAAGCAGATCCGCCGCAGAAGCCTCCGTTTCCACCTCTACATCATGCAGAAGCAGAAACTCGCGGAAACCATCCTTCTGCGGGTTATCGGTACAATAAACCGTCTCCTCCCCTCTGCAGCGGAAAGAGACCCGGCTGTCGGAAATTTCCGCCCATTCCACTTCCCCTTGTTCTACCTTTTGGTAAAAATCACGATACTTTACTGTCTCTGCTTTTTCCTGCGAAAAAAATAATGATGCTAAAATATATATAATGACTGCCAAAATCAGTACAATAACTCCTGCTTTTTTCCGGTTTTTTCTTATCTTCAATGAAAAATTCCCCTTTATCTCCAATATTTTCCGATGTTCCCGGTCAAGCACATTATATCGGTTTCTACAAAAAAATCAAGCCCTTCCCCTTTTGTGACATTTTCACAAATTCAGAATATTTTTTCCCAATAATTTCTCGTTTCCATTTTCTTTACATTTCTTGCATTTTTTCTGAATAAAGTGTATATTGTAGCTGTCCGGTGGGGTTCCGGTGAAAAGTTTCCTAACTTTTGGAGGGTATTATGTTTACGAAAAAAGAATTTACATTAAAAGACCTTGATCATAGGGATAGATCCCGCTATGATCGTATGGTTGACATCTTTAATAAATGGTCGCCTTTATTCCATATCCTGATATCCTGCTTCATCTGCTTTTTTATTGAAGCGGTATCCAGGCATTCCATTTTAAAAGCAATCGCCTATGTACACATGCACACATGGGCATTCCTTTACAATTCCTTTATTATATTTTCAACGTTTTTAGTTGTATACCTGTTTAAACGCCGTGCGCTTCTCCGTATTTTAATTGGAGGCATCTGGTGCTTCCTCGGTATCGTCAACGGCTGTCTTCTGCTGGAACGTGTAACCCCATTTGGATTTACCGACTTAAAGCTGATTAACGATTTATTTGCCATGAAAAGCAATTACTTTTCAGAAACACAGGAAATCCTGGCGATCGGGCTTGTAGTCCTCTTCCTTGTCCTGTGCGCCTTCCTTTGGAAGAAAGGGCCGAAATACGAAGGGGAATCCCACAGGATTGCCAGCCTTCTGATTATTTTATCAAGCTGGTTCTGGATGCCTGCCGTTACCAATGCCGCCATCCACCAGAATATCCTGTCTGATTATTTTACGAATATTGCAAAAGGCTACGAAAACTATGGCTTTGTCTACGGCTTCTCTACCAGCGTCGTAGGCCGCGGCATGAAAAAATCAAAGGATTACAGCAAAGAAACCATTGCTACCATTGAACGGGAAGTTTCCGCAAGGACGGACGACACGGAATCGGTCTTAAAAGACGGGGAAATGCCAAATATTGTCGTTGTGTTACTGGAATCCTTTATCGATCCTGCGGAGGTCAACTTCCTTCAGTGTTCGGAAGACCCGGTTCCAAACTTTACAAAATTAACAAAAAATTACACTTCCGGCTATTTAAAAGTCCCTGTTGTCGGAGCCGGCACAGCCAATACAGAATTTGAAGTCCTGACCGGCATGGATATGAAATTCTTCGGCACAGGGGAATATCCTTACAAAACGGTATTACAGAACAATGCCTGTGAAAGCGTAGCCGGTGTTTTAAAGAAAAACCTCGGCTACGGCGCCCATGTTGTCCACAATAACGGCGGCAACTTTTACAGTCGCGCCAACGCCTTTTCCAAGATGGGCTTTGACACCTTCACCAGCAAGGAACTGTTAAATATCACGGAATACACGCCGCTTGGCACATGGGCTACGGACGACATCCTGCTGCCTGCCGTACAGAAGTCTCTGGATTCTACCAAGAGCCCGGACTTCATCTATACCATCACGGTTCAGGGACACGGCGCTTATCCGACAGAAAAGGTCATTGAGAATCCGGAAATCACCGTAACCGGTTCTGGCTCTGAAAAAACCGATAACCAGTGGGAATATTATGTCAATGAAATCCATGAGGTTGACAAATTCATCGGCAATCTGATTGACGACCTGTCCAAACGCGATGAAAAGACGGTGGCAGTTTTCTTCGGCGACCATCTTCCAAGCCTTGACCTTACGGCATCTGACATGAAGTCCGGCAGCCTTTACAAGACAAGGTATGCGACATGGAACAATTTCGGGCTGGAAAAGGAAAATAAAAATACGGTTTCCTACCGTCTTGTTGCTGACACGTTAAATTCCATCGGCATCCATGAGGGTACGATGTTCCAGTATCACCAGACTCTCTCAGACGATGAAGATTATATAAAAAATTTAGAGCTTTTACAGTATGATATCCTCTATGGCAGGAAATATGCGTACAATGAGGAAGATTTATATCCCGCTTCCGATCTTGTGATGGGAACCGATGAAGTTTCCATTGAAAAAACGCTGGCAAAAGAAAATCAAATCGTCCTGGTAGGCAAAAACTTCACCCCCTGGAGCAAGGTTTTCGTCAATGATGATAAAATCACCACAAAATATATCAATGGCGGACGCCTGTTAATTTCACGCAAAAATGTGAAAAACGGCGATACCCTGACCGTAAAGATCCTGGGTTCCAGCAATACCGTATTCCGCGTCTCCAATGACTATATTTTTACTGAGGAAGCTTAAACAAAAAAAGCCTGTATCTGCATCCCAAAAGATTTCATCTCAACTACTCTCTGCCATCTTTACCAATATCCGGTGAAGATGGCAGTTTTTTTAATGCATATTTACTATAAAAAGCCCAGTCTCCATACAGGAACAGACGGCAAGCTCGATTTGTCTGAAACTGTTACATGAATTACTGGACACGCAGGACGCACCGCTCTTTTACTCCGTCCTCCGAGGCGTAGAGATAGCAGGTTCCTTTTTTATATGCCGTAACCTTCCCGTCCCCGGTAATTTCCGCCACTTTTTTATTGCTGACAGACCATATCACCGGATTGCCGGAAGAGACTTCTGCCGTAAGGCTTACACTCTCTCCGGGACTTAACGTCAGTTCTGTATCGCTTAAGGTAATTTCAGGCTGTTTTACCGTTACCTGACAGATTCTCGACACTCCGTCCACTTTTGCGGTAATCACCGCCGTACCATGCTTCACTGCCGTCACAGTGCCATTTTCATCCACAAAGGCAACGCTTTTTTTATTGCTTTTCCACACCGGGGCAATGCCGGAGGAAACCTCTGCCTTTAACTTGACGGTCTGCCCCCGGAAAAGCGTTACCAGCTCCTGATTCAGCGCCACATCCGGCTGTTTAACTGTCACCAGGCAGGTCACGCCTGTCCCGTCCACAGATGCCGTAATGACAGCCTCCCCGGGCTTTACTGCGGTCACAAGCCCGCTTTCATCCACAACCGCAACGCTCTTTCTGCTGCTTTTCCATTTCACGGCGGCACCATTGGACGTTTTTGCATTCAATTTAATGCTTTCATTCCTCTCTAAGGTAATGCTTTTCTGGCTCAGGGAAACCTCCGTTTTCCTCACCGTCACCCTGCAGGACATCTCCGCCCCGGAAATCTTTGCCGTAATCTTTACCGTGCCCGCCCGTTTTCCCGTGACAAGCCCGTAGGTATTGACCGAGGCTACTTTGGAATCGCTGCTTTTCCAGGAAGGCTTCTTCCCATTGGATGTCCATGCCAGCAGGTAAAATTCATCGCCGATATCGATCTCCTTTTGATACTGGGACAGAAAAACACAGGAAAAACCACTGGAGCCATAAGCTGTTATCGTATTCCCCTGAAAGATAAAACAGCAGAGTGCTGTTATGAAAATAGATATAATAGATAATCTTTTTGATTTCTGATACTGCATTGTTCCCTCCAATCCTGTTCATTGGGAAAACAAATACAGGCTTGTGACCATTATATCACAAGCCCGGCAAACAGTAAAACACTTTTTCGTTGTATTTTTTATAACAGTTCAGCCATGCGGCAAAAATAGGAAAATGGAACCGTCGAGTTTACTCGTAAGGGGCAATTTTCCTATTTTTGACATATGGCGTTCTGCCAGAAGCGAGATTTTAGCCGCTTTAGCGGCGAAACAGGCTGCAAAGCAGCCAAATCGAGCTGATGGCTGAACTGTTTACTAATCAAATCTGTGCAAGCGCCTGTTCCAGATCCGCAATCAGGTCTTCTTTATCCTCCAGACCGCAGGACATCCTCACAAGCCCGGCTGGAATCCCCGCCTCCTTTAACTGCTCTTCTGTCATCTGCCTGTGCGTGGACGTCGCCGGATTTAAACAGCAGGTCCTGGCGTCCGCAACATGCGTCTCAATTGCGGCAAGCTTTAAATGCTTCATAAAGATCTCCGCCGCCCTGCGCCCGCCCTTTAACTCAAATGACACCACGCCGCAGCCGCCGTTTGGCATATACTTTTTCGCAAGCTCATAATACGGGCTGTCCTTAAGCCCGGAATAAATAACATAGGAAACTGCCGGATGCCCTTCCAAAAACTCCGCGACAGCCTGTCCGTTTTCCACATGCTTCGGCATCCGCACATGCAAAGACTCCAATCCAAGATTTAACAGATATGCGTTCATCGGAGACTGGATACAGCCTAAATCCCGCATTAACTGGGACGTGCATTTTGTAATAAACGCACCCTCTTTCCCAAATTTCTCCGCATACGTAATCCCGTGGTAAGATTCATCCGGCGTGCAGAGCCCCGGAAACTTCTCCGCATATGCCATCCAGTCAAATTTCCCTGAATCCACAATAGCGCCGCCTACGGCAGCCCCATGCCCGTCCATATACTTTGTCGTGGAATGGGTAACAATATCGGCTCCCCACTCAAACGGGCGGCAGTTCACCGGGGTCGGGAAGGTATTATCCACAATCAGCGGCACGCCATGCGCATGGGCCGCTTTCGCGAACTTCTCAATGTCCAGCACCGTAAGCGCAGGGTTCGCAATCGTTTCCCCGAACACAGCCCTTGTATTTTCCTTAAATGCGGCATTTAATTCTTCCTCCGTGCAGTCCGGGGAAACAAACGTCACCGTAATCCCCATCTTTGCCATCGTGACGGAAATCAGGTTAAATGTCCCTCCATAAATCGAGGAAGACGACACAATATGGCTCCCGCTTTCACAGATATTAAACAGGGCAAAAAAATTGGCAGCCTGACCGGAAGAAGTCAGCATGGCGGCGCTTCCTCCCTCCAGGGCCGCAATCTTTGCCGCTGTATAATCATTGGTCGGGTTCTGGAGCCTCGTATAAAAATACCCTTCCTCCTCCAAATCAAACAGCTTTCCCATCGCCTCGCTTGTCTCATAGCGAAAAGTCGTGGACTGGATAATCGGGATCTGCCGCGGCTGCCCGTTTCCCGGCGTATACCCCGCCTGCACGCATTTCGTGCCCATCTTATCATCACTCATCAAAAGTTCCTCCTTACACTGATATTTCCTGCACTATTCTACCATAAACCCCGCCCAATTTCCAGCCATGATCAATATTGTATTTTCCCGGGGAATTGTATATAATAGAGCTATTCCAGCAAAAGAAAGCGAGGCAGGACAATGAAATTAAATTCCGTTACCAGAATCCACAGCGGCAGATTTATCACCCGCTATGATTTGAATTATACAACTGCGGATCAGAAGACAAAAATCTACGAAATGATCAGCCGCAACCCGGACATAGACACCCCGGAAGCTTTACATAACAGCCGCGCGGATGCGGTTGTTTTAATCATGCACGATGCCAGCGGGGAAAAAATCCTCTTAAACAAAGAATTCAGGCTCGCCGCCGGGGAATGGGTCTATAATTTTCCTGCCGGCCTCATTGACGACGGCGAAACGCCGGAAATCAGTGCAAAAAGGGAATTAAAAGAAGAAACCGGGCTCGATTTAATCGAAATTACAGACAAGCTCCATGACAGCTACAGCGCCGTAGGCTTCAGCAACGAAAAGAATATCTGTATCGTTGGCAGGGCGGACGGAACTTTCGCGAAAAGCAGTTCCTCCGTAGAAGAAATCGAAGCAGGCTGGTACGCAAAAGAAGAAGTCCGTAATTTGTTAAAAACAGAGCCATTTGCAGCAAGAACCCAGGGATATTGTTATTTATGGAGTCAAAAATGAATAAAAAAGCTTTCAAAACCTTAGAATATGACAAAATTATCGATCAGCTTACCGCGCTGGCGGGCTGCGAGCTGGGGCGTGAAAAATGCGCCGCCCTCCTGCCCTCCTCCAATATCCGCGAAGTTGCCGTTATGCAGACAGAGACGGCGGATGCCCTCTCCCGCCTGTTAAAAAACGGCAGCTTATCCTTTGGCGGGCTTAAAGAGCTCCGTCCGAGCCTGTTAAGGCTGGAAGCCGGAGGAACCCTCTCTGCCGGCGAACTGCTTTCCGTCAGCACACAGCTTACGCTTGCGGCTCTGGCAGGACAGTACGGACGGCGCGGAAAAGAAGAGGAGCCGGAAAATGGAGAAGAAAAAGACAGCCTCCAGGAACGCTTTGACGCCTTAGAGCCGTTAACTCCGGTAAATACAGAAATCAAACGCTGTATTCTTTCGGAAGAAGAGATGAACGACGATGCAAGCCCCGGACTTAAAAACGTGCGGCGCAGTATCAAAAATATGAACGACCGTATCCACGAACAGTTAAACCATGTCATGACCTCCAGCCGTTCCATGCTCCAGGACGGCTTAATTACCATGCGCAACGGCCGTTTCTGCATTCCAGTCAAGGCGGAATACCGAAGCCAGGTGCCGGGCATGATCCACGACCAGTCCTCCACAGGATCGACCTTATTCATCGAGCCATCCTCTGTAGTAAAGCTCAATAATGACCTGCGGGAATTATTTTTAAAAGAACAGGAAGAAATTGATAAAGTCCTCGCAGAATTAAGCAATCTGTGTGCGGAGCATATCGACGAGCTCCGTTTTAACCAGGAAATCCTGGCGGAATTTGACTTTATTTTCGCAAAAGCGGAGCTTGCCAAAAAAATGCGGGCAAGCAGGCCGATTTTAAATCCGAACGGCGTTATCAATATCAAAAAAGGACGCCACCCGTTAATTGACCCGAAAAAAGTCGTCCCGATTGACATTAACCTCGGAAAGAAATTTGATCTGTTAGTCGTGACCGGGCCAAATACCGGAGGAAAGACCGTTTCCTTAAAAACTACCGGGCTGTTTACGCTGATGGCGCAGGCAGGGCTGCAGATCCCGGCATTTGACAATTCCCAAATCGCCGTCTTTGACGACGTTTTCGCCGATATCGGGGACGAACAGAGCATTGAACAGAGCTTAAGCACCTTTTCCTCGCATATTACCAACACGATTGCAATTTTAAACCAAGCGACGGAAAACAGCCTGGTTCTTTTCGACGAGCTTGGCGCAGGCACCGATCCGGTGGAGGGAGCCGCGCTTGCTATGGCAATTTTATCCCATCTGCACAAACGGGGAATCCATACCATAGCGACCACGCATTACAGCGAACTAAAATTATATGCGCTTTCGACCAAAGGCGTTGAAAACGCCTGCTGTGAATTTGACGTAGAGTCCCTGCGCCCGACGTACCGTCTGCTGATCGGAATTCCGGGAAAAAGCAACGCCTTTGCAATTTCCCAGAAATTAGGGCTGTCCGAAGAAATCATTGAGGACGCCAAAAAGCGCGTGGACTCTGAAGATCAGAGCTTTGAAGACGTCCTCAGCGATCTGGAAAAAAGCCGCGTCGTAATGGAAAAAGAACAGGCGGAAATCACAAAATATAAAGAAGAAATCGAACAGTTAAAAGAACAGCTCAACCGGAAAAATGAAAAAATCGACCAGTCCAAAGACAAAATTCTCCGGAAAGCCAACGAAGAAGCAAGCCGCATTTTACAGGAAGCAAAAGATGTTGCGGATGAAACGATTAAAAAATACAACCAATGGAGCAGACATTCCGGGCTTAACAAAGCTATGGAGGAAGAGCGCGCCATGCTGCGGGAACAGCTTGACAAAACCAATGCAAAGCTGGCATTGAAGACGCCAAAATCCGCCAAAAAGCACAAACCGGGCGATTTTTCCATCGGCGATATTGTGAAGGTATTAAGCCTCGACTTAAACGGCACCGTATCTTCCCTGCCAAATGAAAAAGGCGAACTTTATGTGCAGATGGGGATTCTGCGCTCCTTAGTCCCTGCTTCCGATTTGGAATGGCTGTCCTCCGCCCCGAAAGAAGCGGCTCCAAAACAGAAAAACGGCGGCGGCTCCATCAAGATGTCAAAAAGCTTCTCCATCAGCCCGGAAATCAATCTGATCGGCATGACAACGGCGGAAGCCGTTCCGATGCTGGATAAATATCTGGACGACGCCTACCTTGCAAAGCTTCCGCAAGTGACTGTTATCCACGGCCGCGGCACAGGAGCGCTCAGGGGCGCCGTACACACACACCTAAAGAAAACCTCCTACGTCAAAAATTTCCGCGTCGGCGGTTTCGGGGAAGGCGACATGGGAGTAACCATCGTGGAGTTTAAATAAAAGACTGAGAGTTAAGGAAGGGTTTCCATGATTAATAAACAGAAAATACTGATTGTAGATGATGACAATAACATTGCAGAGCTTGTTTCCCTCTACCTGACCAAAGAATGCTTTGACACCAGGATTGCCAATGACGGTGAGGAAGCCCTCTCCCTGTTTGCAAGCTATGAGCCGAACCTGATCCTGCTCGATCTAATGCTTCCGGGCATCGACGGCAATGAAGTGTGCAGGCGGATCCGGAAAACCTCCGACATCCCGATTATCATGGTATCGGCGAAAGGGGAAGTCTTTGACAAGGTCCTGGGGCTGGAGCTTGGGGCTGACGACTACATCATCAAGCCCTTTGACTCCAAAGAGCTTGTGGCAAGGGTAAAAGCAGTCCTCCGGCGTTTCCACCCGATCCTGCCGGAAACAGAAAAACCGGAAACCGCCGCCAGCGCGCCGGAAACCTCCTCCGCTGTCATTGAACAGGTATATTCACGTCCGGACGATCCTCTCTTTCCCCGCCAGAATATTGCGGAATATGACGACTTAATTATCGATCTTTCCAATTATTCCGTTATTTACTACGGGAAAGAAGTGGAAATGCCCCCGAAGGAGCTGGAATTATTTTATTTCCTCGCTTCCCACCCGAACCAGGTTTTTACAAGGGAACAGCTCCTCGACCATATCTGGGGGTATGAATATATCGGGGACACCCGGACGGTTGACGTACATATCAAGCGTCTGCGGGAAAAAATAAAAAAACACGCAAACTGGGGCATTGCCACTGTTTGGGGGATTGGATATAAATTCGATGCGAAAAAATAAAAAAAGACGGTTCGTCTTCTCCCATGTCCCTCTGGCATTAAAGCTCGTGGGATGCTTCCTTTTTCTGGCAATATCCATGTTCTTACTGTTAAACACCTATGGAATCCGGACGATGAACACCGTATTGTTCCAGAAAAAGGAAGACCTGCTTTACGATGCCTGCTCCCATCTAGCAGATTCCCTGCCGGGTATTACGCCGCAGAATATCGAAAATTTTTCCGGCCAGCTTACCCTGGCTGCTTCCCTGGAGGGCTGCCGTCTCTGGGCAGCTTCCGCGGACGGGAAAATCTTTTTTGACAGCGGCTCCACCAAAAGAAACAATTACGTGATCCCCGATTATGAGCCGGATTTCCTGACCAAAACAGCCATTGACAGCACGAATATCGGGGGACTGATCTCCTATCATGCCTGTGCCGCCATTTACCCGTTAACCAGCCATTTTGAAACAACCGGGTATCTGATCGCCTTTCTCCCGGTCAGGCACATCAGGGAAGAAAGCGTTGCTTATATTGATATATTTAACTTATGCTTTTTATTTTACTGCCTTTTTTTGTTTCTCATATTTCTCGTAATATACTTCATCACGGTACTGCCCTTAAAGAAAAATATCCGTGCCGTGCAGTCCTACTCCTCCGGGAAATATGACGTTACGCTCCGTCTATCCACCAGGGATGAATATGAGGAATTAGCCGCTTCCACCGCATTCCTCGCCGGGGAATTAAAGAATTTGGAAGATTACCAGAAAAAATTTATCGCCAATATTTCCCACGACTTACGTTCCCCGCTCACTTCCATTAAGGGGTATGCGGAAGCTATGGCGGACGGCACGATCCCGCCGGAATTATATGAAAAATATTTACATATTATTGTTTATGAAACCACGCGGCTCGTCAAGCTTTCCCAGAGCCTTCTCGCCTTAAACAGCTATGAAAACCACGGCGCTATGTTAGAAATTTCCGTCTTTGACATCAATTCCTCCATCCGCCAGATGGCGTTAAGCTTTGAAGGGACCGGAAAGCAGAAAGGCATCCAGATCCATCTGGTATTTGAAGAGCCATCCTTATTTGTCTCAGCCGATATGGAAAAAATTGAGCAGGTGCTTTATAACCTTTTAGATAATGCGATTAAATTCAGCTACGAAAATAAAAGCATCCATATTTCCACGAAAACAAAGGGCTACAAAGCAATCATCAGCGTCAAAGACTATGGGATCGGCATTCCGAAAGAATCCCTCCAGAAAGTGTTCGACCGTTTCTATAAGACAGACAGCTCCCGCGGAAAAGACAAAAAAGGCACCGGGCTCGGGCTTTCCATTACCAAAGACATCATTACGGCGCACAAAGAGCATATTTCCGTCGTCAGCACGCCGGGGGCAGGCACGGAATTTACCTTCTCTCTTCCAATTGCGCCAAGAAATAAAGACGATTAGCCACATTTTTTTCACAAATGCTTTTTAAAATGCTTGCATAAGGAGTTATTATGGATAATTATATTCATCTCATTGAAGAGCTGTCGTTAAACGCATGGCCTTCCCAGAAATTAGAACTGTACGACGGATGGCTCATCCGTTTTTCCTATAATTATACCCACCGGACCAACTGCGTGAACCTGGTCGCAGATTCCACGCTTCCGCTGGAAGAAAAAATCGCGTTCTGTGAGCAGGAATACCGGAATGCGCATACGCCTGCCATTTTCAAGATCAGCCCTTTTGAAGAAAAAGACTTCGATCCGCTGCTGGAAAGGCACGGCTACCGGATTGAGCATACTACGGATGTCCTTACCATGCCCTTAACGAATTTCCGCCCTTACCCTTCCATAGGGGCGGAATATGAATTTTACCAGAAAAATTCGGGGCTTCCTTCCTTTGTCGTCTACCCGGACAATGTCCTGGTGCAGCTTTGCGATACCATCACAAACGACTGGATTCAAAGCCTGTTCCGCCTGAACGGGACGACGAATCCCACCCACCTGCGGATTGTGCCTTCCATGTACCAGGCGATCCCAAAACAGACGATCGCCGCAGGGATTGAGATTGACGGGCGTATGGTAGCTTCCGGGCTGGGAATCCTTGACAGAAACCACATTGGGCTGTATGCTGTCTATGTAGACAGGAGCTGCCGCAGGAAACATTTCGGCAAAGCCATCTGCAGCGCAATTATTTCCGAAGCCATGAAGCTTGGCGCAGACCACGCCTATTTACAGGTAGTCGCAGAAAATGAAGGCGCACGCAGAATGTACGAGGGGCTTGGCTTTCAATATTTGTACACCTATTGGTTCCGCGTAAAAGATGTGGAATAAAACATAGAAATGGAGACAGAAATGGAATTACCAGTTTATTTTGATGAAGAAACCGAGTGGGGAAAGGCAATGCTTTTGTATTCCTCCGCACTCAAAGAATTTAATACCAAGCTGGAAATTTTAAGCAATGAATTTAAGCTTGCCTTTAAATATAATCCCATCGAGCATATGTCCTCCCGCATCAAATCGCCGGAGAGCATTGCCCGGAAAATCCGCCACAAGGACAAAGAGCTGACGGTGGAAAACGTCATAAAATACGTCAATGACGTCGCAGGCATCCGCATCATCTGCTCCTTCAGCTCCGACATCTACCGGATTGCCGACATGATTAAAAAACAAAGCGATGTGCAGGTTTTAAAAGTAAAGGATTATATTATAAAACCAAAGCCAAACGGTTACATGAGCTACCATATGATTGTAACCGTACCGATTTTCCTTTCCAATAATGTCATCCCTACCAAAGTGGAAATCCAGATTCGGACCATTGCTATGGATTTCTGGGCAAGCTTGGAGCACAAGATCTATTATAAATTTGAGGGAAGCGCGCCTTCCCGGATACGGACAGAATTAAAGCAGTGCGCCGACATTGTCAACTTCCTCGACCAGAAAATGATGTCTATCAATGAAGAAGTCCAGAAATACAATAAGGACGATTCCTGGCAGCACAAAGAAAACCAGTACGAAACCTTCGATGCGGGCATTGCGGAAGCTTACGGGCATATCTTCAATGATAATGACGAAATTATTCTGGAATAACTGCTTTCCGCCTTTTATGCCGTGGAAATTTCCTTTACGATTGCCTCCACGCATTCTTCCAGCCGTATATTTTGAAATCTTTTTTGGATTCCTGCCGCCAGGAGGTTTTCTTCTGAAAAATCTTCTTCATCCGCAAGAAAACGGCGGCAAAGCTCCGCATATCCCGGATGCTCCTGCCCCTGCTCCCGTCTGACTGCCCGCAGAAGCCGGATACCGGGATCTACTTCAATATAGACAGGCTTAATATGCGCAGAAAGCCAGGATGGGCTGCACAGCCGTGTCCGGCGGTAATACTCTTTTATCTTTTCATACGTTTCCAGCGTGCCAATCAGCAGATACCTCTCTTCCCCGTCCATATCAATCTGGCCGTCATCCGCCGTAAAATAGCTCCATTCTCCGTGGACTGTATGGTAAGTCCTTGCTTCCATAACCTTATGCTGCTTTTCCATCGTATGGAATGCTTCCTCCGAAAGAAAATAGTATTCCCGCCCATCCTCCTCCCCTTCCCTTTTCGGACGGGTAGTATAAGGCACAATCGTCTTTAAATTCAGGGCTTTCTCCGCCCTGAGCCTTTGGAAAACACTGTCTTTCCCGCTGGCGCTCTTGCCCATGACAAGGTACAATACCGACATCTTACTCCCCCTTTCTGCCCAAAAGCCCTGATCCAATAAAAACAGCCGCAAAGATCCAGCGCATAACCGGAACAGCAAAAACAAAGCCGAAGGCTCCCGACAATTTCAGGCTGAAAAAATATTCCCCGGCAAAGCCCTGAAACAGCTCTTCGATCTGTGCATCGCCCATATCCAGAACGGCAAGCTCAATAATATGCGCAAAGTCAATCTGATCAGCGATACGCCCCATTCCGGCAGGTTTATTTTCCTCATATTGGAACAGCCCGTTTACCGCGGAAAGAAACTCCTCGATAACAGGCACTGTTTCCGTTTCCACAGCTATGCTAAGGACAGCTTCCGTCAGTTCTTTCACTCCCGCCGGAAAACTGTCTTTATTCTTTATATTTTCTTCCAGCTCTTTCTTTAAGGATTCCGGAATTTGTTTGCCGCGGAAAGAAAACAGCTCTCTTAATAATGCGCCCGTTCCCGGCTGCTCCCATATCAGCTTCCAGCACGAACATAAAAGCCCCCGGAAAAAATTCCTGGAAAGCGGAACATATTCTGTAACAGAAGCCGAAAGAAACGGATTTAAAATACATTCTCCTAAAAATTCCTTCACAGCCGCTTCCGCCGAAGGCTTTCCGATTGCTTTTTCTGCCTCCAGCCATAAGCCCTGTTCAAGCTCCTCCAAAACCGGCTTTCTTACATAGGAAAACAATTCTTCCAGCCGGAAGGTTTCCGCCTTTTTTAACATCCCGTCCACAATCCCGTAAAAAGAAATCATACATCTTGTCCTTCCACGGAAAAATGCCGTAAAAACAAAACTGCACAAACGATTTACCCACTGCGCTTTGGCTTCTTTTTCTGATTTATCCACAATTCTTGTCTTTCCCTGTGCAAAAAAGAGAAATTCCAACTGTTTTACCGTCACATTGCCTGCCGACAGCAGAAGCTCCTCTATTTTCTTTGACAATACCTGTCGATTCCTCTCAAATAATTCCTCACTGAGCCGTTCTCTCTGCACTACTTCTTCTGTCTCTGCGTCCAATTCTGCTTCTGAAATAAAAAGCCTCTCAAATACTTTCCCTATCAACTGTCTGGTGCCAAGCATGGAAGCTGCCATTCCGCCCAGCTCCATTCCGTCCGCCATATCATTAATCATATCCTGGATTTCCAAATCCAGCCTGTCCACCAGGGCATCTTCATGCTCCAGGAGATACTGGCCGCATTTTTTTCTGATGACGTCAAAAAGGAACCCCGTCATTTTTTCCAGATTATTTTCTAAAACAAAGCCTGCCTGCCCTCCAAAAAAAGAAACCACGGTCCGTTCTTTTTTCTGCGTTTTTTTCAAAACTTCTCTGTAAATAAGCAGCTCCGCCTGTTTTCGAAAAGCTTCCCCATAGAGGAAATTACAGAGGCTTTCCGTCATTTTTACAGATACTTTGGATCTGTTTTCCAAAAAAAGCTCTCCCAGCGTCTTTTGTTTCAGAAAACGATCATAGCACCAGGAAAAAAGCTCTGTCTTCCATTTTCCCTGCAGCAGTTCATGCAGGCTCTTTCCAATTTTCTCTGTCAGGCTCTCTTTAGAAAAATATTGTCCCAGCGGCTTTTCCATCCTTTTTTCTATCGCCGGATAAATTTTATCCGATACAGAAGAAAGATCGGCTTCTTCTATTTTTTCTGCAATATCCTCATCAGAAACCGTTTCCTTTAACAGCTCTCCTATTCTGGAAAAATCTGCCTGCTTTAATTTTTCCGCCACAGAATCCGCAATTTTTTCCTGATTTTCCCGTAAAAACTTTTTCACCATTTCTGTTTTTATTTCGATCTTCGGAAGCAGCTCTTTCCCCTGCAAAAAATTATCCGCGACAAATTCCGCCAGCTTCCCCGCAATCAGTTCTTTTTTCTCCGGCATATATCCCAGGCAGAAAAGGTTTCTGATTCCCGGGATTTTTTCCGCAATATGATACAGACGCATTACTATGCCGGATACAAAACTATGGTTATCGGAAATTTTCCCCAGCCATTTCCGCTCTTTCAAATGGTACGGACGGAACAGACCATAAAGCGCAAGCACATTGGTCCCAACGCCAATCAGACCGTAGCAGACAATTGTAAAAAGCAGCGGCAGCAAAGAAAGCTCCATAGACGGGTGCAGAAAAAACACCAAAAGCCCGACCAGCGCGCCGATTGCGCCGCCGATACGGTTTAAGGGCGCAAGCTGCGTTCCCATAAATTTCTGCATCATTTCACATAACCTGTCGTCATCAAGCGCAAGAATTTTCTCCTTCACCACTGGCTTTATCTTCAAGTATCCGGCAGCTTTTTCCAAAAACAATTCCCTGATTTTTTTCTGTACAGGTTCTTTTGGTATCATGGAAATTACTTTTTCCGCCGTAATCCCTCCCCTGTCTTCCCATTCGTCCAGCCAATGCTCCACTCTCTCTACAGTAAAAATATCTTTGAGCAAAATTTCTGAAAACTTTTCATAAATCCAGGAAATCACGGCTTCTTTTTCCGGCACTCCGTCCTTTACTTTTTCCAGAAGCACAGGGAGGGCAAGCGGCATCTCAATCAATTTCTCAAAAGCGGCAAAGACCAGCTCTTTTACGGTTTCTTTTTTGTTTTCCCCTCCGGAAAACAGCCAGCCCGTAATCATTTCCGGCAGATTCTCCTCCGCTTTCTTTACAACCACAGCTATGCTGTCACTGTTCCATAAAAAAGACAGTGGAACCTGCTTTATTTTTTCCGCTAAAAATTCCTGTATTGCCGGTTCTTTTTTTATATACTCATAAACCGCATCAAAAGAAAGCTTTTCCAGCACCAGATGAAACGGAATTTCTTCCAGCATATGGCTTAATGCCAGGCAGGTTTCCTTTGAAGGATCTCCCAACAGCACCTCTATTTTTCCCGGCAGCTTTTCCCGCAGAAATTCCTCCGTTTTTGCAAGGATCAAATCCTTTGCCCCGAACAAAACCATATTTTGGAGAAAATTGCCGGTTCCTTCGTCAATCACCTCCGACAGCGCTTCTCCAATCCTTTCTGAAATAAATTCCCGGTTATTTTCATACAAATCACAGAGGAAAGGCTGCAGTTCCTTTATTTTTTCCGTTAAAAGCCCGATCATGGCATCGCTGGTAAGGCATCCTTCCGGCAATAAATCCGAAAGCGTAAGGTTTTGTTCTTCCAGCTCCTCAATCAAAGACTCATAAATATCCCGCAGCAGGTCTGTATCCAGATATGACAACAGCTTTTCCATCAGGGACGGCTTTAAAAAAACACCATCTGCTAAAACCTCCCCCAGCGTTTTCTTTCCCAGCGCCTCCTCTGTGTTTTCTATCACTCTTCCTATTTCCAATTTCCGGCAGATATTATCAACATAAGCTTCCAGCTTCTTTCTTTCCTCTTCCTGCTGAAAAGATTCAAAAATAAAAACTGCCTTTTCTGCCAGCCGTTCCTTCACCTGCCCGCAGCAATCCTCTCCGAGAATCATTTTTGCCGTTACCGTCTCTTTTGAGAGCGCCAAAGAAAATTTTTCAGAAAAGGATTCCTTTCCGAAATTTTCCATGCAGAAATCCGTAAAGGCGCGTTCCGAAATAACATCCCGCAGGCGCCATTCCGAACATATAGTTTCCAGCACATTTTCAAGGATTTCTTTTTCCTGATCCCGCGTCAAAAATTCTCGCAAAACAGTTACTAAACTTTTTTGAGCCGTTTCCCCCTGTTCCAGTTCCTCAAAAACAGCAAGGACACACTGATCCAGGGAATGCAGCACTTCCTCTTTCGACAGTTCCTGATAAAGATAGGAATTTCTTTCCGAAGAATTTCCAAGAATTTTATCTTCCGCAATTTCCGATAAATCCTCTGCAAGCCTTTCTTTATTCCCGCCTTTCTTTATCACCGCTTTCCACGATCGGTTTCCAAAAAGCGGGATATCGGTAAACAGATGGGAAATCGCCAGCTTATTCGTATAATAGCCGGAAACTGCGCCCATAAAGACCTGGATAAGCCCATTCATGATCTGCATAAACTTCTTCCTTTCCACTTTTCAAAAAATTCATAACAGTTCAGCCATCAGCTTAATTTGGCTGCAATTTATATCACGAAAACCATTTCCTTTTCCGATACTCCTTTTACCTCCAGCCCGGCTTTCCTCTCTTTTTCCAGGATAAAAATAAGCTCTTTTGTAAACTGCTCTCCCGGGACAATCAGAGGGATTCCCGGCGGATATAAATAAATATAATCCGCGCTTATAAGCCCTTCCGCTTCCTTTAACGGGCAGCTCTTTTTTTGAGAGTCCAATGCCTGCCGGATGGTAACTACTGCCGTCAGCTTTTTCATTTCCTGCATTCTGTCAAAAACACTGCCAGAATCTTTTTTCTTTTCGTTTCCTTCTCTTTCTTTCTTTTCTCTTTCTTTCGTTTCCTTTAAATTTTCTTTTTCCGTTTCCAATGTCTGATCAATTTCTTCCAGAGCTTCGGCCAGCCTTTCAAACCCTTCTTTCGTATCGGCAATGCTTGTCATGGCAAGCACATATTCCATTGATTCCATTTCCATCTGCAAATGATACCGATCTAATAATTCCCGGTACAGCCAATGCCCGTTTTTTCCTGAATTTCTGTCAGGAAAAATCACCAGTTTACTCGGATCGGCATGAGCAAACTCCGGAATGGAAAGATATTTTAAATTTTTTGTCCTCTGCCGGAAAATCCCTATCTTTTCCAGAAGCTGCGGAAATAAAAATTTTCCTTCCTTCTCTACAAGTTCCAGACTTTTCTCTATCCCTGCCATCAAAAGATACGACGGGCTGGAGGTTTGAAAAATAGACAGAAAACGGCACAGCCGTTCCCTGTCTATCCAACTATTTTGTTCCTGTTTTCCTATATGCAGAAGTGCCGTCTGGGTAAACGACGGCAGCGTTTTATGAACGCTCTGAATAACCAGATCGGCGCCAAGACGCACCGCCGTTTCCGGAAACCCTTTCGCAAAACCAAAATGCGCCCCATGCGCCTCATCTACAATCAAAGGGCAGCCATATTTATGCGCTAATTTCGCTATCCTTTGGATGTCGGACACGATTCCTTCATAAGTCGGGGAAACGATCACAACGGCACGTACTTTCGGATATTGTTTTAAGGCAGCTTCCACATCCTCCGGGGAAATTTCCATCGAAATCCCGTTTTTTTCCTCCGGGTACAGATAATGCGGAATTAAATTTCCAAGATACAGCGCATGATACGCCGATTTATGGCAATTCCTTGCAATTAAAATCTCGTCCCCTTCCTTCGTACAGGCAAGAACCGCAGACAAAATACCGCTGCTGCTTCCATTAACAAGAAAAAAGGTTTCCTGCGCATCATACATATGAGACGCAGTATCCATAGCATTTTTTAAAATCCCCTTTGCATCATGGAGATTGTCAAAACCGTCAATCTCCGTAATATCCATCCGGTAAGGCTCTCCCATCCGGCAAATTTCCAAATTCCGTTTATGCCCCGGCATATGAAACGGGTATACATCCGATTCCGCATATTCAGAAAGGGCATCATATAACTTCTTCATTTCTTAACCTTCTTGCAACTGTTCTTACCTCTGTTTTTGGACAAGTATGGCTTGATTCCATCTTTTTCCCCTTATTCAAATGGACGGATTCGGTAAGTAACCCCGATTGATTCACAGATTTTCCGGCACTCCTCTTCCTCTTCCGGGGATAAGGTCGTAGAAACCGTTGTCAATACTACCTGCTTTACATAATTTTTCACATTTTCCGCAAATGCCAGCATGGCGTCAAAGGATTCTATACCAAATTTACTTCTGGTAAGCTCTAAATAACGCTCCTTATTTGGCGTATTTAAACTGATAGAAACAATATCTATCAGACCCTCAAATCTTGGCGCGGTATTTTCCCCATACATTAAATCCGACAAGCCGTTCGTATTCACCCTTGTCGTCTTCCCATACGTCTCTTTCACAAACCTCGCAACCTCCAGCAAATCATCCAAGCGTTCCGTCGGCTCACCAAATCCGCAGAAAACAACTTCCTCATATTTGTCCATGTCAAACTTAGAAAATTCCTGTTTCACTTCTTCTGCTGTCGGCTCCCTTTCCAGCCATAAGCTGCCGGAATGGTTCATTTCCTGCTTCGTCTGGCGCAGGCAGAACACACAGGAACAAGGACATCGATTCGTCATATTGACATATAAATTATTGTGAACCTCATATAAAATTACCATAATCTTACCTCTTTTCTTCCTGTCTTCTTTCTGAACTTAATCCTGTCTTAACTGATATAAAACCTCTTCAAAACAAACCCCGTCCGTCACCGGGATCTCAAGCTCTATCGAACGGCGGATACATTTTACAATAAAATCGGCAGCTTTTTCCACTGATCTTGCAAAATCAACATGATTCACCGCATCCGCAGATAAAATCGCCGAAAACACATCTCCCGTACCGGAACGGTTCACGCCGATTTTTTTTCTTTTAATAAACTTAGGATTCTTCCCTTTTTCACAAATAATATTCGTCAAAAAACTCTTTTGAGGAACGCCGGTAATCACCACTTTCTCCGGTCCCATCTCCATCAGCTCTTCTGCAATCTCCACAAGCTCCCGGTTGCTTCCGGTGGTCTTTTCATATTCCCGATCCGTTAAAATACATGCCTCCGTCAGATTAGGAGTCAGGATATCTGCATACCTTACCAACTTTTTCATTTCCCGGCACATTTCCGGTGTATACGTCCCGTATGGTTTCCCATAATCTCCCATAATCGGATCTACAATCGCAATCGTAGATTCCTTTTTAAACCTCTTAAAAAAATCCTCCACAATTTCAATCTGTTCCTTCGAGCCTAAAAACCCGGAACAGATACCGCAAAAAGAAAGCCCCAGCCGCTCCCAGTGGGAAATATATTCCTCCATTTTACTTGTATAATCATCAAAAAAATAATGCTCAAACCCGGTATGGTTTGAAAAAATAGAGGTCGGCACCGGACAGCACTGGACACGCAGATAAGAAATAATCGGTATCTCCACTGCCAGCGAACACCGTCCAAAACCGGACATATCATTAATGACCGCTATCTTTTTCTGATTATTATGCGAATTCATTGTTTTTTCCTTCTTTATTTATTATACTGCTTTTTAACCATCTGTTCTACTTCTTCAACACTTTTTCCACATACCTCTGCAATAAGTTCCAAGGGACATCCTTTTTTGTACATATTTAAAATAATCCTGGATTCACTTCTGCTTTCACCTTCCGCTCTTCCTTCCATCTGGCCTTCTTCTTTCGCCCGTCTCCTTATTTCCATAATTTCCGGTTCCATAATTTCCAGCAATGCTTCACACATAATATCCTCTCCCCTCAGATCTTTCATCATCTCTTTATTTGCCCGTACACTTACTTCTAACACAGAATCTGCAAGCTCTTTATCCAGTTTTCCTTTAAGACAGTTAATTCTATAAATTAACTCCTTCATATCCTGTTCCTTTAAATTTCTGGATAGTGATTTCATCCATATATGGTTATCCTTATCCAATTCCTTTGTAACTATAATTTGCGTCTTAAATAAAACATGATCCAAAACATAATAAATCCCATGATAAGGATTTGCAGTCCTGTATCCATGATTGTAAAAATACTCAAATAACCCTTCTGGTTTCGTTTCTCTTACAATAGATACTGTAATATCGTCTGCTTTCCTTTCATCTACTGTATTCCCATAAGCCTTGTAAAGCATAGCATAAGCGCCGGATTTGTAAAAGGTATCGATATTCAGATGATCCTCCGGTGATTTATATTCCATAATATTATGCCCCCGGAATATCTTTCCTATCTCATTATTGATTCTGACCCCGGGATCTTTTTTTATCACCAGAAGATCAATTTCCAATGGTTTCGTATTCAAATTATATTCTTTTTCATAAATCAACGCATTTCTGTTTTCTGCCAGTTCCAAATTGACTGCTGCTACAAACCCAGGATGCCATTGTATTTTTTTATCCATATCAGATATTCGCTCCTTTGTAAATAAACTTGCTTATGGCAGTATAACACAGGAATCCAGTAATTACAAGATCTAACTTAAATCTTTTATAAAGCAATGATCCATTCATAACCCAAATCTGTCTTTTTTCTAAGCAGCATCCCTATTTCCAGTTCCACACAGTCAATCCCTGCATTATCAAAAATTCTCCCCAATTTCCCAAAAACAAAAAATCATCAGAATACCAGAAATACCTTCCTCCCAGATTTTCCATTTTATGATCAAATTCCATCAATCGTTCTGCTTCAAAAAAAACTTTAAAAAGTTGATTCCTTGTCTTCGTTTTTGCAATATCATAACTGACAACACATAGTCTCATAACTATTTCCAAACTTCCTATAATGCTACAATTTCATCCGATAAGGTTCGTATTCTTTCCCCTGCTGAATTGCTTTTTTTAATTTACCTGCCTGTATCTTCATTAATTCCCTGTAATTTTTCCCTTCTTTACAGTCCTTCAAAATCCATTTCTCATATTCTGTGCAAAATTTCCGGAAACCTTCTTCCGTCAGAAAAATTTCCCCATCTTCTTCGTTAAAATCCCCCTGTTTTAAAATATTTTTATTAAATAAATATAAAACAAGCCGATCTCCTGCAGGCTGCCGGAATTCTTCCACAAAATCAAGGGCTAAGGATTTCCGCCCATACCGCACCCCATGCAAAAATCCCAGATACATCTCAAAGGATTCACTTTCCAACACCATACACAAATCCTTTACCAAAAAAGCATAGACAAGGCTTAAGATTCCTTCCACGCCCATAATAGGGTTTATCTGATCCTTTTCCACTAACGTATCCCTATACTCTGCTATTTTTTTAATATCCGCTTTCCAATCATAAGAATTGCCAGTCCATCGGTAATGGCGAATCACAGCAATCTGGTTTTCAATTTTATTTTCTGTAATCTTCCTTGCAATGGCAGTCCGTCTTTTTACATCAAGATAATATTCATACTGGGAAAGCCTCAAAAAGTTTCCCGATCCCTTTACACCAATGGAATTATACCTGAAATATTCCAGATTCACATACTGCATTTTCCTTAACATACCACTCAAAATCAACTCCTTCAATTTCACAAAAACTTTGAAATAAACCTATGACATAACATTTAAATTTTTGATATCCATTAAACTGACCGGAGAAAGCCCATGTGCAAAAATACTGTTATTACGAAGATATACGGCAGATCTTAATCTCTTTAATATATCAATAGAACCCCATTCGTTTCCACATAAACCAACTGGATATTAATGACCACACCTGCCATCACTGCCGCTGCCGACATCGCTTTGGTGCCTACGGTAAAATCAATGTATAATTTTGACACGTATCCTATTCCAGGTAAGCATTTTTCCGAACGTTTTTGACACACTTTTTCGTTATCTGAACAAATCCCATAAAATAAGGATTTCTACGGAAAGCCAGAACTTAGACATGCAAACGGATAAGCTTACGAAAGCAGGAGTAAGCAGAAAACATCTGTACTGTGAAAAAACGACAGGCACGAAAGCAGATAGACTGGAACAGAACAGGTTAATCAATGATTTGGAACCGGGCGATACGGTCATTATCGCCGATTTGACAAGGATTTCCAGGAACACAAAGGATCTGCTTAACATCGTCGATAAAATCACAAATAAAGGTTCTTATATAAAAAGCCTGGATGATGAATGGCTGGATACCACAAACAGCAATCCTTACAATGCTTTTTTATTGACTGTAATGTCGGGATTATCACAGTTGGAGAGAGATCTAATCAGCCAGCGCACAAAAGAAGGGCTTGCATCTGCAAAGGCATGAGGGAGAAATGGAGGCAGACCAAGCAAGCAGAACGAGAAATCAGAAATGGTAATGGCATTGTATAACAACTGCATGAAGATAGCCGACACAGTGAGGAATACGATCTATCCAGAAGTACAGTGAACCGTATTATCAGGAACCACAGCAGCGGAGCAGAAGCATGAAAATAGGATAATGGTAAAGATATAGCTGTTCCCAATATTTTGGGAATGAAAAGGAGTGCAGAAATTTTAACACTTCTTTTTTTGTGCGTAACGAAAAAATAATGTTTAAAATTATTTATTATTTTTGTTAATTAATTTTTGCTATATGTATAAAAGCAGGCATAATAATAGCATTAAATAGTAATATTTAATATCTTTTTTTGCTTGATATTTTTTATTTTTTGTTGTTAGCATTCCGTTCTTGCAAAATTGTTAGTTGCATTTTTTAATGTTTAAATTTTGTTATTTTTATCTTTGTCATTTATATTATACATCAAAATTTATTTATTTCAAGAATTGTTTTTGAAATTTTTACCGCTAAAATAATATATATGCTGAACAAAATCGTAATTATCAGTAAGCATTATAATTTCAAAAGTGAAAAAAGAAAGGAGCGTTCATAATAATGAATACAGCAATGAAAAAATATTTAATCTATCAGGGCTTTAAAGAAGATCCTGACAAAAAAACATTGCTTAATGTGCTTACCAGTAATAAAAAGCACAAAAGCATATACATCGGCATAGACTTTTCAAAAAAGCCGAAGCTGCTTCTTGCGAGTTTCAGAGAGAAGGGCATAGGGATAAGCGAGGAAGATTTGAAAGATGGTCGTTTCGTGCTTAAAAAAGGAAAAGGTATGGGAATGGACGTTTTTGTGGATGTTATGCTTGACGAAATCGGGGATTGCATGGTGAAGAATCATGGTAAAAATTTATTCGAGTTTAGATTCGATGTAAGGGAAGTTATGTACACACTTGATATCAAGACACATTGGAGAGCCTGCTCCGGAGCCAGTGCTGCCAAACACATATAGCACAACCAACGAAAGCGGTGATACCTTAAAACAGGGTATCATGGATAGTATGGAAAGAATACAGAGCAGGCGACAGCACAAGCTGATCCTTTGGCTTATTCCCAGATGGCTTATCGACAGGATTCACAGCGAACCGACATATCGCAGACCGAGCAGAATTGGGAAGGATTCAATTACAATGAATGCGCTTCTATCACAACTCTGGAGATTGCGGAAATGATAGGAATGAAACACAAAGAAGTATTAAGAAAGCTGGATGGTCAAGAAAAAGAAAGGAAACAGATTAAGGGATATATAGAAATTTTAAACGAGCACTCTATAGTTATGGCTGATTATTTCATTCCATCTTCCTACAAGGACGCTAAAGGAGAATCAAGCAAGTGTTATAAAGTCACAAGACTCGGCTGCGATTTCCTGGCAAATTGGATGCGTGCAAAATTGCTCATATCAATTTTTTTGTTAATAGCGTATATCATGATTCAGAAATATAGAGAGCAATTTTGTTATTTGGTGACAAAGAAAGGTTATGAGTTCATTGCTCACAAGCTGACAGGCGAAAAACGTGTGGGCGAGAACCACACGTTTAAATAAATAAAGATATCAAGCGTTCGTCATCAATGACGAACGAACAGAAAACGTCGATTATGAGGTTTTCTTCATATTTCATTCGTTTTCTCCTCTACTTTACCCTGTCCTGAAAATTTTAAATATTATGACAGTTCAGCCATAAAACAAAAAGCTATAACCCTGCATCAATTTCTTTCAGAAAGAACCTGCAAATAAAGGCTTACAGCTTTTTTATAACGTCCCCGAGACGATTCGAACGTCCGACCCCACGCTTAGGAGGCGTGTGCTCTATCCTGCTGAGCTACGAGGACAAGAACCATACTTGTCTAGTATATCACAGATAAGAGGAAAAGTCAATCCTTCCCTGCATCCAAATTGTCCCTTTAAATCTCCGCCCCACTTCCGGGATTCCGACCAAATCTCTTTTGTTGATACATACATCAAACAATATCTGGTTACATTCAAGTTCCAACTGATAAACTTCTTCATTGGTGTAAAGATTTTTCACAAGCCTCATTCCCAGGATATTGCCAAGAATAGAATAGTTATCCGATTCTGATCCATAAGGAATAAATGTTGTTTCTACTAAAGAATATAAATCTTCTTTCGCTGCACGCCTGGAAATCATCGCAAACAAATCAATATCTTCAATCGTCAGACTGTCAATGGCGTCCTGGTTTCCTTTTCTTGCCTCCATAATCAGCTTCGTCCGACGCTTGAGTTCCTTTGCGCTCCCTGCGGGATCTCTTATCTCCGGCGCCGTTCCCAAAAGGATTGAACCCTCCGAGGAAAGCGCACAAAGGCTTGCAGCAACCACACGCCCCATACCGTCGTATTTATCCTGCTGCTCCTGGTACTGGAGCGAATTTTGCAGATAAAAAATCAGGGAAACGCCAAGCCGTACATCATCGCACATACCTGTATAGGCATCGGTATCCACCCGCTTATTGATAAAAATTTCCTCTTTTACATTTACCTGATCCGGACGGTAATAAGGAAAATAAGATTCCAAATGAAAAAAACCTTTCTCATCATATTCCCCGCGGATCGTAATTCCCATACGCTCCGCAAAATCCTTGCTGATTTCCACCTGGCTTACCCGATCTTTTTTCGCCATTTTATATCTCTCTGTCGGGGATTCCATAATCTGCCCTACCAGCTTTTCCAAATCTGTCCTCGTTCTTGCCCCGGCAAATCCAATTGCCCTCAAATAACTATGCATTCTTTCACCTGCCTTAATCCACTGTCCCAAACAGCGGCGATGTCCTGAAAACTACTTTTCCCACAATCTGATCTTCGGAAAAAGTCCCAATCTCTTCATATCGGCTGTCGTAACTTTTCCTGCCGACACGGTTATCTCCCATCAGGAAATATTCCCCCGAAGGTATTACATATTCCTCTTTTGCAATACCTGCATAGGAAATATCTCCGCTTCCATAATGATCTTCTGCTAAAAGCTCTCCATTAATATAAATCTGCCCGCCTTTAATCTGTATCGTCTCTCCCGGAAGCCCGACAATCCTTTTCACCCAATAATCATCTTCCGCCCCTGCATTATCCGCAGTAGTAAACGGCGTTACAATCACAATATCAAACCGCTTCGGCTTTTCAAAATAATAAGTTACTTTCTCATTAATTAAATGATCCCCGTCATAAAGGGTATTCTGCATGGAATTTCCATCGACAGTCACCTTACCGCATACATAAACCGGCATAAAGTAACTTGCCAATATCAAAATGCAGCTATACAGTCCAAAGTAAAAAACAACTTTCCATAACCTGCTTCTCTTCGTTTTATCGGCGGATTCCTCTTCCTGCTCTTCCCTGTTCTCATAATCTGACATGATTCCTGGTCCCATACCTTCCAATCTTTTCTTATTATATCTAACTCTATACGGGAAATCAATCGAAATCTTACTCTAATACATCACGGATTAAAAGAGAGACGTCCTTTGACAAGTCTTTTTCAATCCATGTGCTGTACTTCTTTCCGGATGCATCGGCAATCATCCGAAGCACCGGATGCATCGGCAGCTTATAATTTTGTCTTAATACAATCCCAATTTCCCCTGTGCTCGTAAGCACAATGCTTCCATTCGGATAGGCTGCCACAGATTCATAAAAAGTCTTTACCACTTCCGTGTCCAGCTCTTTTCCGCTTTTGGCAATGACACGGTTAAAAGCCTCCGGAACTTTATACTGCTTTATAAAATAACCATATACCATACGGTCAAACTCATCGCATACCGCGACAATCCTGACGCCAATCCCCTGCTTCTCAGCAGGAAGCTGCCTCGGATACCCGCTTCCATCCAGCCGCTCATGATGAGATAAAATAATCTCCTTTGCCTCTTTGGATATCCAGTCTTCCTTTTCTACAATCTCATACCCGGTAATGACATGCATCCGCACTTCCCGCTGCTGTCTCGGGCTTAACGTTTCATAACAAAAATCCCCGTCAAAGACAGACATGCTGAAACCGATATCATGCAGCAGGCTTCCCACGGCGATATCTTCCACTTTTTTCCTGGAAAGCCCATGCCGCAGGGCAATCATGACTGACATGGTACATACGGAAAGAGAATGGGAATACATACTTTCACTTTTCCTGCGCACACCGGCAATATTATACATAACATGCGGATTCTCCATCACATCCATAATCACTTCTTTTGAGATATCCTTCAGGCGGTCAAGCTCTTTGCTCCCGCTGGTAATATATTTCTCTAAAATATCCTGAACAGACTGCTGGCAATGCTCCTTAATCTGGTTCTCTATCTCTTCTTCTACATGGATTCCAAGCGCCAAATCATCTTCTACATAGATATAACGAATCCCAAGCGCAGAAAGGCGCGCTTTATATTCCGGCTTCATTAGAATTCCGGCTGTCATTAAAATGGTTCCCATATTGTCATAAATATCTTTTGCAAGAGTCTCCGTTCCCCGGATCATTTCCACCGGCAAACGCCTCATGTACACCCCACCTTTTCTACTTTTTTAATTCATAACCTCCATTGAAAGAATACGCTCCTAGTATAATCCAAAAAAAGCTAATATGCAAGATTTCTTACAGATAAACCTCGAAATAAAGACAAACTTCCAAACATGACAACCGCATCTTCTTTTCCTGCAAGCTTTAAAGCCATCTTAAAACCATTCTCTACTGTCCCGCAGCTTTCCACATGCTTCGTTTCCCCTATCCCCTGCAAATACCCTTCTATCTTTTCCTTTAATCGTTCCGAAGAAAGCCCCCGTCTGGAAGGTGGCGTTACTGTAAAAATATCATCTGCAAGCTCTGCCGTATCTGCGACGATCTTTTCTACTTCTTTATCTTTAAAAATTCCTATGACAAAAATCATCTTCCCATGAAACTCTTTATTATCAAGAAAATACAGCCGAATCGACTCTGCCAGCTTCCGGGCGGCGGATGCGTTGTGCGCTCCATCTATAATAAGAAATGGTTTTGTTCTTAAAATCTCAAATCTTCCATGCCAGACAGTGTTTTCAATTCCTTCTTTTATAGTTTCTTCTGTAATAGAATACCCCCTTTTTTCCTTTAATACCCAAGCTGTTTTTAAAGCAGCCAGTACATTTTCCACCTGGCTGACGCCAAGAAGCGGGCTGTGGATTTTTAACTCTCTGCCGTTTTCTTCCTGATAAATAACATCCATTCCTTCCAGGGAATGAACTACATTTTTTACTTCCTTTTTCCGAGCAAAAAAGATGGCAGAATTTCTTTCTGCCGCTGTTTCTCTTAATATTTTTTCCACCTCTGGCTCCTGAGGGGAAGAAACAACAAAAGATCCCCGTTTGATAATCCCTGCTTTCTCCCCCACAATTTTTTCCAGTGTATCTCCCAGGAACTCCATATGATCCATACTAATAGAAACGATCACGGAACATTCCGCCTCATCTATTACATTCGTCGCATCCAGACGTCCCCCCATGCCTGCTTCCAGAACCAAAACATCACAATGCTTTTTCGTTAGCTCCAAAAACGCCACTGCTGTTTCAATTTCAAATACGGTAGGCTTACGGATTCCTGTTTCCCATCCCTGCTCCATCACATGTTTAATTTTTGTAATAGAATCTACCTGCTCTTCTTCTTTTATATAAGTAAGCTTAAATTTCTTCTTCCCCTTTTCGTCCCTGATCGTTTCCAATACCTGAAATTTTTCACACTCATCAAAAACAGCCGGGGAAACGTATCTTCCAACCCGATAACCAGAAGCCGCCAGGATATAGCTAAGATACGCCCCTGTCGATCCTTTCCCGTTTGTCCCTGCGATGTGGATTACCTTTCTATCTTTCTGCGGGTTTCCCAGCGCAGCAAGCAGGTTCCTGATACTTTCTAACCCCGGGACAATTCCTTTGGCTGCTGCAAAATCCATATACTCCCTAATTTGTCTGTAATTCATATGGCTTTCTGTCTTTCCATCCATGATTTACCACCTTTTCCATTTTGCCGTTTTCTGTTTTCAGACCCCGGTGTTATTTTTTATTTCACCTTCATCGCAAATTCCCTGTCCTGCATGAACTGCACGATATTATACAGCACCAGCACCTCGCTCGGCTGATACATCCTGACTGCCATGAAAAGCCCTGCATTTAACTGCCGCATATCCACAACGACGATTTTTTCATAGTCTTCCATGAAAAACGGGATCATGCAGTTGGCAAAGGAGTCTTTTACCACAAGCAGGGTTTTCCCGTTTTTCTCCCCGCCGGTGATTTCCAGCACTCCCTGGTTCCCGCCGGAAAAGACGCTGTACTGATCTTTTTTTTCCAGATAGTCCCACTGGTAAAAGCTTTCCTCGGTTTTCTCCACCATATTATAGACAACGGAAAATTCCCCTTCCGGCTCATAGATTTCAATGGAATCTAACCTGGAATACAGATTGACTTTGGAATACGTCGTCCCGAGAAAATTTTCACTGACCGTTTTTAATGCCTGTTTTTTCTTTTCCATATCCGGAAGCTCTTCTGTTTCCCTTACGGAAGATAAATAAAGCTGATACCCGTACCACGCCCCCAGGGTAGTCCAGTGATGGTCATTGCGATAATAAAGCTCCTCATCGGCATGTTTTTTTAATTCTTCCCTGATCGGGAGCAGGGTCTGTTCCGGCAGGGTTTCGACAAGCTTTTCATACAACAGGCTTTCGTCATAGCTTTCTGCAAACGGAGGAAGGCATTTTTCCATAATATCTGTTTTGGAAGGCGCCATCAGAACCGTTACCGGAAGCCCGTCCATGCCGTCCACAAATTTCTCCAATGCCCGGATATTTTTCCTGACCTGTTTTTTGTCAAAATCTTCTTTTGTATATTTTTCCAGAAGATACCCGTCTTTTCCAAAAAACACACCGTTGCTTTCCGTTTTCCCGGACAGGCGTTCTGCTTTTGATTTTGCCTGCACCCAGATGTCCCTTGCCGGAAACTGGTCGCTTAAATAAATCTCATATTTTTTCTGAAATTTCCCATTAAGAATTCGTTTTTTTGACAGTTTGGGGAATTTCTGGAGCACCCGGTTTTCTGACGCAGAATATGCCTTATCTTCCTGCACAAGCCCTGAAACTGCCAGGGCATAAACCAGCCCGAAAAAGACAAGGACTGGAAGAATTTTTCCATATGGTTTCATCAATAATTCACACCCCTCCCCTAAAAACGGAAATATAAAAACGGGTTATAGGTCGCATTGACCAGGTAAGCGGTGGAAAGCAAACATACCGCTGCAATAAATCCTGCCTTTAAAACCTCAGCCACGATAGCATTTTTCCCGCAGAGCCATGCCGCCGCTTTTTTCGGAATCTGTGTCGAGCCTATGATCAGGATTACTAACAGCGCGGCATTGGTGACAAATAAATACATCGTCTGCGTGCTGATAAGCCCCGCTTTTCCCATGCCTGCCATCGCCTTTAAAAATACCCTGTGGCCCCTGATGTCTTCCCAGGCAAACAGCAGCCAGCCAAAATAAACGACAAGCAGGGCATAGATATGCCTGGCTATTCCTGGCAGTTTTTCCAGGAAAGATAAAAGCCATAACTTTTCCACAATTAAAAACAGGCAGAAGTAAAGCCCCCAGGCAATGAAATTAACGCTCGCCCCATGCCAGAGCCCGGTTAAAAACCAGACAACGAAAATATTAAAAAATGTGCGCCCCTTTCCTTTCCTGTTGCCGCCAAGCGGAATATAGACATATTCCCGGAACCATGTTCCCAGGGAAATATGCCACCGCCGCCAGAATTCCGTAATGCTCTTCGACACATACGGATGTCGGAAATTTTCCGGTATTTCAAAGCCCATCATTGCCATCAGCCCTATTGCCATATCGGAATATCCTGAAAAATCAAAATAAATCTGGAACATATAAAATAACAGCCCCAGCCAGGACGCCGCCATAGTAAGATCTCCTGCGGCATATCCCGTCACCTCTGTCCATACAAGCCCCGCATTGTTGGCAAGAAGCACCTTTTTCCCAAGCCCGCAGGTAAACCGAAGCGCGCCATAAGAAACCTTATCCCATGTGAGCCTGCGTTCCTTTAGCTGCACCGCGATATCCCGGAACCGCACAATCGGCCCGGCGATAAGCTGCGGAAACATCGAAACATACGCCCCAAAATTAATGATATTTTTTTCCGGCTCCGCCTCCCTGCGGTAAACATCGATGGTATAAGACATCGTCTGGAACGTATAAAAAGAAATCCCTATCGGAAGCGGCAGCTCCTGGACAGGAAGCTTAAGCCCCGCCGCCCGATTCAATATCCCGCAGAAAAACCCTGCGTACTTAAACACACCAAGCAGCGATAAATTTACTGCTGCTGACAGAACTACAAAAACCAGGGCAGCTTTCTTTTTTCCCCTGTGAACAAAATATCCCGTCAATCCGCCGTTGATATAATCTACCAGTGTCGAAAACAGCATTAACACGACATACACCGGCTCGCCCCATGCGTAAAAAACAAGGCTGAATAAAAACAGCACCAGGTTTCTTAACATATTTTTACCGAAACCCGGTGCCAAATAATATATCAACAATACGGCCGGAAGAAAACGGAATAAAAATAATAAACTGCTGAAAACCATTTTCTCTCCCGTCCCCGCTTTTCCTATGCAAACAATGAATCAATCGCGTCTACCGCAATCTGGTTCTGCTCCCTGTATCCTTCTATCATATCCTCTTCCACGCCCGCTTCCTCTAAAGCATTGTCAATAAACCCGAGCATGATAAAGAATACATACTCCCCTTTTACGTAAACTTTGGATGCCTGCGCTTTCAGAAGGTTGTTTGGATACTGCATGGTATCGTTAATCTGCACCTGCTGGTAGTTTTTGAGCGCTTTTTTAATCTTCTTTTTCGATTTGGCGTTTTTTGACCGCACAATAACCAGGGTATCTATATTGGTGCTGATCATCGGGATATCCGCCGACACCGCTTTATACCAGCCAGAAGAAAGCCCGAAACGCTCATTGGCCTCCTCCGCCGTCAGCGCATAATTAGCGACAAAATTCTCCCCATAGGCATCTGCAACTGCTTTATGAATCTTCTTAATGGTCGGCGCTTTTTTCTTTGCCGCCTCCGCCGTAATCTCATGATTTCCCACAGGCGCCGTTACAGCCCCCGCCGCAAGGGCGACTGCAAGAGCCGCTGATAACATCTGTTTCTTCATACACTTCCACCTTATCCTTTCTACATGCTTCATGGTTATCTGATAAATCCGCAAAACTAACATTCAAAAACCTCTTATGAATCCCGGCGCAAAAGAGCCGCTCATACCATAACTCCATTTTATCCCGGAAAAAGCCACACTTTTCTTAAAATTTTTTACAAAAACTTATATGCCGTCTCCAGGGCAAGCTCCATCATTTCCTGAAAGCTGTCCTGACGTTCCTCCGCCGACAGCGCTTCCCCGGTATAGACATGATCGGAAACGGTAAACAAAGCCAGCGCCTTTTTCCCAAGCCTTGCTGCATTCATGTAAAGCCCTGCCGTCTCCATTTCCACGCCCAGGATTCCCATTTTCTTCCATGTGTCATTCGCCGTTTTGTCATCACAGTAAAATGTGTCGGAAGTGACGACATTGCCCACTAAAACAGAAAGCTTCCGTTCTTTTGCTGTTTCCTCGGCAAGCTTTAACAGCCCGTAATCCGCCGTCGGCGCAAACGTTCCCGGCAGCCGATACTGCCCGGCATATCCGGAATTGGTAGATGCCCCCATCGCCAGGATAATATCGCGCAGCTTTACCTGATCCGCAATCCCCCCGATCGAGCCAATCCTGATAACAGCCTCCACATCGTATTCCGCATACAGCTCATAGGAATAGATTCCCATCGACGGAACTCCCATGCCGGAGCCCATAACCGACAGCCGCTTTCCTTTATAAGTCCCCGTATACCCGAACATATTCCTTACAGCATTAAAACAGGAAACATCCTCCAAATAACTCTCCGCCAGCAGCTTTGCCCTGAGCGGATCGCCCGGCATCAGCACAAGCCTGGCTATCTCCCCTTTCTCTGCCGTATTATGCGGTGTAGCCATAAAACCCCTCCCTTCTTTTTTCCCATTGTAATATAAATTTCCCTGCCTTTCAAGGACAAACTGCACGGCGCAGGACAAAAGCAAAAAATTTCCTGTTTAAGACCGCCTGCTAGCCTTCCTTTATGAAAACCCTCTTTCCTTCAAAGGCAAAGGCATACTGCACGATATTCTCCTCATCAAATCCTCTGGAAACCAGCTCCTCTGCATACCGTTTCTCCTTAAGCTGCTTAAGCCCGGTGTCCGCAGACTCCTCTAAATTCTTATCTTTCTTTGGATTGAAGACTTTAAACTCCAGAATATATGCCCTGTCACTTTTTCTGACAGGCTCCATCATAAGGTCATACCGCCCAAAGCCGCTCTCCCGGTTAGAACGGATGTAATATTTCCCCTCCAGCTCCGCAATCAGACCCAGCACTAAGCCATGATAAAAACGCTCCGGCTCTGTTTTGCCCATATTTTTTCTTCCATCAAAGGAACTGGCAATCTGTATCAGAATACGGTTTAAATATTCATTCATCGCTTCAACATCACAGGCCAGCAGCGCACTTAAAAATTCCCCGTAATGATCCGACTCCTGAAACCATTCCCTCACCATTCTCTTTAACATCCGAAGTACTTCATAGTTCGTTAAAGACAGGGTATAAATGCCTTCCGGCGGATCAGCAGACTCTACCTTCAGATACCCGCTGGCAAGCATCAGGCTCCAGACAGCATCCACATTTTTATCCAATTGGTTAAATACAATCTGCTCATCTAATATCTCTGTTATTGTGCCATTCCGCAAAAGAATTTCCAGCTTTTTCTTGATTTCCTGATTGGCTGACTGTAACAGCCTGCTAATCAGGCTGTTCGAGCTGGTATTAGCCCAGTAAGTACCGAATCTTTTAAATTTCAGAAAGTTAACGATCGACCACGGATTGTAAATCCCCCTTTGTTCTCCAAAGGTAAAGCCGTCATACCACCTCTTCACAGTCTCTTTCTGATCGCCAAGACCTCTGACATCAAGAGCGTTAAACACCTCTTTCTCCGTAAAACCAAAACTATCCTCATATACACAGGAAGTTGTCGTCACTGCTACCAGGTTATTAAGATCAGAAAAAATAGATTCCTTGCTGATTCTGGTAATTCCTGTTAAAAGCGCCCTCTCCAAATATGGATTCGTCTTGAAAGCAGAATTAAACAGATTTCGGATAAAGGCAGTCATTTCATCCCAATATCCGTTCAGATAAGCTTCCTGCATTGGCGTATCATACTCATCCAGAAGAATCACAGGCTTCTTTCCATGAAAACGCAGCAGATAATCGGATAAGGATCGGAGCGCTTCCGTATAATCCTCCGGCTCCGCTTCCTCATCAAGTATTTTCTGGAACTTCCGCTTCTCTGTCCCGGTTAACAAGCCGGATTCTATCAAATAACCGTTCTTCCGGTAAGCTTCCCCCATCAAGCTCCGCATTCTCTTATAAAAGCTTTGAAAATTCGTTTCTTTCACAGAAGCAAAGCTTAAGAAAATCACCGGGTAAGTCCCCTGCAGCTTCCTGTAAGCCTCCTCTTTAAAGACAGCCAGCCCTTCAAATAAAAAAGCTTTTTCCCTGTACTCCACAGAAAAAAACTGCTCCACCATGCTCATTAGCAGCGTCTTCCCAAACCTGCGCGGACGGGTAATCAATGTAACGGTATCCCTGCTTTCCCACCATTCCTTGATAAAATAAGTCTTGTCAATATAAAAATCATGATTGCTGATCATATCCCCAAAGTCCTGGTTGCCGATGGCAACTACCCTGGTATCCAAAACCTTCTCCCCCATACAGCCACCTCTCTAAAAACTTTCTCCTGCCCATAGTATAGCCTGCCTTTAAAGAAATTTCAACTTTTATTTTATAAAACCATAACCGCTCACCCCGCGTCTTTCATAGGATTGACATGTACCATACAGTGCTTGACGCTCGGCACCTCCGCCTCAATCACATCATGCACCGTCTGCGCAATTTCATGGGCGGCACTTAACGTCTGTTCCCCGTCCGCCGCAATCTCCACATCCACATAAATCTTTGCCCCGAACAGCCTTGTTTTCAGAAGATCAATCCGGCAGACGCCTTTCTGCTTTAACACAATTTCCCGAATCTCCTCCTGCGTCTTCTTATCACAGGATTTATCCACCATCTTATCTACGGCATCTTTAAAAATATCATATGCCGCCTTTAAAATGCAGATACTGATCACTAACGCTGCAATAGAATCACAGACCGGGAAACCAAGCCTTGAGCCTATAATCCCGGCAAACGCTCCCACGGAAGACAGCGCGTCGGAACGGTGGTGCCAGGCATCCGCCAAAAGAGCGCCGGAGTTAATCTTTTTTGCCGCTGCCCTTGTATACCAGAACATCCACTCTTTGACAGCAATGGATATCACAGCGGCCGCCGCCGCAAGCAGCCCCGGCACCTTAAGCTCCTGATAATTGCCGGAATAAATGGTTTTGATGCCGGAAATGCCGAGCCCCGCGCCAGTCAGCGCAAGCACCATCGCCAAAATCATGGATGCTACACATTCCAGCCGTTCATGCCCATAGGGGTGATCTTCATCAGACTGCTTCTCTGAAACCGTGACCCCCACGATAACAATAAAGGTGCTGAATACATCCGAAGCCGAATGGATGGCATCGGACACCATAGCAGTGGAAGATGCAAACAGCCCTGCCGCCAGCTTAAACACCGATAAAAAAAGATTCACCATAATGCTGACTGCGGACACCCGCATGGCAAGCTCCCTTGTGTTTTCCGTTTTCATTCCTGTCTTTCTCCCCATAAAGACATCCCCCTTCTCTGTTTTACAAAACCAGCCAGGCTGTCACCTGTTTCTCTTTCTTTTGTGTAAAGAAAAAGACACCTATGAGACAGGTAACGTAACTACTGTCCCACAGATGCCGTATCATCTGCTGCCGTATGGCCCGGCCTTAGGATTGACAGCCCCAAACCTACCTGCTGTCAATTCATCGCCTGATCAGTCTGTACTGTAGATAATATATGCAGTGCAACGATTATTTTCGCCATCATATCATCTAAATTTAAAAAAGTCAACGATTTTTTCACTTTTCCATGTCATTTTTCGTTTAAAGAAAATTTTCATATACATTTATTTGTTTTTTAATTGAAGAAAATGATATACTATTATTGATAGAGCCTATCCAGCTTTTTTCAGGTTTTTCATTGATGATACTTGAATAGCTTCAAAACACTTTTGGAAAATATACACATGAAATAGCGCGAATCATTCGCAGAAACGAGGTAGACTTATGGAAAAGCTAATTTACAACAAATATGAAATCGGGCAGCGTATCAGGAGGCTGCGTTCCAGCCTTGATTTCAGCCAAATGCAGTTTGCAGAATCTGTTGACATCTCGGTGCCGTTCCTCTCCGAAATAGAAAACGGCAAAAAATCCATGTCACAGGAAATACTGCACAGAATCTGCAGTACCCATCATATCTCCGCTGATTATATTTTATTTGGGTATGAAAGCAATACGGCTTCACAGGTAATGGTGGAACTGGAACAGATTCCTTCCCGTTACCATCCGGTTGTGATCGAATACATCCGATCCCTTGCAAAGTTATTGAACATGGTAGATGAAAATCCATCTTAAATAATTTCCTGACAAAAAGGCCGCGCTCTTTGTGTATTCCCGGGCTCATCTACACAAAGGACGCGGTCTTTTACCTGTAAATTCCATCAATCTTCACTTTATAATTTCTTACAATGACCTCCTCAACGGCCCCTCTTTTCTCAGTCTTGGCATTAACGGCCCGTTTCGCCCCTGCAATATTAACATATTTCAGCTCCGGCAGGCATATCCTTTTCCGGCGTCATCAGCGCAAGCTTCCCGTCGGCATCCTCCGCGCATAACAGCATTCCTTCCGATAAGACCCCGGCAAGCTTGGCAGGCTTTAAATTCACCAATACCATGACCTTCTTCCCGACCATGTCCTCCGGCGTATACCATGCTTTGATTCCCGACACGATCTGCTTTACCTCTTTGCCGATTTTTACCTGGGAACAGAGGAGCTTCTTCGATTTCTTCACCGCTTCGCAGGCAATGATTTCCCCCACCTGGAACTGCATTTTCTCAAAATCCTCAAAGGTAATTTCCGCCTTCGGCTCTATTTCTATGCCGTCATCCTCCTTCGCTTCCCCTGCCTGTGCAAGCTGCTCCCCGGCAGCTTTCCCTGCCTGTGCAAGCTGCGCCTCGGCAATTTTCTCCACCTCTTTCAGTACTTCCTCTGCGTCCAGCCTTGCAAACAGGATTTCCGGCTTATCCGTCACCTTAGAGCCGGATGGATAAGCGCCGAATGTATCCAAAGAATCCAGCTCCCTTTCCGGCGCCTGCAGCTGCGCAAGGATTTTTTCAGAAGTCTCCGGCATAAAGGCCTTCAAAAGATTTGCCCCGATGGAAATGCTCTCCACAAGGTTATAAAGCACCGTCTCCAAACGCTCTTTCTTTGCTTCGTCTTTTGCAAGCGCCCATGGCATGGTTTCATCAATATATTTATTGCAGCGTTTAAACAGGGTAAAGATCTCCGTAATGGCATCGGCAACCCGCAGCTTCTCCATCTTGTTCACAACCTTATCCTTCGCTCCTGTCACAACGGCAGCCAGATCCTCATCCACGGCTTCCTTTACCCCGGTATTTCTTACCACACCGCCAAAATATTTATTGGACATGGAAATCGTCCGGTTGACAAGGTTTCCGAGGGTATTGGCAAGATCGGAATTCATGCGCTCAATCATCAGCTCCCAGGAAATGATCCCGTCATTTTCAAACGGCATTTCATGCAGAACAAAATAACGGACAGCGTCCACCCCGAACATCCGCACCAGATCATCCGCATAGATCACATTTCCTTTGGACTTGCTCATCTTCCCGTCGCCCTGCAGAAGCCACGGATGCCCGAATACCTGCTTTGGCAGCGGGATATCCAGAGCCATCAGCATAATCGGCCAGTAAATCGTATGGAAACGCAGAATATCCTTCCCGATTAAGTGCAGATCAGCAGGCCAGTATTTGTCAAACATCGGATCGCTGTTCCCGTCCATGTCAAAGCCCAGCCCCGTGATATAGTTTGACAGCGCGTCAATCCAGACATAGACTACATGCTTATCGTCAAAATCCACCGGAATCCCCCACTTGAAAGAGGTCCGGGACACGCACAGATCCTGAAGTCCCGGCAGGAGGAAATTGTTCATCATCTCATTTTTGCGGGACTCCGGCTGGATAAATTCCGGATGGGTATTGATATGCTCTATCAGCCTGTCGGCATACTTGCTCATCTTAAAGAAATACGCCTCTTCCTTCGCCGGATGCACTTCCCTGCCGCAGTCCGGGCATTTCCCGTCCACAAGCTGCGCTTTGGTAAAGAAGGATTCACACGGCGTACAGTACATGCCTTCATAATGCCCTTTATAAATATCCCCTTTCTCATACAGCTTCTTAAAAATCTTCTGGATCTGCTTTTCATGATACCCGTCGGTGGTACGGATAAACTTATCGTAAGAAGTATTCATCAAATCCCAGATATCTTTAATCGTTCCGGCAACACTGTCCACAAATTCCTTCGGCGTAATCCCCGCCTCCGCTGCCTTTAATTCCACCTTCTGCCCATGCTCGTCCGTCCCCGTCTGGAAACGCACGTCATATCCCTGCTGGCGCTTAAAGCGCGCAATCGAATCTGCCAGTACAATTTCATAGGTATTCCCGATATGCGGCTTTCCCGACGTATAGGCAATCGCTGTTGTTAAATAATAAGGTTTCTTTTCCATAATCCCATGATTTCCTTTCTTTGTTCTGCGTAAAAAAAGCTACCTTCCTTTTCTCTGACTTCAAGGACGATAGCTTCCAGCTTCATGTTACCACCTTCATTGCTTAGTATAAAACAGGAGTTTGGGGCTTGTCAACCAGATATTTATCACAATCTTTTAAATTGGATTGTATTTTTTAGCAAAATGTGATAAAATTTTACGCAACAAAGATATTTTTATACACTTTTTATATAGATAGAAGGGAGATTATCATTATGTTTGGAAGAAAAAAACAAGAAGAACCTGTTATAACACCGACTGCTGCCGCCCCGAAGCCGCTGAATCCGGAAATCGGCGCTTCCGTTGCCAGCTCTTTATCTAAGGTAAAAGAATGTACAGTTTCTCAAAAGGACCTTTCCTCAAAGCTGCATTCCGCCGAAACAACAGCCAGCCAGGCATCCGACCATATTTCCACCCTTTCCAGGCAGTTTAACGAAGTCCAGGAAATCATCAAAAGCTCCTCTTACGATATTACCGACTTTAAAGAGCTTCTGGTTGCTTCCAAAGAAAAGGCGGATACTTCGGATATCGAAGTCCGCAGCCTGACGGAAAAAATTGCCAATTCCACATCCAAGCTTGATTCCATTACCTCCACCTTCCAGGTATTGGACGACGATTTTAACACCATCCAGAATATGTCCGATTCCATCCGCGGCATTGCGGATTCCACGAACCTGCTTGCGTTAAATGCAAGCATCGAGGCAGCGCGCGCCGGGGAAGCAGGAAAAGGGTTCGCTGTCGTTGCCGACGAAATCAGGAACCTTTCTACCAATACCAAAGAACTTGTCCAGAACATCGACGACGCCATCCGTACCCTGCATGACAGTTTAAACAAGCTCCACAATGAGATCCAGCTTTCCGGGGAAGAAATTAAAAACTGCTCTGAATACGGGCAGGAAGTGGAACGGCATTTTAAAGACGTCATGACCAACGGGCAGAACATCGGCTCTACCGGTTTTTCCCTGTTAAATACAATGGAAAAGATTGCGGACAATATCCGCGCTATGGAAAGCAGCAAAGACAATGTCCTTTCTTCCGTAACAGACAGCCATGACACCGTCGCTTCCCTTTCCGAAGAAGTAAACGACAGCATTTCCTCTCTTCAGGAGACAGAGAGCACACTAAAAAAAGCGCAGGATCTTATTTCCTCTTTATAAAGCCCTCCGCAGAAAACCGCAGGGCTCCCATCCACAGGAGGCAGCTTACAGGCAGCCTCCTGTTAAAAATTACTGCCGCCAGCCCTTCTTTCCCCTAAGCCTTCGCAATATAAAACCGATCGTCCAACAGCAGCCAGTTTGCGCGGAACAGCCGCATAATCTGCCAGAACCCCGCGCCGCGGAGCCCAAATTCTTCTATCAAATTAAATTTTGCCTGATAACTCCTGGCATCCTCAAACCAGACCTCATGCTGAACGCCCTCCTTCGTTATGTAAGTAAAATAAGGGGACTGCGTTGTTTCGTCAAACCGGATCGGCACATCATAGGCTGCTGCCGTCTGGACAGCCTGGAGATTGCTGATATTCTTTGCCTTCGACATTCCCTGTTCAAAGGGAAGTATCCAGTCATAGCCGTAATTCGGGATTCCCAGATCAAGTTTTTCCGCCGGTATTTCCGTCAGGGCATATTCCACAACGCGCCGTACCTCATTAATCGGGGCTATCGCCATAGGAGGCCCATACATATATCCCCATTCGTAGGTCATTAACAGGGCATGGTCAACCGCCTTTCCGAGAGCGCGGTAATCCTTTCCTTCATACAGAATTCCCTTCTGATCGGCAGAGACCTTTGGAGCAAGGGCAATGGAAATCTGGAACCCTTCCGCCCGGACAGCCTCCGCGCATACCCGGACAAACTCCGAAAAAGCGTCCCGATCCGCGGCCCGGATATATTCAAAATCAATATCAAGCCCACGGTAGCCTTTTTCTTTCAGCACCTGAATTACCTCGTCAATCAGCCTTGTCCGGTACGATATGTTCTGCACTACCGAAGTAATCAGGTTATTATTAAAATTCCCGTCCCTGCCAAGAGGCGTCAGCGTCAGAACCGGAAGAGTGTCATTCGCCCAGGCAGCTTCAATCAGCCAGCGATCCTCCGTCTGCGGAGGCAGCAGCTCCCCCTGCATGGTAAAACCATAGGAAAATACGGAAAGCTCCGACAGAAAAGGAAGCGTCTCTTTCAGCGTATCCTCATTAATAAACGGATAGGCATACCCATTGCTGTGAACCATCCGGGAACGGGACGCTTCCCCCTCCGAAATCAAAAGAGCCTGGCCGACAGCCAGGGGATAAGGATAAGAAAGCTGGTTATCATAAATAATTACGCTGCTGTCTATGCCAACTTCCGATGCAATGTTATCTACGGTGTCTCCCTGCTTTACAATATAAATTTCCATCATAACCTCGTTTTTTGATACAGTATAGTATGGAAAATGAAAATTATGAATATTTCTTTTTTATTTTCATATCTTTTAAAAAAGCTCTCGTTTTCAGGTGAACATTTTGCTGAAATTAAACCATTTTCCCGTCCGGCTTGTATATTTTATCCTGTTTTTCTTCTTCCTGCTTTCTCTGTCCGGCTGCTCTTTTTCAGAAAAAACAGAAAAAAAACAGGAAACGCTTCATCATTATGATAACGATATTACAAATACTGATTTTGGCAGCACAATTCTTTCCCTGCTTACGCCTGAAAACGGTACGGGAACCATCAAAGAGGAAGATATCCAGGAAGCATTTTCCTATTTCTGTAACCAGGTCTTTATCCGGGAAGTTTCCACGGACAGCATTTCCCTCCACTATACCCTTTCCCGGCCTGAAAAATTCCATATTGATATCGAGCCTTCTTTCGGGGAAACGCTCCCGGATAACGGCGAAGAAGCCGTAAGCGCGGAAAATTATCTTTATCTCCTGTCTTTATTTCCCTATGATTCCCTGTCGGAACAGCAGAAGCTTACCTATGATATTTTCAAAGATTCTTTAGAGGACAGCATTTCCTTATCCGGTTATGAGCTGTATGCAGAACCGCTCAGCAAGACCATTGGAATCCAGGCGCAGCTTCCGGTGCTTTTAAGCGAATATACCTTTTACCGGGAGCAGGATGTCGAGGAATATTTCCTGTTATTAACCCATCTTCCTGCTTATTTTGAGCTTCTTTCCGAACTGGAACAGGAAAAATCCGATGCCGGAATGTTTATGCACGAAGAAAATGCCGTTGCCATTATCCGGCAATGCGATGAAATCCTTTCTCTGGAAAAAGCAAAGAAAAAAGACAATTTTCTAATTACAAGCTTTCAGGAACGCTTAGAAAAGCTTTCGGAATACTGTACCGTTTCCGGCGAAAAAAAGCAGGAATGGATGCAGAAAAATAAACAGGTTTTAAAAGACGCTTTTTACCCCGCTTACCGATTGCTGGAAAAAACATTTCAGGAATTACTAAAAACCGGAAAAAACAGCGGCGGACTTTATTATTTCCCGGAAGGGAAGGAATATTATGAACATTTAATCCGCCACAATACTGGCTCCGGACGGAGTATTGATGAAATAAAAAAACTGATTAACGATCGGATCATGGCATGTGCCAAAGAAATTTCCTCTGTCATGGAAAAAGAAGATGTTTTTGATCAGGCTATGGAAGAGGCAGACCGTTACAGCCTTGCTTTTTCCGACGCTAAAAATGCGCTGTCTTATTTAAGGACGCAGATATCCGATGCCTTCCCAATGCCCTCCCAGGTCTCCTTACATGTCCTGTCCGTGCCGCCGTCGTTATCGGAATACTTAAGCCCCGCCTTCTACCTTGTCCCGCCGCTTGACTGTGAAACGGAAAACTGCATTTATGTCAATACGCCGCAGATACGGGATGATTTGAGCTTTTTTACCACGCTTGCACATGAAGGTTATCCGGGGCATTTATACCAAAACGCCATGTTTTACTCCACGAATCCGGAGCTCCTGCGCTGCATCCTGTCCTACCCCGGCTATTCGGAAGGGTGGGCAAGTTACGCAGAACTGTATTCCTACCGCCTTTCCGGGCTTTCTGAAGACGCAGCGCTGTTACAGGAAAAAAATATGCTCCTTACCCTGTGCATGTACGCTATGGCAGATATCCATATCCACTATGACGGCTACACCGAAGACGGACTGAAGGATTACTTAAATGGATTCGGTATAACGAATAAACAGGGAATCCATGAAATCTACCTGCAGATTCTGGCAGAGCCAGCCAATTATTTAAAATACACCGTCGGCTGCCTGGAATTTCTGGCATTAAAAGAAGAAATGCAGGATCTTTTAAAAGAAAATTTCGATCCGATAACGTTCCATGAAGCCATACTGGCAACAGGGCCCTGCAGCTTCCCAAGATTACGGGAACAGGTCATGCAGATGTGTACAAAATAATAAAGAGGGCAGAGCCCTCTTTTGTCCGGATCTTCCTGCGGCAAGCCTGTCAGCCGCTATGCAATAAAACGGAACATAAAGATAAAGTGGCAGATACTTCCCGCCATTACAAAGAGATGGAAAATTTCATGGCTCCCAAAATATTCATGCTTTGCATTAAACAGCGGAAGCTTCAGCGCATAGATCACGCCCCCGACAGTATAGATAATCCCTCCTGCAAGCAGCCATAGAAAAGCTTCGGAAGAAAGCGCCGCAAACAGTTCTTTAATTACAAACACGCAGACCCATCCCATAGCGATGTAAATTAACGAGGAAACCCATTTCGGACAGTTAATCCAGAACATGGTAACAAGGCTTCCGATGACTGCAATGCCCCAGACAGCCGTAAGCAGCGCCGTGCCGGAGTTTTTATCCAGCACTAACAGGCATACCGGAGTATAGGAGCCTGCAATCAGGACATAGATCATCATATGATCCAGCCGACGGAAAATCTTTAATATTTTTTGTCCCACATTAGCAGCATGGTACAGAGTGCTTGCACCGTATAAAAGCGCCATACTGCCCATAAAAACCATCATGGCGCAGACAGTCACGGCATTTCCCGACAGCCCCGCTTTCGCAAGCAGCGGCATGGCGGCAAATACCGTAAGCATGAACGCAATAAAATGAGTGATCGCGCTCCCCGGTTCCCGAATTGTTATTTTCATGGCAGGACCTCCTTTTAACATTTCCATAAACATTATTCTTATCCTGTATCCTATCCTGTAACCGTTCAGCCATCAGCCCGATTTGGCTGCTCTGTTACGATAACACATGGTTTTGAAAACTATGTGTTATCGCTATGATACAATTATTATATGAAAATGTCAAGGGATTATACAGATTTTACGCAACCGTTCAAGTTCAGCCTGCGGCATCCGCCAATAAAAGCATAATGCTTAACAAAAATACATTTCCCTCCTGCTCTATGGAAATCTCTCCCGAATATTTCCTCGCGATTTTCCGGATGTTTGTCAGCCCAAAGCCGTGATTTTCCTTATCGGGCTTTGTGGTGAGAGGAAGCCCGCTTATTTTGTCTAAGGCAAGGGTTCCTTCAAAACAATTCCGGATTTCTATAATATAGGCGTTTTTATTCCGATAAGAAACAACGCTTATAAAGGCGTCCTTTTTCCCTTCCGCCGCTTCCATCGCATTCGCAAGGGCGTTATTTAAGATAACGCTGATGTCAAACGCATTCACGGAAGTCTCCCTGGGATATTGGAAATCACAGTCAAAGCGGATCTGCTGCCGCTTTGCCTCCTTCTGCCGCTCATACAAAATCACGTCCGTTACCGGGTTGCCGCTCCTGATTTCCGGAGTGATTTCTTTTAGCTGCTCTTTTAAATGCAGCAGATATTTTGCAGATTCCTCTGTTTCATTTCTCAATAACAAATTTTCCAAAGTCATAATATGGTTTCCCATATCATGGCGCAGCCTTCCGGCCTCCTGATAAAGCCGCTCTATTTCCTCAATATGCCTTTTCGTAGAAGCCACCTGCTCGGACAGCCTTGCATTTTCTTTTTCCTGCCTGCCCGCCTTCTTAATTTCCTGATAAGCGCAGAGCGCTATGATGACGGCTGCAAAAGAGAGAAGCTCATAAAGAATGAAAAAACCGTCGTATTCCCTGTGGATATTCCAGATATAGGTTCCAGTATCCGACTCGTAAACACGGGAAAAAAAATGAAAGGCAAGGTTCCCCAGCAGCGCCAGCAGCGGCGTCGCTAACAATAATCCAAGCTCCCTTTTTCCCATGCTGTTTTTATACACATACAGCCTGTCTACAAGGCGGAATAAATATACCATTACCACAATGTTCAAAATGCCGTCTAAAATATCATATAAAACAAAGAAAACAAACTGACGCACAGGCCGCCCATGCGCAGACTGTATCAGCACGGCACGCAAAACCCTTTCCCCGACCGCTAAAATGCCGTCAGAGATCGGGTTTGCCAGGCACATGACGATAGCAAGAAATATTTTCTGGTACAAATTGTGGCGATCGAAAAAGCAAAGCACGGAGCTCATGACAAAAACCCCTATCATTTCCGCCAGCAGCCCGTCGATATGAAAAATAGGATAACCGAAATACAAAACAAACAGCATGAAAATGTAAGAAACCCCTGCCAGCCAAAGGTATTTTTTCTCCTGCAGGAACGGCTTTACACAATAACAGTACAAAATTCCCGTAACGATAATGCTGATAACCGTGCTGCACACGCCTTCCAGATCCCACCAAAACCCCATAGCTCCCATCCTTCCCCTTCCAAAAAGAAAAGCTTTACTTTAATTATCGGAAAAAGAGGAAAAAAAGGTAAGATACAGCCAAATTCCCGCCATGATTTGTTATTTTTAAATTACCCAGAAATTATTATGGAATACAATGTTCCGGTAAGTTTCAAAACTGAGCCAGCGGTTGAAAAACTCCTCTTCTTTCTGCGTGCCTTTCACATTCCGGTAGGTATCCAGAAATTCCTCCACTTCCTCTGCGGAAGAGGCATGGACGGCAAAGCCTCTGCCGTTGACTACCGGAACGCCTCCGTAATGGTATCTGGAAAACGGAACAATATCGTTTACTTTCTGATCCCGTATTAACACGGCGACGCTGTCTTTTAAGACCAGCACATCAAAGTCCGGCGGGTAATGATAGCTTTCCCCTTTCGTCGGGATCACATCCCCGACCGTATAGCTTCTTCCGGAAGGATGATATCCCGTCACCAGAGAGCTTTCCATGTTGTAATAATATTCCTCAAACAGATCGCCCCTCGCCCTGATATCCCCATAGGCAAAATAAGCCCTGTCCTCTGTCTGCGTTTCCTGCCTGATTTCTTCCACAACGCCGCAGGCGGAGGTCATATTGGTAATCCGGTCGATTAAAATCAGCTCGCCCAATGTTTTATGGTTTTTAAATAAATCCACCACGATTTTCTCAGAAAATGTTAACTGGCAGACGGCAATTTCATTTTTTGTCAAAGACTCCGCCTGTTTATGCTCCCCGGTATTGACATCGATTTTATACTGGATTTCCTTTAAAACTCCCGGGATTTTCCTTGTGCCAAGCTTGACGATATAATCTTTTCCCGGCGTCAAATCCTCGTCGTCCATCCACAGAAGCGTCGCCGTAACCGCGCTGCTCAACGGAAGATCTGCGCCGCGTTCCAGGACGCAGCCGCGGGAAACATCCACTTCCCTGTCGAGCTGGATTGTCACAGGCTGCCCTTTCCCTGCCTTTTCCGATTTTTTATCGCCAATCAAAATGCTCTTTACCACAGCTTTTTCGCTGCTTGGAAGCGTCTTAATTTCGTCCCCGACCGCAATTTCCCCGTTTTCCACCTGTCCCTGGAAACCGCGGAATGTATGGTTCGGCCTGCACACTCTCTGCACAGGCAGGTAAAACCCTTTTTCTTCTGCCTTTTCCGTGATGTCCACCTGTTCCAGATAAGGAAGCAGTGCCTCCCCTGAATACCACGGCATATTCTCCGACACCTTCGTAACATTATCCCCTTCCGTTGCGGAAACAGGAATGATGTTCACGCTGGCTAACGAAAGCTCTTCAGAAAGTGCTTTGATTTCTTTTTCTATCTGCAGGAAACGATCCCTGTCATAGCCGATTAAATCCATCTTATTAACGGCAAACACGAAATAACGGATTCCCATCAGAGCGCAGATCCGCGCATGGCGCCTTGTCTGCACCAGCACGCCCTGCTTCGCATCCACAAGGATCACGGCAAGATCGGCAAACGACGCGCCGACAGCCATATTCCTTGTATATTCTTCATGCCCCGGCGTGTCGGCGACAATAAAGCTGCGGTGATCTGTGGTAAAATAGCGGTATGCCACATCAATCGTAATGCCCTGCTCCCGTTCCGCCATCAGACCGTCCAAAAGAAGCGAATAATCAATGGCGCCGCCCCTGCTGCCTACCTTGCTGTCAAGCTCTAAAGCCTTTTCCTGATCGGCATACAATAATTTGGCGTCATATAAAATATGTCCAATCAATGTGGATTTTCCGTCATCGACGCTTCCACAGGTAATAAATTTTAACAATCCGTTCATCTTAAAAATACCCCTCTCTCTTTCTTCTCTCCATACTGCCTGCCGCTTCCGTGTCAATAACGCGCGTCGTGCGCTCGGAGGATACTGCGCTTAATGTTTCTTCAATAATTTCATCCAGAGTATCCGCCGTGGATTCACATCCTCCGGTCAGAGGATAGCACCCTAACGTCCGGAAACGCACGCTCTTATATTCCACCTTCTCGCCCGGACGCAGCTTTAACCGATCATCATCCACCATGATAATATTTCCGTCCCGGTAAATCACCGGGCGCACTTTGGCGTAATACAGCGAAGGGATCTCAATCTTTTCCCGTTTGATATACTGCCAGATATCTTTTTCCGTCCAGTTGGAAATCGGGAACACCCGGATACTCTCGCCCCGGTGGATGCTGGCATTATATAACTTCCACATTTCCGGACGCTGGTTTTTCGGGTCCCATGCGTGCGCCTCATTCCGGAAAGAAAAAATACGCTCCTTCGCCCTCGATTTTTCCTCGTCGCGCCTGCCGCCGCCAAAAGCCGCCGTAAACCCGTACTGATTCAACGCCTGCTTTAACGCCTGTGTTTTCATGATATCCGTATATGCCGCGCCGTGGTCAAACGGGTTAATACCCTGCCTTACGCCTTCCTCATTGATATATTCAATCATCTCTATCCCAAGCTTTTCCGCCATGCGGTCACGGAACGCAATCATTTCCTTAAATTTCCATGTGGTATTCACATGCAGAAACGGGAACGGCGGCTTTTCCGGATAAAACGCCTTCATCGCCAAATGCAGCATGACAGAGCTGTCCTTCCCGATAGAATACAGCATCACCGGCTTTTCACACTCCGCCGCCACTTCCCTGATAATATAAATTGCTTCCGCTTCCAGTTCATCCAAATGTGATAATTCTCCCATAACTTTCCCATGCCGTTTACCGGCTTTTCCTTTCTTAAATTTTGACCCAAAACTGCGGACTGCTCTATACTTCCGCAATTCTAAAACAGCATTGATTTTTTAATATTTATTTGCATCCGCCCTGTTCACATCAATGGTTTTTACCGTGCCATCTCCCATCCTGATATTCCAGTGCATAATCTCTCCATCCAAAGCAACCGTCATGCGGCTTCCGCTGCCGCCGATATCCGCGCCGAGGAAAAATTCAATCGCCCCGAAGTTACATTCCTTAATGCAGGAGGCGCATCCCCAGCAGTCCCTGGGATATTTCATAAACGCCTTTCCTTCCTCATTTTTCTTAATCAGGCTGCCCGGGCAGACATCCATGCACTTGCCGCAGCCCCTGCACCTGTCATTGATTACAATGCTCATAACACTCTCCCTTCACCAGCGGGCGGAAAATCATGGTAAGTTTCCCGTCCCTGTATTTGGAATTGACATATTGAAGCCAGGAATCGTCTTTCTCCGGAAAATCCAGATTTTCCGCAAAACAGTGCCAGCGGGTTTCCTCCCTCGCCCGTAAATGCGCAATGACCGATCTACATATCGTCAGCCGTTCCTTTAACTCAAAAATATACATCAGCTCATGCATATCCTCTGCGCGGAGATTGTCTGCCAGCGTTTCAATCTGCCCAATCTTTTCTTCCGCCAGCGCAAGCTGTTTTTTATTATACTGATAGTGCGCACCGATTCCTCCGGCATAAATATCCATTACCTTCTGCATGGCTTCCTCTAACTGCTCCGTTGTAAACAAAGAGTTCCCATCATCGGAAAGCAGAAAATCCATTTCCCGTTTTTTCTTCTCTGCAAACGTTTTCTTCTCTCTGCCAGAAAAAAAGAACTTTTCAGGTTCTTTCAGTTCTTCCAATATGGCAAGCGCCGCAATCTCTCCTTCTGCCAAAGCTCCGGTGACATACTTCTGCGGACAGCCCCCTGCTGCATCCCCTGCCGCATACAGCCTTTCAATCGTCGTTTTCCTCTTAGTATCCACCCAATAGCCGCTGGCCGTATGCCCTCCTACAATGTAAGGCTCCGTCCCCTCAATCTCCACATTCTGCTCTGACGGCCCTTTTCCCTGCTCCAGCCATTTCAGCGTCTGGCCGGGCGCCATATTTAAGTACGCCTTTTCAAGCGATTCCTCCTGCTCTTTTAAAATGCCTTTGGTCCGAAGATAGCAGGGGCCTCTTCCCTCCAGGGTTTCCCTGACCGTGCCGTATACCCGCTCGGAAGTCGTCAGCCCGTATTTTTCTTCATAAACCTCTCCGATGGCATTTACCTGTTTCGCGCCCACGCCCTGCGCAATCGTCCCAGTCGGCGCGATCGTGTCCTTGCAGCGGAGCGCGATAAAACGCATCTCAAACGTCGTCATCTCCGCTCCCGCCCGGATTCCCATCGCATATCCCGCTCCCGTATTAAACGGCGGATACCACATTTTATGCCTCGAAAACCCCGGGTTATTCGGGCGGTACAGCCCCGCCGCCCCGCCGGCCGCGCAAAGGACAGCGCGTGCATAAATAAGATACAGTACCGGATCTTCCTCGCCAATGCCCACAGCCCCGTAAATACGGTTATCTTTTACAATATACTCCGTGATATTGACATGGTTTAATACCGTGACGCCGGGAAGCGATTTCACCGCATCCGCCAGAATCGGCTTAATATTCTCGCCGTTAATCTTAATATTCCTGTCGCCTCTCGCCACATAATTTCCATCCTCATCCTTTAAAATGACAAGGCCGAGTTCTTCCAGGCGTTTCGTAACGGCATTTAACCTCCTCGCCATCGTAAGGAGCAGATCCTCTCTGACAATCCCGGCGGCATCATTTCTGGCATATTCCACATAATCCTCCGGCTTCTTCCCTTTCGTTATGTAGGCGTTAATCGCGTTCACGCCCGCCGCAAGGCAGCCGCTTCTCTTAATATTCGCTTTCTCCGCAATCACGACAGAAACATCCGAATGCTCCCTAAGCGTCAGGGCGGCATAACAGCCCGCCGTCCCGCCGCCGATAATCAAAACATCCGTGCTTAATTCCTTGATTGAAACCGTCCGTTCCAATGCAGCCATAGCCTGTTCAACCTTTCCTTCTTTATTTCATATAGATTTAATATGAATTACATGTTTCAAGATCATACCGCATTTTCCCCGCTTTGTCAATACGGTATTTTATTTTTCATATAGATTTAATATGATATTAGGCAAAAAATAACGCTTCTGATGGGAAAAAAAACCTTCAAAGCCATAAAATGCCCGTATATTTGCCCTGTCTTTGTATAAAGAAAAACCCCTTTGCACCGCGGCAAGGGGTTTTCCCGTCTTTTATTTTTTGTCTTTTGCTATTTCTTAATTTTCACGCTCTTCTTTTTCGACCAGGAAGAGGCATAGGTCTTTCCATTTACTTTCTTATAAACCCTGATCCTGACATAATACCGTTTTCCTGCTTTCAGTTTTTTAATCGTCAGTTTCTTCTTTTCTTCCTTTTTCACAACGGCTGTTTTAGTTTTCTTTTTCGCAAAATTCCCGCTTGTGGAATACTGAACCTGATAGCCCGTAATATCGTTATCTTTCCGCTTCCACTTTACAACCATCGCCTTTTTCTTTGCCTTCAATTTCCCGGAAAGGGAAATCCCCTTCGGGAGAATCGTAAAGGTCTTTGTAACCGTACCCGTATAACTTCCTTTTCCTGAGATGGACACGGACGCTTTCCCAACACGGATATTGCCAGTATAAGACACGGTATAATCTGTACCTGCCGTCAGGAGCTTAGAGCCAACCTTTACGGAAACTGACGGCTTCCTTGCTTTCCCATTGTAAACAAACGAAGTCTTGCTTAACGTTACTGCGGCATTGGAAAGTTCAGTCCTGGCTTCTTCCGCCGGAATATCGCCGGAACCGGAGCTTTCTCCCAAATCCGGAGCAGTGCTGCCAGAGCCGGAATTACTGCCGGAATCCGGAACTGTATTCATGCCGGAATCCGGGGATGGATTTACCACAGAGTCCGGATCAGCCGGGGTAAGGCTTCCTCCAATACTGCCGCCCGAACCAGAACCGCCCGTCCCAGAACCGGAGCCGCCTCCTGTTCCAGTGCCAGAACCTCCTTCTGTTTCCGTATCAATACTTCCTCCCGTGCTTGTCCCTGTGCCGGAGCCTTCTTCTGTTTCTGTATCAATACTTCCTCCTGTGCTTGTCCCAATGCTGCCACCTGTGCTTGTTCCGCTTCCCGGTTTTCCCTCCGAACCAGACCCGCTGTTTTCCTGCGACAACGTAACAATAAGCCGATTCAGGTTATCATAGATTTCTACTTTTTCATAATTGGTTACATCCATATTTTCAAGCCAAAAGTTGAAATTTCCCTCTGATCTTGTATCTATCGTGCTGGCATTAGCGTCATTCCCATCGGAAAAATATTTCTTTACAAGAACTTTTGCATAATCTTCCTCTTTATCCGCTCCCTGAAGCCTCATGACAACATCCTCGGAATTTGTTTCATTTGCATAAACATCTACCCATGCAAACTCTTCATAGGAATCCCCCAGCGTAACCGCATAATCCGTAAATTTAACCAATTTTTTCCTGAAACCCGCCCTGACGGATGCATCCTCTAACGCCGTAAAACGGTATACAGAATCCAGGCTGGTTAAATTACCATCAATAAACCAGCCAAAAAATTCATAGGTATCGTCTGCCGGAAACGCAGAAAGCTCTACCGGACTTCCCTTCGGGTAATCGCCGTCCCCGACCACTACGCCGCCGTCATCTGCATAGCTGCTTATAGTAACACAGGCATTCTGGGAAGACGGTATATACTCATCCGCATAAATTTTCCCGTCCGCCGCCTCAATAGGGAGCGTCTCCACGCTGTCCTGAGAAATCGAAACCGGGAGTTCCTGCGAATAACCGATCCCTTCCTCTAACGGAATATCATAATAATTGATACGCCCGGTAATCTTCCCATCCTTCACTTCCTCAATGACATAATTCATTTCCCCGCTCCCGGTCGCCGTAAGCTTTAAGCTTATATCGGCAGTCTCTGGGGCATAAAGCGTCTTGACGTCCCCGCTTACCTCGATCAAAATTTTCTGATCGTCGTAGGAAACCTCGCCGTTATCCACATAACCAAGCACATTCCCCTCGCTGTCATATACGGTAAAATCAACCGGGCATTGGATAAATATCTTCTTAAAGCTTTCCCAAATGCCTTCTTCTTCCTCATAACCGCTGTCGTAAATATAGTCATATATCATATTTGACAGGTTTTCTTTTATTCTTGTTAATTTATCCATGGCTGCTTTTACGGAAGCTTTGGAAACGGCTTCATCAGAATAATCCATGTCATTTAATTTCTTGTAAATTGATGAAATACTGCTGAATGCGCTCTCTAAATCATCCGCATTCCTCGCCGCACTGATTTTCTTCACTAAATCATAGCCGTCCTTTAACTTGATTGCATTTTTAAGGACATTGCCATAGCCGCTTTTTTGCAGAGCCTCCACTTCATCCTCAAAAATATCCTTTAATTCTTTTTCCGTAACTTCCCCGATTCCTGTCACTTTGTTTAATTCCGTAAGGACGGATTGCAGTGAGCCTTTCAGAACATCCTTTGTCGTATCGGAAAGCTCGTTAATATACTGCGTCATCAGCCCCGCCGTTTCTTTGGCAGTAGTATTCACGTTCCCTATATACGTTTTCCCGTTTTTATTCCTGATTTTAATCGTGCCTGAAAAAGCCCCTAACGCTTCTACCGTGTCGATCTCCACAAAATACTCCCCGATTTTCCAGGAAAGAGAAGAGCCGCCCATGCTGTTCCGGATTTTATTGACAATGTCAATGCTGATTTCTACGGTACTTTTGTCCAAATCAATCTTTCCCAGATCAATCCCTGCCTGCGTATAAGTGTCCAGATACATAGCAAGGGCTTCATAAGCGCTGTTAATTACGGATTCCGGCGCACCAAACTCTATGGTAATCATTTTGTCATTCGTCCCTTCATCCGCCTGCCGCAATTTCTTTGCGGCATTCTCTATCCCGCTATCGGCATTCTTTAAATCATTTTTTATAGAATCCTTAACCGCTTCCAGGTAATCATTTAATGCCTTGTCAAATTCTATGGTTAAATCATAGATTTTCCCTTCCTTAGTCGCCTTGTAAGAAGTGATCCCATAGGAATCATCCTGAACCACATCAGACTTCGTGACTGACTGAATCGAATTGTCCTTTTCCTTCACCGTCACCTCACAGCCTGCCGTCAGACCGTTGGAGGTCTTTCCCTTAATCGTTACAGTCCCTGTGCCATAAGCTGCCGTCTCCACCAGCAGCTCTGCGGAACGGTTATCCATGGAATAGACGCCCTCACAGCCCGTTACCTCTACAATCTCCGGATTGCTGCTTGTCCATTCAATCTTCCCAATTTCCGATGAAATCAGCGCAGAACTTCCATCCGTCTGGACATCGTCAACAAGCTCCAGCGTGCCAGGGATTATAATCTCTTTCCCCGGCTCCCCTTCGGCGGCGGCATTCAGCTTGAACGTCTTTATCACGCCCTGCCCTTTCACCGTCACCTCGCAGCTTGCCGTCAGGCCATTGGAAGCCTTTCCCGTAATTGTCACTGTTCCCGCTTTATGCAATGCCGCTTCCACCGACAAATCGGCGGAACGGTTATCCGCCGAATACCTGCCCTCACAGCCCGTTACCTCTGCAATCTCCGGATCGCTGCTTGTCCATTCAATCTTGCCAACCTCTGATGAAATCAACGCAGAAGTTTCACCAATTTTGACATCATCCGTAAGTTCCAGCGTGCCGGAGATCACGACGGTTTCCTCTATATTTCCTTCTGCAGCAGAATCCAAAGAAAAATTCTTTACAACCTCCTGTCCTAATTCTACAAAAGAATTGCCATATTTTTCTGCATATGTCTGCGCAGTAGAGCCTGCATAGCCATAAATTACAGTGCTGGAAGGGAATACATAATACCTATAACCAGTATCATGAAAAATGCAATCTCTGGAAAAAATTTTTACCTCTTTCAAGCTGTCACAATATGCAAAAGCTTCACTTTCTATATTTTTCAGTTTTTCCGGCAAACTCACCTTCCTCAAACTTTTACAATAATTAAAAGCACTATGCGCTATTCTCGTCAGACTTTCCGGAAAATTCACCTCTTCCAAGCTGCCACAACACCAAAAAGCAAAATCCCCTATTCTCGTCAGTCCTTCCGGCAAACTCACTTTTCTCAAACTTCCACAACTCCAAAAAGCATAACTTCCTATACCCGTCAATCCTTCTGGTAAACTCACCTCTTTCAAGCTGTTACAATCAGAAAAAGCAAGATTCCCTATGCTCGTCAATCCTTTTGGGAAACTTACCTTTTCCAAGCTGTCACAATACGCAAAAGCATAACTTCCTATGCTTGTCAGTCCTTTCGGCAAACTCACCTCTTTCAAGCTGTCGCAACCAGAAAAAACATGACTCCTTATGCTCGTCAGTCCTTCCGGCAAATTCACTTCTTCCAAACTATCACAATCATAAAAAGCCCAATCCCCTATACTCTTTAGCCCTTTTAGTAATTTCACCGTTTTAATCTTTTTACGATAATAATGCCAAGGTCTGCTGTTTGTGTTGTCAATCTTAATATAATCTCTCATCTCCCCTGTTCCACTAATTGTCAGCGTTCCATCCTCCGTAAACTTCCATGTTAAATTTTCCCCGCAAGTACCGGAAGTCGGCGGAGCCACTTTCTCAGCAACTGCTTCCGCCACCCCGGACAGATCAACCATGGAAAAGCACAGCGCAACCGCCATGATAATGCTAAAAATCCTTCTGCTTCGTTTTCGTCTTTTCATAAACGTCTCCTTTCTTTCTAAAATAAACTATCGTTACCGAAAAATCAGGAGCGTAAAAAAACTACGGCAAAAAAACCGCAGTCTTGCAACTCCGATTTCCCACTAACCCCCACGGGCAGCGCCCGCAGGGGATCAGTGAGAAACCAAAAGAAAAACAGGCGTCGGTATGCGTCCACACCAAACACCTGTCATTTATTAAAAAAGGCGGGATCTTCCCCTTGATTCCCACAAAACATGATTGAAATACAAAACTAAATCATGTATAATAAGCCTGTGTGTATCGCAGGGTTATCCTGTATTGGTGGTAGTCTCATTACCATTCTCTGCCTGGCTCTGTTGCCGCAGTGCCAGGCGGTACACCGTTGATTTTCCATTTGATTTCTCGAAAATATTTTAGCATATCAGACAGGTAAATTCAAGTAGAAACTTTACAGAAATAGACGAATCTGCCAATAATTTCCCAATCCCGCAGGTTTGTTTATGCAAGATTGCCTTTTATTCCTTTTAATTTGCTCAAAAAATGTTCAATTAACACTTGATTCCCACCGTAAATTATGTTATAGTAAAAACAGAAAAAAAGTAGCCGCCCACAAGGGGTTGACCTGATTGTGAAGATAGCAAAAGCCACCCGCTACCGGTCAAAGTTTAGGGTGGTTTTGCTATGTATCGAATTACTTACAGAACGTAAATACGAATGTAAGTAATGCTAATAAAAATATGCCGAATGTCAGCAAATCTTTAAAATCAAAATTATTTTGATTCCTCATAGCATCACCCCCATTTCTCAAAATTAGAAATAGAGGTCAACGCACCCTGCACACGACTGCTCTTTTTTATTGTATCACAAGCAATCATTTATTTCAATACTTTTTTTCTCTATAAGCATTTCTGATTTCACTATATTTCAAATAAGAACGTTTACGAAACCAGACATACTTATAGATATTCTTTCGTTAAAAAATAATCAATTCACTCTCGATTCCCGCCGTAAATTATGTTATAGTAAGAACATAAAAAGAGCAGTCGCCCACAAGGGGTTGACCTATATGAGGATAGCAAAAGCCACCTGCTACTGGTCAAAGTTTAGGGTGGTTTTGCTATGTATGGGCTACTTACAAAACGTAAATATAAATGTAAGTAATGCTAATAAAAATTGCCGAATGTCAGCAAATCTTTAAAATCAAAATTATTTCATTATTCTTCATAGTATTACTTCGTTCCTTAGAAATAAATGTCATAACTCACGGCTGCTCTTTCTATATGGTATCATAAATTATCGTTTGTTTCTACACTTTTATCATCTAATAACTCTGAAAGAAACATTGATCCAAAAGGAAATCTCCAATGCCGAAACTACCCCTCTATGAACGAATTTTATACCGCTGAGGGAAAAAAAACTACTTGAAACTTCCGACAGATTGTGATATATTGAATATACAGAAGGACACCTGCTGATAACAAGTGTCCCATAAAGTGGAGTATCCCAAGCAATACCTCTCAGTGAGAGGCGCTCATCCTGGTCTCAACAGGGTAAGCATTATTTTTTTCGCTTGTGATCCTTATCTCTGTCGAGAACGGCAAGTAACGCTATAACAAAATTGCCAAAGGCAGCCTCCCAAGCCAGTCACTGGCTTGGGAGGCTGCCTTTTCTTCCTCTTTCCTGCCCATTTTAGTACTTATCCTTTTGTTGAAAAATAATTAATTCACTCTTGATTCCCACCGTAAGCTGTGTTATAGTAGAGACATAAAAAGAGCAGCCACCCACAAGGGGTTGACCTATGTTGTGATAGCAAAGCCACCCGCCACTCGGTTAAAGTTTAGGGTGGTTTTGCTATGTATGGGCTACTTACAGAACGTAAATACGAATGTAAGTAATGCTAATAAGAATATGTCCTGTTAGCAAATCTTTAAAATCAAAATTATTTCATTATTTTTCAAATAAGGAGGCATTCTCAATGGAAAAAGTAAGCACCAACATCAGCTTGGACGCCGATCTGAAAAAGAACAGCCAGGCGCTTTTTGCAGATCTCGGCATGGATCTCACGACTGCTATCACTATATTTTTGAAACAGTCCTTGCGTGTACAGGGATTCCCGTTCTTAATCCAAAGGGAAGTTCCTAATGCCGAAACTGTCGCCGCTATGAACGAGTTTTATACCATGAAAGCCCATCCGGAACAATACAAGCGTTATCCTTCTTTCCGCGATGCAATGGATGAGGTGCTTGATGATGCTTAATGTGATTCTTTCTAACCGATTTAAAAAAGATTTGAAAACTGCCGCCAAACGCGGCTATGATCTTGATTTGCTTGACACAGTAATCAATACTCTTGCTATGCAGCAGCCACTTCCCGAAAAAAACAGAGATCACGCTCTCATCGGCGATTATATCGGATTTCGCGAATGCCACATTTCATCCGACTGGTTGCTTGTCTACCGCGTGGATGGCGATGACCTTATCCTCTTTCTTTCCAGGACTGGAACTCATTCGGATTTATTTTAACACCACACAAGCCGTGACTTTTCCCCTCTGATAAAAGTCACGGCTGCACAATTTTTTTGTCTATTTTTTCTTATTTTAAAAAGCTCCTCACTCCTGCGGTGAGCTTCCCTCCCTCCACATCAATGACAATGGTATCCGTGGCATGTACCATATCGCTTAAAATCAGCCTTGCGGATAACGTTTCCACATGTTTTTGCAGATACCGTTTTAACGGTCTTGCGCCGTACACCGGATCATACGCCTGTTCCGCGATATACTGTTTTGCCGCTTCGGTTAATTCCACGCTAAATTCCCGGTCGGAAAGCCGTTTGTTTAAATCCGCCACAAGCAGATCCATGATTCCCCCGATATTTTCCTTTGTCAGCGGCTTGAACATGATGATTTCATCCAGCCTGTTTAAAAATTCCGGGCGGAAATGGCTCTTAAGCTCTGCGTCCACCAGCTTCCTGCTTTCTTCTCTGATTTCCCCGTTTTCCTCAATGCCGTCCAGCAGGTAGGAAGATCCGATATTGGAGGTCATAATCAGGATCGTATTCTTAAAATCCACCGTCCTTCCCTGGGAATCGGTAATCCGCCCGTCGTCAAGCACCTGTAAAAGCACATTGAACACATCCGGATGCGCCTTCTCAATTTCGTCAAACAAGACGACGGAGTACGGCTTTCTCCTGACCGCCTCGGTAAGCTGCCCGCCCTCTTCGTAGCCGACATATCCCGGAGGCGCCCCAATGAGCCGGGAAACGGAATATTTCTCCATATACTCGCTCATATCAATCCGCACCATCGCCTGCTCATTGTCAAACAGGCTTGCCGCCAGCGCCTTAGCAAGCTCCGTTTTCCCGACGCCCGTAGGCCCCAAGAATAAAAACGAACCGATCGGCTTGGTCGGGTCTTTAATCCCCGCCTTGCTTCTCAAGATTGCCTCGCTCACCTTTGTCACGCCCTCGTCCTGTCCGACCACTCTCTTATGAAGCTCCTCGTCCAGATGAAGCGTCTTGTTTCTCTCGCTCTCTGTCAGCTTCGCCACCGGAATGCCCGTCCACCGGGAAATAATCTTTGCAATCTCGTCTTCGCTGACCGACTCATGCACAAGGGTATGCCCTTCCTTCCGCACCCGTTCCTCTTCTTCCAGCAGTTGTTTCTTTAACTCCGGCAGCCTGCCGTACTGAAGCTCCGCCGCTTTATTAAGATCATAATTTCTCTGCGCAATCTGGATATCATTCTGGAGGCTTTCCATCTCTTCCTTTAACTTCTGCACCTTCTCCACGGACGCCTTTTCCTGATCCCACTTTGCTTTCGCCGAGGCGAACTCCTCCCGCCGATCCGCCAGCTCTTTTTGAAGCGTTTCCAGGCGCTCCGCACTCAAACGGTCATCCTCTTTTTTAAGCGCAGCCTCCTCGATTTCCATCTGCATGATATGCCTCTGGATGTCGTCAAGCTCTGTCGGCAGGGAATCCAGTTCCGTCTTAATCAATGCGCACGCCTCGTCCACCAGGTCAATCGCCTTATCCGGCAGGAAACGGTCGGAAATATAGCGGTTGCTTAATGCCGCCGCCGTCACCAGCGCGCCGTCCGTAATCTTTACCCCGTGGTAGACTTCATAGCGGTCTTTTAATCCCCTTAAAATAGAGATCGTGTCCTCCACGCTCGGCTCTGCGACCATCACAGGCTGGAACCGGCGTTCCAGGGCGGCATCCTTTTCTATATATAAACGATATTCATTTAACGTCGTCGCCCCGATACAGTGAAGCTCGCCTCTTGCCAGCATCGGCTTTAACATATTCCCGGCATCCATCGAGCCTTCCGTCTTCCCTGCGCCAACAATTGTATGGAGCTCGTCAATGAACAGGATAATCTGTCCGTCGCTCTTTTTCACTTCTTCGAGGACGGCTTTCAAACGCTCCTCAAATTCCCCGCGGTACTTCGCGCCCGCCACCAGCGCGCCCATGTCCAGCGCAAACAGCTTTTTGTCCTTGAGGCCTTCCGGCACGTCCCCGCGAACAATTCTCTGCGCAAGCCCTTCTACCGCCGCCGTCTTGCCGACGCCCGGCTCGCCGATTAATACCGGGTTATTCTTCGTTTTCCTTGACAGGATACGGATAATATTGCGGATCTCGCTGTCGCGCCCAATCACCGGATCAAGTTTCTGCTGCCTTGCGCGCTCCACCAGATCATACCCGTATTTCTCCAGCGTGTCATACGTCGCCTCCGGATTGTCGCTTGTCACCTTCTGGTTTCCCCTGACCGTGGAAAGCGCCTGCAGAAAGGAATTTCTGTCAATGCCCCAGGTCTTAAACAGCTCTTTGATTTCCCTGTTCTGGTTCTTCATCAGGCTTAAGAACAGATGTTCCACGGATACATACTCATCCCCCATCTGTCTTGCTTCGTCCTCCGCATAAATCAGGACTTTATTTAAATCATTTCCTATATAGATCTGCCCTCCGGATACCTTCGGGCGTTTCTTAATCAGATTCTCCACGGCATTGACAAACCCCTGCGGATCAACGCCCATCTTTTCCAGAAGCTTTAAAATCAGGCTGTCCTCCACTTTTAAAAGGCTGTAAAGAAAATGCTCCTGCACAATCTCCTGGTTCCCGAAATCATACGCAATCTTCTCACAGGCATTCACCACTTCCACGGACTTCTGCGTAAACCGATTGATATTCATACAAACCACCCTTCCTTTCTTTTTTATCTGTTCTACAACTACTATAACACATTTTCCCCAGATTGCAAGTACTTTTCTGTATAAATTTTTCCCTTTTCTTCTTAAGATCATGATACTTTTTCACAAAATCCGCCTGCCACTACTTTACTTTATTGTTATTTAATGATAAAATACAGTTAGTTTTTGACAATTCTTAGGTAATTTTAACTGTACCGGAATGGAGGACTTCTTTGAAGACGAAAAAACTTTACATAAATTCCACTTTATTTTTAATTATCGCCTGCATCTTTGTTCTGACAACGGTCAGCCTCGGCATCACCAACTATCGTTCCCAGATGCAGAAGCAGCTTTTGGAAATCTCCGAGCAGGATCTCCGCTCCAGCAGCGACTATCTGGTTCGTTCCATTGAAGGCCGCCTGACCTCCGCAACCGATTCCATGACTGCGCTTGCGGCTACTTATGAAGAAGCTGATTCGGCAATTTTTTCCACCAGCGTTTCCAAATTAAACAATACGAAAGGTCTGGGGCAGGTTATTTATTACCCTCCGTCACAGCTGTCCAATTATCTGAACAATCCTGAGAGGCAGAACGTTACCTCAAAGGAACTGGCGCAGGATGGAATCCAGATCAATGAAAAAGAAATCATGAATTCGTTAATGAGAGGGGAAAATTATTTCGGTTTTTATTACGACAAAAAAGACGGGTACTATATCCGTATTGTAGTTCCGGTCATTCACAACAGGAAATTTGCAGGGCTCATTGTGTCCGGCTACAATCCTTACCGTTACAGCAACCTTGTCAACTATTCCACCTATTCTAATCAGGCGAAAGCCATCCTTTTAAATAAGGACGGCCACTGCGTTGTTGATCAGAACGGCGATACCAATACGGACTTTTTCAAATATCTGGAAACAGTAACCTTTTCCAAAAGCTCCTTAGACGGATTAAAAAAAGATTTCAATGAAAACTCCTTCGGTATGGTACAGTTTTATGATCCGGCAAAAGACCAGGAATATTATTTAACCTATGATAAATTAAATATCAATAACCAATTTGTCTGCAACCTGATACCGAGCTATTGTATCGAACAGGAGGTGGAACAGCTTTCCGCTTCCTCTGACGATTTGATTATTGTCATTTTCAGCGTTATTTTTATTATGATCATCCTGATTTTTATCGTGCAGACCATTACAACAATCCGCATCCGCAACAACCAGAACCGCCTTTTATTGGAACAGAACAGGGTTCATACGGTTATGCAGTATACCCAGTCTGCCATCTGGGAATATAAGATCAAGAAAAATGTGATGGAAAAACCGGATGCCAATACCGGAATTAATCTTGGGAGGGCGGTCACTCCTGACTTTGAAAATACCGCCTTAAAAAGTGACGCCATTTATGAGGAAGACATCCCGGTGTTTAAGGAGTTCTGCAAAGATCTGCGCCAGGGAAAGCAGAACATTGCCACAGAACTGCGCGCCAAAGATAATAACGGCAGCTATGTCTGGTTCTCCTTAGTCGGCAATACGGTTTTCGACGCCAAAGGAAACCCGGTTTCCGTCATCGGGCAGACGACCAATATCGACCACGAAAAACAGGAAATGGAGGTACTGAAAAACCTCTCCGAGCGTGATCCGCTCACCAAGCTTTACAACCGTGAAACGGCGCAAAACCTGATTGATTCCGTCCTGAGCCATTCCAATGACGCCGATATCCACGCTTTCTGCATGATTGATGTTGATAATTTCAAATCCATCAACGATACTTACGGGCATATTTTCGGCGACGCCGTCCTGACGGAAATCAGCTTCAAACTGAAGTCCGCTTTTGAGCGGGATCATATCGTCGGACGTTACGGCGGCGATGAATTTACCATTTTCATTAAAAATGCGCCGTCCATTTCTTATATTGAAGAAAAGGCACAATTGATTAATGAGCTGTTAAAAGGGATTTACGTCGGGGACAATTCCGAGCGCCAGATTACCACGAGCGTCGGCATTGCCATTTACCCGAATGCAGGGAAAGACCGGAAGACGTTAATGAAACATGCAGATATCGCCCTGTATTACTCCAAAAGCGCCGGGAAATCCTGTTTCCACATCTATAATGAGACGATGAGCCAGAAAGAGTCCATTATTGCGAAAAAAGAAACGGATTTTGTCAAAGAGGAAGCTATCCACAAAAATACCCATACCATCTGGGCTAATATTGACGTAGAATTAGTCGGCCAGGTGATCGATTTCCTGTTCGACGCCCGCGATCTGCGCAGCTCCTTAAACATGATCCTCTCCCTTGTCGGCTCTACGTTCCATTTAAGCCGCCTTTCCATCGAGGAATACAGTTACGACCAGAAATATGCGACCCTTACCTATGACTGGATTAACCCGCTGCAGAAGCTCCGCACGATCGCTTACCACAAGCGCACCGTAAAGGAGGCGGATATCACCAATTACTATAAATTAACGTCCAATGGGATTTTCTACACAGACGACGTATTCTCTATGGAATATGAAATCCCGGAAAAGCTGGTGCCTGCCTTCCGGCAGATCCATTTAAAATGCCTATACCAGTGCGGATTTGCTGAAAACGGGATTTACCACGGCTACCTTCAGGCTGTCATCCATGACGAAACGGATCGCAAGTGGACAGATAAGGAAATCAGCACGCTTACCATGATTTCCAAAATCATCGGCGGCTACCTGTTAAAGAGCCATTCCCAGGAACGTGCTAAAAATATTGAAGAAAAGGATTTCCTGACCGGTTCCTATAATTTCTTCAAATTTATTTCCGTAGCGGATTCCATTATCAGCAAAAACAGGAACAAGCCATATCTCCTTGTTTATACGGACATTGATATGTTTAAATATATTAATACCTCCTACGGTTACAGTGAAGGCGACCATGTCCTGAAACAATTTGCAAAAATCATCAAAGGAAAATTAAAGGAAAATGAAATTTTCTGCCGCGTGACCGCAGACAAATTCATTATTTTAATGAATTACATCTCCAAAGAGGACACGAAAAAGCGCATGGAAACCCTGATGAACCTCTGGCATCATATTAAGACACTGGAAGGAAGCAGCCATAAGCTGACGGTCAAGGCAGGCTTATGTATTACTACCTATCCGGATACGGCGACCCTCGCCATCGACCAGGCTAATATTGCAAGGCAGAGTATCCACGAAAGCCATAAATCCATCTATTCTTTCTTTAACGAGTCCATGAAGTCAACGCTCGTAAAACAAAAGGAAATCGAGGATATTATGGATGAGGCGCTGGTAAATGAAGAATTTCTTGTTTACTACCAGCCGAAATTTAACCTGTCCACCGATGAGGTCTGCGGTGCGGAAGCCTTAGTCCGCTGGAAACGCCCGGAGGTCGGCTTAATTCCTCCGAATGAATTTATCCCGATTTTTGAGAATAATGAATTTATCGTGGAACTGGATTTCTATATGCTGCGGAAAGTATGTATTGAAATCCAAAAACTGCTGGAGAAAGGAAAGAAAATCTTCCCAATTTCCGTCAACTTCTCTCCGGTTCACCTGCGGGAACAGGATTTTGTGCTGAAAATCACCAATATCGTAGATTCCTGCCAGGTTCCGAGAAAATACATCGAAGTCGAGCTGACGGAAAGCGCTATGTTCGAGGACAGCAATTACCTGCTCTCCACGCTGAATACACTGCATGAGCTTGGGTTCCGGCTTTCTATGGACGACTTTGGCTCCGGTTATTCCTCCCTGAACCTGTTAAGAATCCTGCCGTTCGACGTTATCAAGCTGGATAAGGAATTTTTCCACCACGGATCTACCACTGCCAGGGAGCAGATTATCATTTCCAATGTCATAAAAATGCTCAAGGAGCTGGATATGCAGATTGTCTCCGAAGGCGTAGAAACCCAAGAACAGGCGCAGTTCTTAAAAGAACTGGAATGCAATATCGCACAGGGCTTCTTATACGAACGCCCATTGCCGACAAAAGAATTTTTAAAGAAATATTTCGATGTTTCCGAAGAATAACGCAAAATAAAACAGACAAAAAAATCGTGAGCTTACAATAAGTTCACGATTTTTTATTTTATTTATTTGTTCAATGGACACTGGTTCACATGCTTAAAATTACAATCCTGCACGCGCCCCGCGCTGCAGTCTACAATCCCTTTTAAGAAACAAAATACCGGCTGGGACGATGTTTCCTCTTTCTTTTCTTCTTTCTTTTCTTCTTCCTTCTGCTCTTCCAAAGGGCATTTACTTACATGCTTAAAATTACAGTCCTGCACGCGTCCCGGCATACAATCTACCAAACCTTTTAAAAAACAAAAATTCTGTGCCATGATATGAAGTCCTTTCTATATATTTTATTAATCCTGTCAGTTTTCAAACTGACGCTGAATATTCTATTTCACTTATGGAGCATACTCCGTTTCTATTATATCATATTCTACGCTGGATTCCAGCATTAAAATCACATTTTTTGATAACAATTCAGCCATCAATTCTATGTTTCCTGTATCCTTTACGGAAACGGGAAGAGAGAAAACGGAAACGCTTCCGGATATTGCGTAAATTCCATAACTTTTCCGGTTTCCGGATGGGCAAATTCCAAATGATATGCAAACAACGCTGCATTTCTCAGTTCCTGTTCTCCATAAGAAGACGGACGATATTTCCTGTCGAACATCAGGGGCATTCCATGAAAAGAAAGCTGCGCGCGAATCTGGTGGTGCCTTCCTGTCCCCAGCGTTACTTTCACAAGCATCAGCTTTCTTTCCTGATAAATCTGCTGCCCTATGATTTCATAGTCCATCTCCGCAAGTTTTGCCTGCCTCTCCTCCTTATCGGCAATCCGGGACCGATTGGCTGTTCCTTCCTTTTTAAGATAATCTTTAAAATGCCCTGAACATTCTTCCGGCTCTTTTTCCGGCGTCACAACGGCAAGATACTGCTTCACAAAACGCCGTTCCCTTATCTGCCTGCTCAATCCTTCCGCCGCCCGGGGAGTTCTCGCAAGCACCATAATTCCTCCTACCGGCTGATCTAACCGATGAACCAGCCCGATATACGGCTCTCTCTGTTCCGGATCTTTCAAAAAATACCTCTTTTTCAGCAGCTTTACCAAATCCGGCTGGGACATCTTCGCGCTTTCACAGGGAAGTCCCGGCGGCTTTTTACAAACACAGAGCTGTTCATCTTCAAATAAAACTACAAATTTCTGTTTTGTTTCCATTTTCCCACCCAAACCATCTTACACGATATAATCCATGCAAACCCTGGATTTCGTAAACGGGCGCACTTTTTCGTCCGCTGCCTTTACATGGTCGGGATGTACGGAATACCCTTTCAGCGCCTCCTCATTTTCAAAACTGGAATCTAACATCACATCAGCGTTAGAAGAACTTAATCCCACCGTATTCACATGAAGCTCCAAAAGTCCCGGGATTTTTCCACGCAGCCCTTCTAAACCTTTCTTAATACCTGCCTTTACTGATTCTTTTTCCTCTGCCGACAATTCATCCTTTAACTGCCATAAAATGATATGCTTTACCATAAACAAAAAGCCCCCTTTCCTAGTTTCATTTTTAATTATACCGTACTGAAACCATTCTTGCAAGCTTATAATTTGGTAACAGTTCAGCCATGCGGCAAAAATAGGAAAATTGAACCGTCGAGTTTACTCGTAAGGATCAATTTTCACTATTTTTGACATATGGCGCAGCCATAAAAGCGAGATTTTAGCCGCTTTAGCGGCGAAATAGGCTGCGAAGCAGCCAAATCGAGCTGATGGCTGAACTGTTACATAATTTGAATACCTCAGTCAAGTAATCATACCACACCTAATCGGCGGTTTCAACAATGTTTTCCCTTAAACCTTAAAGCGGTAGCCCACGCCCCAGATCGTTTCAATATACTGTGGATTCGAGGTATCAAATTCAATTTTCTCCCGCAGCTTTTTGATATGTACCGTCACCGTCGCAATTTCCCCCATTGATTCCATCCCCCAGATTTCCCGGAATAACTCTTCTTTGGCAAACACCCGGTCCGGGTTTTCCACAAGGAACGCCAGCAAATCAAATTCTTTGGTAGTAAAGCTCTTTTCCTCCCCGTTGACATAGACCCTCCTCGCCGTTTTATCAACTTTAATTCCCCTGATTTCTATGATTTCATTCGGCGGCATATTGCTCCCAAGAAGGCGTTCATATCTTGCCAGGTGCGCTTTCACGCGTGCAACAAGCTCGCTTGGGCTGAACGGCTTTGTCATATAATCATCCGCGCCAAGCCCCAGGCCGCGGATTTTATCAATATCATCTTTTTTGGCAGAAACAATCAGGATCGGGATATTTTTTGCCTGGCGGATTTTTTTACAGATTTCAAATCCATCCAGCCCCGGCAGCATCAAATCCAGTATAATAAAATCAAAATCCTCCTGGATGGCGCGCTCCATGCCTTCCTTCCCATCATTTTCAATTTCCACTTCAAAACTGCTTAACTCTAAATAATCCTTTTCAAGCTCCGCAATGGATTCCTCATCCTCAATAATTAAAATTCTCTTCATATCTGCTCCTTTTTTTTCGCAATCTGCAGGGTAAAACAAATACAGACGCCTGCCCCTTCCCCTCCCGACGCAGACACCGTGCCTCCATGATCCTCTATGATTTTTTTCACAATGGCAAGCCCCAGGCCGGAGCCTCCTTTGGAAGAATTCCTGGATGCGTCCGTCCGGTAAAACCGATCAAAAATATTGGCAAGCTCCTCTTTGCGGACACCGTTCCCATTATCCTCTATTTTCACAGACACCATTTCTTTCTGATCCTCAATCATTTTTTCCACGCGGATATTAATGACCCCTCTTTTCCTTCCCAGATATTTTACGGAATTTCCAATAATATTATTAATTACCCTTTTTAACTGTTCCGCGTCGGCGACAATTTCCAAATCTTTTTCCGTATCATTAAAATAATGTAACTCAATCTGCTTTAATTCCAAATCAAGCTTTAAATCATTCACACAGTCAAGAAAATAATGATCCAGGTTAATCCTCCGAAAATTATACGGAACACTATTGCAGTCAATCCTGGAATAAAAAGAAAGCTCATCCACCAGATGCGTCATATCTTCCGCTTTATTATAAATTGTCTGTAAATATTTTTTCCTTCTTTCCTCCGTCCCTGCCACGCCGTCCAGCAGCCCTTCGGAATATCCCTTAATTGTCGTTAACGGTGTTTTCAAATCATGGGAAATATTCCGGATCAAATCCCGCATATCCTGTTCATATTGAAGCGAAATCTGGCTGTTTTCTTTTATTTTCAGGCGCATCTGTTCAAAATCTTCACATAAGCTTCCAATTTCATCATTGGAAATTAACGGGATTGGGCTGTCCAGATTTCCCTCCATAATTTCATGGGTCGCGATTTTCAACACATTTAACGGCTTTAAAATCCCTCTGTAAATCCAAATGATAAGGAGCGCCGCCGTTAAAATTAAAATTAACGGAAATGCAATCGCAAATTCTATCACGATATGCCTGATCTGCGGAAGAAACGCATCAAAATCCGTAAGAATAAAAACAGTTCCCTGCTCTCCTCCGGAAAAATAAAAATCCATATATTTTAAAAATACCGGAGGGTTCCCCTCCAGATAAGTATTGCCGCTCTTACAGTCACGATACAGTCCAAATACCGGAAGCTCCGAAGTAATTCCGGAAAATTTTTCCCGATCCCCGATATAAACATAGTTCTGCTCTTTCCTGACTAAAAGGCAGGAATGAAGGCGCTTTAATTTTTCATTCCACACATCCAGCTGCTTCTTATCCTCCAGCAATGCAATGTCCGTCTGAACCGCTTTCTCGATCTCCTCATAAACATGAATAGTAATGCCGTCCAAAATCCGCACCGGATTTAAAATAATCTGCACAGTATTTCCGGAAACATAATAAGACTGCTTCATCAGCATTCCCTGAAACTTCAGCAGCATAATGCCGATGCTTAAACTTAAAATCACCGGAATCAGGGTTATCATTAAAAAAGCAATAATCAAACGCTTCTTAATCTTCATACCATCCCTCTTTTCACGCAAGGATTCCTTCCTTTTTCCAACCGCCGGGCCTCTCCTTAAGCCATTATATCACACTCTGAAAGGGGAAAGCATAAAAAGACCATAAGAAATTCTAAAAATTTTATAAATTATTTTGAAGTAATAATTCAGATATTTTATTTATAACAATTTTTCATTTCCCTCTTGACGATTCCCTTTCTATACAGTATAGTATATTTAGCCGTTTTCCAAAGAAACGGTTCATCAATTAAATATTGAGTATTCTCTTATTAAGAGTGGCGGAGAGTTAAGGCTCTGTGAAACCACGGCAACCCCCTTTCGGGAAGGTGCTAATCTGAGCGAGTGATCGAACAATAAGGGATTTGATTCTATTTTTCAAATCCGCTCAGGCGGATTTTTTTATAGGAAATTCAAATCTTTTGTGATATCTCAGGAATTTAAGGGAACTCACAACAAGAAAGGAATTACAGCTATGGAAAAGAAATTA
>CANREH010000001.1 GCA_947629585.1 uncultured Lachnospiraceae bacterium | reverse complement strand
CTCTGCCCGTATCAGAAGGGCGGGAAGATCGGTCTGTTCGGCGGTGCAGGCGTAGGGAAAACCGTATTGATTCAGGAGCTGATTACCAATATCGCAACAGAGCACGGCGGTTATTCCGTATTTACCGGAGTAGGGGAGCGTACCCGTGAAGGGAACGATCTTTATTATGAGATGATTGAATCCGGCGTTATTGATAAGACGACGATGGTGTTCGGACAGATGAACGAGCCGCCGGGAGCGAGAATGAGAGTAGGGCTTGCCGGACTTACGATGGCGGAGAATTTCCGTGATAAGGCGGGAAAAGACGTGCTGTTATTCATTGACAATATTTTCCGTTTTACCCAGGCAGGTTCCGAGGTGTCCGCGCTTCTTGGCCGTATGCCGAGCGCCGTAGGTTATCAGCCGACGCTGCAGACGGAAATGGGCGCCTTGCAGGAGCGTATCACATCCACGAAGAACGGCTCCATTACTTCTGTCCAGGCGGTTTATGTGCCTGCGGATGACTTAACGGACCCGGCTCCGGCGACGACATTCGCCCATCTGGATGCGACGACGGTATTATCCCGTTCGATTGTGGAGCTTGGCATTTACCCGGCAGTCGATCCGTTAGAGTCCACGTCCAGGATTTTAAGCCCGTTAGTTGTCGGGGAGGAACATTATCAGGTAGCCCGCGGCGTCCAGGAGATTCTCCAGAAGTATAAGGAGCTTCAGGATATCATTGCGATTCTTGGTATGGATGAGCTTTCCGAGGATGATAAGCTGGTCGTAGGGCGCGCAAGGAAGGTACAGAGATTTTTGTCCCAGCCGTTTAATGTCGCAGAGCAGTTCACCGGGCTGGAAGGAAAATATGTTCCGATTGCGGAAACCATCCAGGGCTTTAAAGAGATTCTGGAAGGAAAGCATGACGACATTCCGGAAAGCTATTTCTTAAATGCAGGCAATATTGACGACGTGCTTGCAAGGGTGAAGAAGTAATAAGGCATAAGGAAAGTGAGGTATCATGGCAGACGAAAGCAGATCGTTTCGTCTGGAGGTGATTTCACCGGATCGCATTTTCTTTGATGATATGGTAGAGATGGTGGAGCTTCGGACAACGGAAGGGGATATCGGCGTCTTAAAAGGTCATATCCCGCTGACGGCGGTTGTCGCACCTGGCATTATGAAGATTAAGGCTTCGGGTGAGGAGAAAGAAGCAGCGCTCCATGACGGATTTATAGAAATTTTAAAAGAAAAAGTAGTCGTTCTGGCAGAATCCTGCGAGTGGCCGGATGAAATTGACATCAACCGCGCCAATGAAGCAAAGATTCGGGCAGAGCGGAGGCTTAAGGGAGCCGAAGGGGAAATCAATGAGTCCCGCGCGGAGCTTGCGCTCAAGCGGGCGCTTACAAGGATTGATCTTGGCTCCAAGTATAAAAGTTAAGTAACCGTTCAGCCATCAGCTTGATTTGGCTGCTCTGTTACAAAGCTAATCGCTGCATGAGGAAGAAAAGAAGTTCTTCTTATGGAGCATAAAGGGAAGAAAAGGATCTGGAAGCAGCCGTTTTCTTCCCTTTTAGTTATTATAAAAAGTATAAAAGGGCATAGATCAGCGCAATCCCCGGAATCCCCAAAATTCCGCTGATCGTGATGGTGGAAAGGTTGATTCCGGCGTGCAGCACATGATCTCCTGCCATAATCCCATAGCGGTAACAGAGCTTATTGGCAAAATAAATGACAAGGATTCCCAAAACTGCCCGCAGGAGAAAATTCATCAGGGCTTCTTTTTTATTCTGGATCAGGGACAGGAGAAAGAGGATGCCGCATACGGCGGCAAAATATAATAAATAATGTTCCATAAAAAATCCTTTCTGGGCAAACATAGCTGTAAAACGTCAGTGTGGTTTTGCAAATATGCGATGGAGCGGTTAAAGGTGTCCTGTCCTAAGTATATGAAAAAGGGAAGGGGTGTATGAAAAAAATGAGCAGAAGATCTGTTACGGAAAAATAAAAAGTTGTTAACAAATAGTGTGTAATATTGTATTAACTGAGAAAGTGGGGAAAGTGTTATCAGAAGAAACTGCAGAGATTATCCAGAACAGAGCGAGGGCGCAGTTATATTTAAATGAAAATTCATAATGGAATTTCATAGAGCGTGTTAAAAAAAGAAATTTTAGAAAATATGGGAGGAAGACAGAATGTTAAAAACGATAAAAGGAGACATTACAAAAATTGATTCGGTGGAAGCGATTGTCAATGCGGCAAATAACAGCCTGCTCGGCGGAGGCGGGGTAGACGGCGCAATCCACAGGGCGGCAGGACCGAGGCTGTTGGCGGAATGCCTGCGGTTAGGCGGCTGTAAAACAGGGCAGGCGAAGATTACCAAGGCATATAAACTTCCATGCAGCTATATCATTCATACGGTTGGTCCTGTATGGAAGGGAGGCAATAAAAACGAAGATGGGCTGCTGGCGGGCTGTTATGAAAATTCTTTGAAGCTGGCAGTGGAGCATGGCATCAGAACAATTGCGTTTCCGTCCATCTCAACCGGAGTTTATTCCTTCCCGATTGACAGGGCGGCTAAAATTGCAGTAAGTACAGTCGCTAAATTTTTGGAGGAAAATCCGGGAAAACTGGATATGGTTCTGTGGGTATTATTTGATGATGGAACATGGAAAGAATACCAAAAATATGTTGAAAACAGCAATTTATGATAGGTAATCAATTGGAACCCCTATTTTAGGAAAACGATGAATATCAATGAGAAACAGCCGGAAAAAGGTTTTGACAGGAGAGTTAACTGTAATAATTTATAAACTAATAAAGTTAAAATAACAACTGTGAGTTGTAAAAAAATACAACGAAAAAGTGTTGGACAGGAACAGAATATGGTGATACAATGAACACATCAAAAACGAAGGGAGTGAAATTAGATAAGCGGAATGGATCAGAGTACATGGTATTTCCTTCTGTTCCTATTGACGCTTGCAGTCTGTTATGATTGGAGGGATTACCGTATCCCCAACTGGCTGATTTATGCAGGATATGGGGGAGGTTTTTTGTACAGAAGTCTTTCAGAGGGAAGTAAGGGTAGTTTTTATTGGTTTTTAGATATAGTATTTCCGGTGATAGTATTTTACCTGTTCTTTTATTTGAAAATGTTTGGGGCAGGAGATATTAAATTATTTTCAGTAATCTGTGGAGTGATTGGATTAAATTCTGCAATAAGCGTTATAACAGTTTCCCTGTTTTTTGGCGCTTTATTATCTATAATAGGTATTCTCAGATATCGAAATTTGAGAAATCGTTTGCAATATCTTTCAGCATATTTTTCAAACATCATGACAACAAGGAAATTATTGCCATATGTGCGGCAGATACGAAAAGAAGAAACAGGTTATAGGAATCAAATGAGCAGATCAGAGCATATCAGACAGGGGCATATTCATTATTCTGCTGCTATTTTGTGCGCAATGCTTTATTGCCGCTGGCAGGTATGGTTTGTCTGATTTATGATTTTGTGAAATTATGAAGGGAGTGAAAAATAAGTGAAAAATGTAGTACTGGCAATTTATGATGAAGAGTTGGATTATGCTGCTCATCTTGCCGATTATCTGGGACAAAAGGAAAGCAGGTTTTCCGGTACCAGGGTTTTTACAAATGCGAAAAGCTTGGAGGATTTTCTGGAAAATAACGGGATTGATATTTTACTGATAGGAGAAGCTTTATATGAGTGCAGGCAGGAATGGAAGAATATAAAACAATTTGTTCTGCTTTCTGAAGGAAAGCTTGTATCAGAAGAAATTCAAAAAGAACGGGCATCTATTTATAAGTTCCAATCAGCAGAAATGATACGGAAAGAACTGGATGATATCTGTGCCATGAATGAAAAGCCGACGGAAAGAAATTATTTTTCAGGGGAAACAAAAGTGATAGGGGTATTTTCACCATGCGGAGGAAGCAGGAAAACCATTTTTTCCATCAGTTTTGGAGAGATTCTTGGAAAGAAAAAACAGGTGCTTTATCTGAATTTGGAATGTTTCTCAGGGATTAGCCGGCAGATTTATGAAAACAGCATGGAGGGGATGTCAGAGCTGTTTTACTATATCCGGGAGAAGAATGTCGCACTTTTGCAGAAAATTCAATCTATGACCTGTAAGATGGGATCGGTTGATACCATTCCTTCTGTGAATCATTTTCGTGACCTGATGGAAATTACGGAAGAGGATATTGATATTTTAATGGGGGAATTAAAAGCAGGGAGCCTTTATGATTATATTATTCTGGATTTGGGTTACTTTCATATCAGTACATTTGAGTGGCTTTCCTGGTGCGATGCAGCGTTTTTGACAGGAGGGGAAGATAAAATCAGCATAGAGAAAAAGAAAACACTGCGTCATTATATGCAGATGGAGGGCAAGGAGGATTTATGGAAACGGTTTTATGATATTCGTATCCCGAAGGTGAAAAATATGGACAGCGAACGGCTTTTGGAATGTGAAAAGAACAACACGTTAAAGCAGTTTGTGGAAGAAGTGCAGAAACAGGTGACAGCATGAATGATGCACAAATGCGTTTCCAGCTCCGGGAAGAAGTATTATCACAGCTTGATATGACAAGGGATGTGGAAGATGAGGAAGTAAACAAAGCGATTGAAAGGCAGATTCACCTTGCGGCAAAGGAACATTATATTAGCCTGCAGGAACGCAATGCTATTCGAAAAGAAATCTTTAACAGCTTAAGGCGGCTGGATATTTTGCAGGAGATTTTAGAAGATAAAGAAATAACGGAAATCATGGTCAATGGACCGCAGGATATCTTTGTGGAAAAACGGGGAAGGCTGTATCCCTGGGCATCCACTTTTGTGACAAAGGAGCGCCTGGAGGATGTGATCCAGCAGATCGTGGCAGGGTGTAACCGGATAGTAAATGAAGCGAATCCAATTGTGGATGCGAGGCTTCCTGACGGTTCCCGTGTTAATGTGGTCATGGCTCCGGTTGCGTTAAACGGACCGATTATTACGATCAGAAAATTTCCTGAAAAACCGTTGACAATGGAAAAGCTGGTAGAAATCGGTTCTCTTACGGAAGAAGCGGCACAGGTGATGAGAAAGCTGGTAGAAAGCAAATATAATATTTTTATCAGTGGAGGCACCGGAGCGGGCAAAACAACTTTTTTAAATGTTTTATCTTCCTGTATTCCAGGGGATGAGAGAATTATTACCATTGAAGATTCTGCGGAGCTTCAGCTGCTTGGCGTTGCCAATTTGGTGCGTTTGGAGGCGAGAAATGCCAATGTAGAGGGAAAGAACAGGATTTCTGTCAGAGATTTAATAAAAACAGCGCTGCGCATGAGACCAGACAGGATTATTTTAGGGGAAGTGAGAGACGGGGCTGCAGTCGATTTGATTTCTGCTTTTAATACAGGGCATGATGGAAGCATCAGCACGGGACATGGCAATAGTACAAAAGATATGCTTGGCAGATTAGAGACTTTATTTTTGATGGGACTGGAGCTTCCGCTTGTAGCAGTGAGAAAGCAGATTGCCTCCGCTGTGGATATTATGGTTCATTTGGGAAGGCTGCGGGACAAGTCAAGGCGGGTATTGGAGATTTCGGAGGTTGTGGAAACAGAGTCCGGCCCGGAAATTTCCGTTCTTTATGAATTTAAAGAAACGGGAGAAAAAGAAGGAAAGGTGATGGGAAGCCTGATCCGTACACAACAGAAACTGAAAAACAGAGATAAATTAGAAAGGGCAGGAATTACAATTGACGAAATATAAAAAGGGGATGGATTACCATTCCTGCCATATGGCAAAAGCTGCCATCATTTTAGAATATGCAAAAGGAATCCTGATCTGTGCGCTGATAGCATGGCTGTTTTATAAAAGTATATTTGCTTTTTTTTGCCTGGTTCCCTGTTCGTGGTTTTATGTAAAGGGAAGAAAGAAGCAAAAAATAGAAGAGAGAAAGAATAGGCTGAATGAACAGTTTCTGGATGGGCTGAAAAGTCTGTCGGCAGCTTTAAACGCCGGTTATTCTGTGGAAAATGCCTTTCGCGAGGCATATAAGGAGCTTCTTTTCTTGTATCCGAAGGAAGCGGATATTATGCAGGAATTTCATGCGATCATCAGGAAACTGCAGATGAATGATACCATAGAATCTGCACTGGAGGATTTTGCAGTAAGGAGCGGGATTGAGGATATCCGGGATTTTGCAGAAGTGTTCGCCACGGCTAAGAGAACGGGAGGGGATATGATAAAGATTATAAAAAATACCTGTCATGTTATGGAGGAAAGAATGGAAATCCAAAGAGATATTGATATTTCCATTGCAGGGAAAAAATACGAATCCAATATTATGAATTTAATCCCGCTTGGAATTATAGCCTATATGCTGTGTTTTTCTTCTGATTTTATGGCACCGATGTATCATAACCTGTCAGGAGTTATGATGATGACAGCAGCGCTTTTTGTATATTTTATGGCGATTTTGCTATCGAAGCATATTTTGCGGTTTCAGGGATTGTAGGGTGGTAAATATAATGAAAAGGAGAGAAGATGGGGATTTTTGCAGCCATTAGTTTGATTATTTTGCTGATTTTTCTTTTTGTTACTAAAAATTATCAGAAAGAATTGTTTGACAAAAAAGAAATTTGTTACCCGTCCGCATGGTTTCTTCTGAACCGCTGCCATTTGAAGCAGTTATTCCCTGAACAGGAAATGAGAAGGTTTTCTTCCCTCTTTGTTAATGAAAACAAAGAAGTGCTGATAAGAAATTATCAGTGCAAAAGAATCAGCTATGGGATTTATGGAATCTTTGTTGTTCTTATTTTCCTTTTATGCTATTCCGCAGGGGAAGCAGGGCAGGAGAAAGAAATCAGCAATCAGATCGAGCGTCCGGGCTTTGGGGAAGGTTCGGAAGAAAGAACCGTTGATATTACGTTAAGCTCGGAAGAGAAGACAGAAATAAGAAAGCAGCTTGATTTTCAGGTACGGGAAAAAGAATATACGAAGAAAGAGTGGAAAAAAGCCTTAAAAAAAGTGACAAGGTACCTGGACAGGAAAATTCTTGGAAAAAATAAATCAAATGAAGAGATCATGGAATCTTTAAATCTTGTGTCCTCTTATCCGGGAAGTTCCATTAAAATAAAATGGAACAGGGACAGTCAGTATATACAATCAGACGGTAAGATCAATAATACATGGGAGAGTAAAAAGAAAATTCCGGCAGAAGGCGTTATTACAGAAGTGACGGCAGAGATTTCCTGCGGCAGTTATCATGCGGAACATAGTATTTATTTAAAAATACTGCCAAAAAAATACAGTATGGCAGAAGAGGCATGGCATTCTTTTGTAACCAATGTTTTAAAACAGGAAGAACAGACAAGGAAGGAAGATTTATTCAGCCTGCCGGAAACAGTTGGAAATTTTCATGTTGTTTTCCATGAAGAAAAAGATTCTACGCCGCAGGTATTGGGAATTTTGGGAATCGTCTTTGTTATTTTAGCGATGATGGTTCCGGAAAGGGAATTAAAAGAAAAAGAAAAGCAGAGGGAAAAGCAGCTTTTACTGGATTACCCGAAAATACTCAATAAATTTGCTCTTTTTATTGGCGCAGGGCTTTCTGTGAGGGGAGTTTTTGAAAAACTGGCGGCAGAATATAAAAAACAACAGGAGAAAGGAGGGGAAAAACGATATGTCTACGAAGAAATAACGGCTATGGTCAGGTTTATGAAAAACGGAGGATCAGAAGCGGTGGCTATGGAGGAGTTTGGGAAAAGAATCCGGCTTGCAGAATATTTAAGGTTTACCTCGCTGATGATTCAGAATCAGAAGAAAGGTTCTAACGAGCTGTTATTGTTATTAGAAAATGAATCTGTCAGTGCGATGGAAAGAAACAGGGAAATTGTCAGAATTATGGGAGAGGAAGCAGGGACAAAATTATTACTGCCAATGGTTATTATGCTTTGTGTTGTATTTTTTGTCATGATAGTGCCTGCATTTATAACATTATAAAAAAGAAAGGATGAGAAAGAATGAAAGATTATTATGGGGAAAGTTTTTGGGAGGAAGAGGATGGCGTTGGAATTATTGAGATCATTTTGATTTTAGTTGTGCTGGTAGCCCTTGTATTATTATTTAAAGACAATGTGGTAGAGCTTGTACAAAATGCCTTTTCTAAAATAAATACTGATACAGAAGGGATTGAGAGTGAAATCAAGTAAGAAAAATATTGAAGAAGGGAGCATTACAGTATTTTTATCGTTACTGCTGCCAATTCTTTTAGCATTGATTGGAACTTTATTGGAAGCAGCAAGGCTTCCGTCAGCCAGGACTGTGATATCTTCCGGAACGAGGCAGGCCATGCAGATGATGTTTTCGGATTATAATAAAGAATTATGGGAAGATTATCATTTGTTTGCTTATACGGAGACAGAGGAGGAAGCGTTGAAAGAAATTCAGAGAGGAATACAGGCTTTTTCAATGCAGGAAGAAAAAAGTTCTTTGGATTTATGGCATATAAAGCTGATGGATCTTTCCGTGGAAGAAAAGGAGGTTCTGACAGATGAGGATGGGGATATTTTAAAGCATGAGGCGGTGGAGTATATGAAGTACCAGGCGCCAAAGGAGTTTGCAGATGTTTTGAAACAATTATTTTCTACATTGAAGCAGACGGGTTCCTCTGCAAAAATTGTGAAAGAAAAACTGGCAGCAGAAGGGGAGATGTATCAATACAGTGAAAAAATGCTGGAATTTATGGAATTGGTTGAGGGAATTGATTTTGGAAAGGAGGGAGTGCAGTATCAGGGAAACCTCTTAAAAATAAAAAGTGTTTTTGTAAAACAATTCTTATATCAGGATGCCAGCAAAACTTTTCTGGGAATTAACAATGATGTTGTATGGGATTCTTTAAAGAATACTTATTTTCAGGCAGGAGAGGTTTTGGATGATTTAAGCAGCCTTTTAAAGAAAACGGAAAGTGAGCTCAGAAGTATTGAACAGGAGAAAGCGAGGATAGAGCTGCTTTCAGAACAGATAAGCAGCCTGCAGCAGCAAAAAGAAGCATTGAAGCAGAGTATAAAGGAAGAAGAAAGCAAGCCGAAAGAAGAAAGTCAGAAGGAGGGATATAAAAAAGAATTATCGGCAATAGAGAAAAGCATCCGGCAGAGCCGGAAGGAACAAAGAGAAATCCAAAACGGAATGGGAAATGCGGAAAAAATAAAACAGCAGTTATCTTCTTCCTGGGAAAAAGAAACTAAGAAATTAAAAGAAAAAGCCCGGGAAATAAGAAGCTGTATAAAAAAAGCGTCAGCATTGATTCCTGAATTGAAGGAACAGCAAAAAGAAGCAGCCAGGGCAGTTGAGAAATATAGGACGGCTCTGAAAGAACAGGAAGGTTCGATTTCAGGAGAAATGAAAAAAGCTTTTTCCGAGGACTGTGACGAGCTTTCTGCTTCTGTGGGAATCAGGCCGGATGGAAGTAAGACAAAACAGCCGGTTTATGATTTGGAATTATTTGGACGGTATTTAACGGATAATGATTCTATTCTGCAGTCAGTCGAAGCAATTACAGGCATATCGGATATTACCATAGATTCTGTATTGCAGAAAGAAAAAGAAATTGCTGCATTGGCAGCACAGATAAAGAGGTATCATATTTCTGAATTTGCTTTTTCCTATAATATAACGAAGAAAAAGAAAGACGTTCAAAATCCAATGGAAGCATTAAAGAAATTAGGAAACACAACGCTGCTTTCCCTTGTTATGAAAAATGAGAAAGAAATTTCCGGCGCAGAGCTTGGTTCTGCTGAACATGTATTTTCAGAAAAGCAGGAAAATAATGGCTTTCATTTTGGCGGAAATGAGCTGCCTGATTTTTCAACAGAAAATAACAGTTTATTTTCTGATATTTTTGGGAAATTTTTTACTAATTTTAATGACAGCGGGATTTCGTTTGATTTTGTGTCAGATACGGCACAGTCAGTATTGCAGGAATTATTGTTAAACGCTTATGTGCAGACTTCATTTTTTAACGCGCAGACGGAAAAAGAAAATAAGAAGGTGTCTGTTTTAAAATATGAGCAGGAATATGTCCTTTTTGGAAATGAAAAAGACAAAGATAATCTTGCGGCATTTATAAAGGATCTTTCTGTAGTCCGCATGATATGTAATTATCTGTCTTTATTGTCCGATCCGGTAAGGCAAAAAGAGGCCGAGGCTGCTGCGGCTGCGATTGCCGGAGTTACAGGATTAGCGCCGCTGATAAAAGTAATAAAAAGCGCGATACTGCTTGTCTGGGCATATGAAGAAGGTATCGTGGATATTGCGGCGCTTCTTCAGGGAAAGAAAATTCCTTTGATTAAAGAACCGTCGCAGCTCATGCTTTCTTTTTCAGAACTGCTTGCATTTGGAAGGGCATTGGTGCAAAAAAAAGCAGGAAGTATAAAAGACAGCAAGGCAGGAATTTTTTATTCCCAATATCTTTATATATTTCTTTGCCTGCGAAAACAAAAAACGGTTATTTACCGTATGGCGGATATGATTCAGTTTAATATGAAGAAACGGTATCAGGAAAATTTTCTGCTGAATCAGGCAATTTTCGGATGTAAGGTAAAGGGCAGTTATTATCTTCCTTCTGTGTTTTTTAAGTTTCCGTTTGTGGAACAGATATCAGGGGAAACTATAACAGGCTGGGATGTGGATGTTTTAGAAGAAATGGCATATTGAGGTAATATTTAGGGAAACCGATAGAAAAGCATTTTCCTGTGCAGGTGCATAAAATCCCTAATTAAAAATGTCACTATTATTGCAGTTAAAACCCGTATGTCCGTTAATGAAATAGATACTCCCAATATCTATTTTTGTAAATCCTTTTTTCTTTTGTGGTTTCTGTAAAAGAAGCTGCGCATAAGAATTTCAAAAGAAATTTCTTAACTATAACAATGTACCAGGCATAGGAAGATGTTTTTCTATCGGTTTCCCTGTAAATTTAAAATATATGGATAAAAGAGAAAAAATGAATGATAAAAAGTTTAGTTGTAAAATAAAAAGAGGTTCTATCACAGCAGAAGCAGCCCTGGCCTTTCCGATCTTCTTTTTTTTCTTTGTAATATTGCTGGGATTTTTTCAGGTTATGCTTATTCGTATGGAAGTGCAAAATGCAGTTTTCAAGACGGCTTCGTTTCTTTCACAATACGCATATTTTGAAGAAGCGTTTTCCGGGCAGAAGAATACGGAAAAAGAGACAATCGCTTATGAGGGAAAAATTTCAGATTTTATGGAAGGTGTTTTGGATAATGCCCTTATTAAAATCAAATTTGATTCTCTGGTAAATAAAAATCTGATTAATCATTCTTTTGTTGTCAATGGGATATCAGGAATTTCTTTCTGGAAATCTTCTGTTATGGAAGAAGGAAATGATATTGAAATTTCTGCGGATTATAAAATAAAGTTTCCATGTCCTTTTTTTGAGCTTCCGGTTTTTAAAGTGGTGCAAAAAGCAAAGACGAAAGCATATCTTGGCAAATCTATGCAGGAACAGAAGGATGGCAGTCAGCAGGGTTCGAAAGATACGGAAGATACTGTGACGGTATATGTTACAAAAACGGGCAGCGTATATCATAAGACAAAAGAATGTACTTATTTGAATCCTGAAGTCAGGGAAATTATGTTTTCGGGTTTGGAAAATGTGAGAAATCAAAATGGCGGTAAATATACGGCATGTGAATATTGCTGCAGGAAAGCAAAAGAGTATCAAAGTGTTTATATCGCGGCATGGGGGACGAGTTACCACAGCCTTTTAAGCTGTTCCAGGCTTAAAAGGACAGTTACGGAGATTTCGTTAAAAAAAGCAGAACAGAACGGATATAAGGCATGTTCTAAATGTGGACAATGAAAGGGTATATTATGGTGAATGTGATCATATCGGCGGTTCTTTTATGGAACAGCATTCTTGACTGGAAGTATAAAAAAATTTCACTTATTTCTGTATTGGCTGGAATTATAAGTATATGGATGACAGGGCATATCCGTTTAATCCATTTGTCCGGTGCCGCAGTTGGAATCCTTTTATTTTTATGTTCTTTCTTTACAAGGGGACAGATAGGGATAGGAGACGGCATTATCTTCTGTATGACAGGATTGGGATATGGGTTTTGGGGAAATCTGGGCCTGCTTTTTTTGAGCTTTTTGTTTTCAGCCGTTGTTTCCGCTGTTTTATTGTTTGGCAGGAGGGTTGGGAGAAAAACAAGGATTCCGTTTATTCCATTTGTTATGGCAGCGCATATGTTGATACAGATCTGTAAGATATAGAAAATAAAAAAGAAAAAAGGAGAAAACTTTGAAAAGAATAGCTTATAAGATACAGGAAGCAAGTGTTAGTGTGGAAGCGGCTTATATTATGCCTATCATTCTTGGAGTTATTTTTGCTGTTATGACATTGTCTTTTTATTTTTATGATGTCGCTGCTGCACAGGCTGTATTAGATAGATCTCTGGAAGAAATGGGGAATCTTTTTGTTCATCCCTGTAAAGAGGATCTGTTTTATGATTACGGTGCTGTGAATGAACGGTTCTTAAATTCATGGAGCCAGGATTCTTCAAAATGGGAATCAGCATGGAAAGAAAAAATAGAGAATAATTTATCGAAAACACTGATATTGTTAAAGAAATCGAAAACAGAAATAGAAGTAAAAAAGAAAAAAATTAGTGCTGCAGTAGAGCTGTCTTATGTAGGGAGTATTCCATTCATAAGGAAATATATTCCATTTCTGGGAAAGACAAGGAAATTAACGAAGACGATTACGGAATATCATCCATCAGACTTTGTACGGCTTATCAGTATAGTGGAAGAAAGGAGAGATTTTTTTGGAATTACAAGCTGATTTTATAAAAGACATTAAAAATAACTATATGGTCTTACAGTCTAAGGAGGAAGAGGGCTCTTCTTTTACATTAAAAATGCTCGCAAAAAACAATATTCAGGGGCTGTTAAAGCTGGAGGTTAAAACGATTGATAATCAAAAATATTATTATTATGACATTACTTCCAAACGTCCGCTTAGCGAAATTTTGGAAAGGAGCCCTGTAACCTACAAGCAGATAAAAAAAATTTATGATCATATTTTCCGTCTCCCTGATATTTTAAAGGAATATCTAATTGATGAAAACAGCATACTGTTGGAGCCTCAGTTTATCTATATGGATAATTCCGTCAATACGGTAGAATTTTGTTATTATCCGGGCAAAACTGCAGATTTCAGGGAAGAAATATCCGGGCTTACGGATAAGCTGTTAAATAAAGTTGATTATAAAGATGAAAAGGCGGTTTTAGCCATTTATGCTGTTTATCAGATAAGCCATGACGATAGCTGTACTTTGGAAACATTAAAAAAGGTTTTTGAAAAGCAGCAGGAAATTTCTTTGGAAAAAACAGAGGAAAAGAAAAAAGAACATTTAGAAAACATGGATTCCCGTATTCGAAAAATTGATGCTCAAAATATAGAAATAGAAAATACCGGAAAAGAGGAAGAGAAAGAAACCAGGAAAATAAAAAAAATAAAAGAATCAAAAGAGTCAAAAGCCTCAAAAGCCTCAAAAGAGTGGAAGGAACAGAAAGAACAGGAATCTCCCCATATGGAAGAACGAATAGAGAACCAGCGTGAGGTGATGAGATTTCCAAAGAAAGTTTATGTGCAGGCAATTGCCGCATTGCTGATTGGAATTTTCCTTATGATAGCTGTTTTAATTTCGGGAGTGTTAAATGAAGGAGGCGTTCCGAAAATGAACAGATATCTTATTATGGCAATTGTATTTCTGCTGGCAGAATCGGGCTGTTTCCTGATAATATTCAGAAAAGAAAATCAATGTGCGGAGATCGTGGAAGAAGAAGATTATCTGGATTGGAATGAGGAGTATGATGATAGTCTGGCAGTACCGGAAATTGAAGGGATTACTTCCAATGAAACGATAGATGAAGAAGACAGTAATTATTATCAGGAGGAATTTTTAAAAGAAGCAGGAAGCAATATTAACAAAGGGGGAATGCAGGCATTTTCTGAAAGTGAGGATGAAAAAACGGAACTTTTGATAGATTTTCAAGATAGCAGTATTGCATATTTGGAATCGGAGTTTTCCGGAGAACGGATCTATTTGAAAAAATTTCCATTTATAATAGGAAAGCTTAAAAATGGGGCTGATCATGTTTTAGAAAGCGCTAAGGTCAGCAGGCTTCATGCTAAATTTGATTATGATAATGGCAGCTATTATATAGAAGACATGGATTCTACCAACGGAACCTGTGTGAATGGCAGCGCGGTGAATGCGCATAGCAGGAGCATAATCTCGGATACGGATCGTATTTCTTTTGCTGATATTAATTTTATATTTCATTGTTGACGGTTGCATAAATTTGGATTTGATGGTAGAATAAGAGAAAGCGTGATAGAAAATATCAGGTGAGGGGATGCAGCTTATGAAAGTAAATATCTACTATGGAGGGCGTGGCTTGCTGGAAGATCCTGCATTATATGTAATGGATAAATTAACAGAGGTCTTAGAGGAACTCCGGGTAGAAGTACACCGTTATAATTTATATGAAGAGAAAAATGGAATCGCCATGCTGCCAGCTACATTAAAGGAAGTTGATGGCATTGTTCTGGCAACGACAGTGGAGTGGTTTGGGATTGGCGGCTATATGAGCCAGTTTTTGGATGCCTGCTGGCTGTATGGGGATAAGGAAAAGATAGCGTCTTTGTACATGCTGCCGGTAGTGATGGCAACTACTTATGGGGAACGGGACGGGGAGCTGGCATTGTGTAAAGCATGGGAAATGCTTGGCGGGATTCCCATGAACGGGCTTGCAGCTTATGTGGAGGAGCATATAGAATTTGAGAATAATCCTGTTTACAGGGATATTATAGAGAAAAAGGCAGAAATGCTGTATCGTTCTATCCGCCAGAAGATTAAGAACCTGCCGTCCAGTACCAATGCAGTGATCCAGACAGTGCAGAGAGGCAGCGGTATCGAGCTGACCCCGCAGGAGAGTGAACAGCTTTCGATTTATGTTTCCGATGATACTTATGTGAAAAAGCAGAAAGAGGATATTGAGGAACTGGCGCAGCTATTTAAGAACAGGTTAGGGGAGGCTGGCAGTGATAAGAAAGAAGGAGAGTTTATTTCTGCATTAAGGAAGCATTTTCATCCTGTCAGCAGTTACAGGGCGGTGTTTTCTATTCAGTTTACGGATACAGGAAAGACTTTGATTATTGAAATTAATGGGGAAGAATTGAAATGTTACTATGGCACACATCCAAAGCCGGATGTGGCGGCGCGTACAGTACGTGATATCATGGAGTCAATTACGAATGGCAGGATTACATTTAAACGTGCATTTATGGAAGGCAGTTTGAGCGCAAAAGGAGATTTTGAACTTTCCAGGAGTTTTGACACCGTATTTCAATTTAACTAGGATTTTGGGGCGCGAAGAAATCCGTGCCTTATGATCATAATATAGAGCAAAGGAGCATTGGCAAATGGTAAAAGATGATTGTATTTTTTGTAAGATTGCAGCAGGGCAGATTCCATCCAAAACGGTATATGAGGATGAGAAATTTCGGGCAATTCTTGATATTTCACCGGCATCAAAGGGACATACGATTATACTTCCGAAACATCATGCAGACAATATTTATGAACTGCCAGAGGAGGATGCTGCCGGTATTTTTGTTGTGGCAAAGAAAATTGCAGGGGCAATGAAGGAAACTATGGGCTGTGAAGGAATTAATATCCTTCAAAATAATGGAGAGATTGCAGGACAGACAGTATTCCATCTCCATGTCCATGTAATTCCGCGTTACCAAGAGGATAACATTGCATTTTCCTGGCAGCATGGGGAACCGACAGAGGAAGAACTGGAGACTACGTCTGAAAAAATAAAACAAGCAATAAAAGCCTTTGATTAATACTAAAAATAAGAAAAATAAAAAAAATAGAAAAAAAATAAAAAAAACGCTTGCAAATAAAAAGAGAGTAGTATATACTATCACTCGTGTTCGGCGCAATAGGAAAAGAACACGAGATTATAGGGCTATAGCCAAATGGTAAGGCAGCGGATTCTGATTCCGTCATTTTCAAGGTTCGAGTCCTTGTAGCCCTGTCAGGCAGACGTTTTATGTCTGCCTTTTTCTGTTTACTTTCATGAAAGTAAGTCTTGTATACTATTAACGAATGCCATAATCCTCATATTTTTGTAATATATTGACGAAATTTTTCAGAATATTTAAAATTTTTCGGAAAAAATATAAAGAAACGGAACTTGTCACCTTTACAATCTGGACAAAAAGTGCTAAAATATTCCTATAATATTGTGACTGTTTTCTATTCAGTTGCAAAAAAATATAAGGAGGAAAAATAGAAATGGCAAGAAAAATGAAAACCATGGATGGTAATACTGCTGCAGCTCATGTTTCCTATGCATTTACGGATGTAGCGGCTATCTATCCTATCACTCCATCATCTCCGATGGCAGACTACACTGATCAGTGGGCAACACAGGGCAGGAAGAATATTTTTGGACATACCGTTGTGATGTCTGAGATGCAGTCTGAGGCCGGTGCGGCAGGCGCTGTACATGGTTCCCTGCAGGCAGGCGCTTTGACAACTACTTATACGGCTTCCCAGGGTCTTCTCCTGATGATTCCGAATATGTATAAAATGGCAGGTGAACTGCTTCCGGGCGTTATTCATGTGACAGCCCGTGCGCTTGCAGGCCATGCATTGAATATTTTTGGCGATCATTCTGACGTATATGCATGTCTCCAGACCGGTTATGCAATGCTTTGCTCCAGCAGTGTCCAGGAGGTTATGGACTTAGGCGCTGTTGCGCATCTTACAGCCATTAAAGGCCGTGTTCCGTTCCTTCATTTCTTTGATGGTTTCCGTACTTCTCATGAGATTCAGAAGATTGAGATTTGGGATTATGAAGATTTGAAAGAAATGTGCGATATGGATGCTGTTGCTGAGTTCCGTAAGAGAGCTTTGAATCCGGAACATCCAGTTCAGAGAGGTACTGCACAGAACCCTGATATTTTCTTCCAGGCAACAGAAGCCTGCAACAAATATTATGATGCAGTTCCAGAGCTTGCACAGGAATATATGGACAAGGTGAATGCCAAGATTGGAACAAACTACAAGCTGTTTAATTACTATGGCGCTCCGGATGCAGAAAAGGTCATTGTAGCGATGGGTTCTGTCTGCGAGACAATTGAGGAAACTGTAGATTATCTGACAGCAAAGGGCGAGAAAGTTGGTCTTATCAAGGTTCGTCTGTTCCGTCCATTCAGCCAGAAGCATCTGCTGGAAGCTATGCCAAAGAGCGTAAAGCAGATTTATGTTCTTGACCGTGCAAAGTCAAAGGGTGCTATTGCAGAGCCTCTCTGCCTTGATGTTATGGCAGCAATTAAAGATTCTGAGTTCAAAGATGTGCCTGTCTTTGGCGGACGTTACGGCTTAGGATCGAAAGACGTTGTTCCTGCTGATATTATTGCCACTTATAATAATACAACCAAGAAAGAATTTACCTTAAGCATTACGGATGATGTTACGAATCTTTCCCTGGAAAGAGGAGAAAGCCCGATTACTGCTCCGGAATCTATTACAAGCTGTAAGTTCTGGGGTCTTGGCGCGGATGGTACCGTAGGCGCTAATAAGAACTCTATTAAGATCATTGGTGATCATACAGATAAATATGCACAGGCATACTTTGATTATGACTCTAAGAAATCCGGCGGCGTTACGATTTCCCACTTGCGTTTTGGTGATGATCCGATCAAGTCCACCTACCTGATTAATAAGGCAGATTTTGTTGCCTGTCATATGCCTGCTTACATCCGTAAGTACAATATGGTACAGGATTTGAAGGATGGCGGTTCTTTCTTATTGAACTGCTCCTGGACACCGGAAGAATTAGAGAAGCATTTACCGGGACAGGTAAAGAAATATATGTACGATCATAAGATCAATTTCTATACGATTGATGGCTTTAAGTTAGGAAAAGAAATCGGTCTTGGCGGACGTATCAATACAATCCTTCAGTCAGCATTCTTCTCCATTTCCAAGATTATTCCGGAAGAGGATGCGATTAAGTACATGAAGGACGCTGCAACAGCGTCTTACTCGAAGAAGGGTGACGATGTTGTTAAGATGAACCATGACGCTATTGATGCTGGAGCAAAGAGCTATGTAAAGATTGACATTCCGGAGTCATGGGCAAATGCCGAAGCAGAAAGCTTAGAGGTTACTGTTTCCGGCGATAGAAAAGAAACCGTTGATTATGTTAATAAAGTACAGAACTATATCAATTCCCAGACAGGCAACAGCCTGCCGGTATCTGCATTATATGAGTATGCAGACGGTACGCTTCCAATGGGATCTGCAGCTTATGAGAAGCGCGGCGTTGCCGTAGATGTTCCTGAATGGAATCCGGAAGCTTGTATCCAGTGTAACTTCTGTTCTTTAGTATGCCCTCATGCATGCGTTCGTCCGGTTGTTTTGGATGAGGCTCAGGCAGCAGAAGCTCCAAGCGATAAGTTTGTAGATATGACAGGTATGCCAGGCAAGAAATTTGCAGTATCTATTTCTGTACTTGACTGTACCGGATGCGGTTCCTGTGCAAATGTCTGCCCAGGACGCAAGGGTGAGAAAGCTCTTGTCATGAAGGGTCTTGAAAGCCAGTTAGAGGCTCAGAAGCTGTTTGACTATGGTGTAACTAAGGAAGCTCCTGCTGATGTATTGGCGAAATTTGCCGAGACAACTCCAAAGGGCAGCCAGTTCAAGCAGCCATTGCTTGAATTCTCCGGCGCCTGCGGCGGCTGCGGTGAGACACCATATGCGAAGTTAGTAACACAGTTGTTTGGTGACAGAATGTATATTGCGAATGCAACAGGATGCTCCAGTATCTGGGGCGGTTCTTCACCGGCATCTCCATATACAGTCAATAAAGAAGGCAAAGGTCCTGCATGGGCAAACTCCCTGTTTGAAGACAATGCTGAGTTTGGCTTTGGTATGAGTCTTGGACAGAATGCTTTAAGGCAGAGGGTTATTGAAGCTGCAGAAGCATTGCTTGCAAAAGCTGACAAGGATGATGTTAAGAAAGCGTTGGAGGATTATCTTGCAACACAGAACAACAGCGGTGAAAATGCAGCAGCTACCAAAGCGCTGATTGCTGCATTGCAGGGCTGTGGATGTGACTGCGAAGAAAAGAAGTACATCCTTGACAATAAAGATTTTGCTGCAAAGAAATCCCAGTGGATTTTCGGTGGTGACGGATGGGCTTACGATATTGGTTACGGCGGTGTTGATCATGTGCTTGCAAGCGGCAAGGATGTCAATATCATGGTATTCGATACCGAAGTTTATTCCAATACAGGCGGTCAGTCCTCCAAAGCTACCCCGACAGGCGCAATTGCGCAGTTTGCGGCAGCAGGTAAGGAAGTAAAGAAGAAGGATTTGGCTGCAATCGCAATGAGCTATGGTTATATCTATGTAGCTCAGATTGCAATGGGCGCTGATTATGCACAGTGCGTAAAGGCAATCGCAGAAGCAGAGGCATTCCCTGGTCCATCTTTGATTATCGCTTATGCTCCATGTATTAACCACGGTATCAAGGGCGGTATGAAGAATGCGCAGTCAGAAGAGAAGAAGGCTGTACAGGCTGGTTACTGGCATCTGTTCCGCTTCAATCCTGCACTGGCTGAGGAAGGAAAGAATCCTCTTACCTTAGATTCTAAAGAGCCGACGGCAGATTATCAGGAATTCATTAAGACAGAAGTTCGTTATAACAGACTTTCCAGAACAAATCCTGAAAGAGCTGAAAGGCTGTTTGCTAAGGCTGAGGCTGATGCAAAAGCCAAGTATCAGGCACTTGCAGAAAGAGCTGCGAAATAATTAATATCATATTGTAGCGTATTACTCCCCTATTGTATCTTTTGCGGTAGGGGAGTTTTTTTGTTCCTTTGTTCTTTGCTTGAAAATTTTTAATGCTTAGGTTATATTGAAGCCAGTGTATTGAAGGAATTTCTATTAAGCAATGAAACGGAGGTAATCAGCATGTTATTAGGAGTTTACGATGAAGAGATGGAAAAAAAGGTGTATGGAGAGGAAAAATTTGAGGAAGGCATAGCTGTCGGGGAAGCCCGTGGAGAGGCAAGGGGAGAAGCCCGTGGGGAAGCTCGTGGAGAAGCCCGTGGGGAAGCCAGGAAAGAAAGGGTTCTCATTTTAAATATGTACAAAAAAGACTGTGGGTTAGATTTTATTGCTGACATTATGGATAAAACGCAGGAAGAAGTACAGCAGATTATCCGCTCGGATGTTATGAATACAGAGGGAATTTAATTTTGTCAGGCAAGTTTTCTGCTTTTATGTCATAAGTAAAAGGAAATTATAAGATAAGTTCATTCGGGTATGGGATTCCTCGGGAGAATAAGTGCCGTGTGGCTGTTGAAAAGCGGTATGTTAAGAGACTGATGCAACTGATGCAGTTTAATGAAATTGTTCTTGACAAATCAGGTTTATTGTTGTAGACTATGCCTAAGAAAGGAGGTCTATGATAATAAACCTGATTTGCTTTTTATGGCAGGGAGAAGTAAGAGACGGCAGGTTCACTGCAGGGAATCGGAGATGATGAAAGGAGAAGGAAAATGGATTATTTAAAGTTATGTGACAGTGATTATCGTTTTATGCTGATTGTCTGGGAGTATGCCCCGATCAATTCCGGGGAGCTGGTAAAGCTGTGCCTTAAGATTCTTGGCTGGAAGAAATCGACGACTTATACGACGCTTCGGAAGCTTTGTGAGAAGGGATATCTTAAGAATGAGAATGCAACAGTTTCTGTTTTGATTGAAAAGGACAGGGTGCAGGCTGACGAGTCGGAATATTTTGTGGAGAGGACGTTTGGCGGCTCTCTGCCGCAATTTCTGACTGCTTTTCTGGGGGAAAAGAAAATATCAGAAAAGGAGGCGGAAAAGATCATTGCGTTGATTAATGAACATAGGGGGTAGGCTGGTATGGAATTAGTTAAAATATTTTTGCAGGTTTTGAATATGGCAGTTACGGCAGTCCCTGTTATGGCGGCAGTGTTTCTTCTCAGGGGATGTATGGGCTGCCTGCCTAAAAGATATGCTTATTATCTGTGGCTGATTGTGGGTATCCGCCTGATCTGTCCCGTCCTGCTTTCTTCCCCGCTCAGTATTTACAATTTATTTGGGGAGTACAGCCGCGGGATTGTTTCAATGGAGGGGCTGCTTGGCGGCGGAGGGAGAGAGACGGCCGATGAAAATGAGCGGATCAGGCAGCAGGAAGCGGCAGGGAATGCATTGGGAGGAAAGGATTCGTCAGATGATAGTTATTTTACCCAGGCTGCACTGCAGGATAACCGAAAAGAAAATGGGCAGAAGCAGGCGGCGCAGGATCAAAAAGGCAGGAAAGCTCCGGGGCTGGATGCGGGATATGGAAATTCTGGCAATGAAAGCATGGGAAATGACAGTACGGGAAGTGACAGCATGGAGAATGACAGACAGGGAATGCCGGATGTTTTTCTGTTTTTGGGAGCGGACGACGAATATGACAGGACTGTTCTGCAGAAGATGGCGGCGGTTGTATGGGCTGTAGGAATGGCAGCAGTTCTTTTATGGAATCTGTGCCTGGTTATCAGGATGAGGAAACGGCTTGAGAAGGCGGTTCTTTACAGGGGCGTGGTTTATGAGTGTGATCAAATCCGATCGCCGTTTGTCATGGGGCTGCTGCATCCGCGCATTTATATTCCTTTCCGATTGAAGGAGGAAGAACGGGAATGTATTTTAAGGCATGAACAGTACCACATCAGGCGGAGGGATTACCTGATAAAGCCTGCCGCATTTCTTCTGGCGGCTGTGTACTGGTTTGATCCGCTGGTATGGCTCTGCTTTTTTAGCATGGGGCAGGATATGGAGATGAGCTGTGATGAGCATGTTTTGGAATCGTCGGAGGAAGATATTAGAAAAAGGTACAGCAGCCTTTTGCTGAGCTTTGCATTAAATCAAAGAAATTTGTCAATGGGGATACTGGCGTTTGGTGAAACGGGAACGAGAAGAAGGGTGAAGAATATTATGAGGTTTCAGAAAAATAAAAAAGGAATCAGGATTCTTGCAGGGATTCTTGTCTGTGCGGCAGGAGTTGTCTGTCTGACGAATGGAAATGTGCATGGGGAAAGAAACAATACGCTTCCGAAAGACGGATGGCAGGAGGAATCTGTTTTGGAAGGGCAGCAGAAGAAAAGCCGTTATCGGGAAGCGGTTGTTGTGGGAGAAACGACGGTCAACGGCTGTAAGTTAAAACTGTTTTTAGCGGCAGAAGAGGAAAAGACGAAAGAGGGGCAGGCAGAAAAGGGAAAGACGGAAAGGGGAAAGACGAAAGAGGAAAAGATGGAAAAGGATGTGCAGCCGGATGAATTTGGGATTTATCAGGGGACATTTGTACTGGCAGCTTATACCGAAGAAGGGGCATTGTTAGACGAGTATGAGCTTTCTTTTCCCGGGAAATCTGCGGCTGCCTATCCGGAAAATGTGGAATTTGTCCTTTCTGACTATGACGGGGATGGGAAACAGGATGATTTTTCTCTGGGACAGGGGCAGATGTCGCCGCCGGAATTGGGCAATTATATGACCTACCGCTTTTTTACGGTGGAAGAAAGCGGAAAGATTGTTCCGTTTGCAGTCTCTGCCGAGTCTTCCGAAGACGGGCAGTCGATGATTACCCTGCCAGGAGCGTATTCACAGCTATTTGAGAGAAAGAAAGGACAGGTAGTGTATCAGGGAATTGGAGAGAATGGAGCGGAAAAAATGTATACAAGCATTGTCCGCCTTGCGTCCGTGGACGAGGAAGACATTCTGGAGACAGAACCGGAAAAAGGAATTTTACAGGCGGTGAAGGATGTGATGCCGGAACTGGTATCAAAGGAGCTGGAAGAAAAAGGAGTATGGCATTTGACAAATGGAAATTATCTTTTAGCAAACGGCACATCCTATGAAGATATTACGCTGCGGCTGGATTTTTCTTATGATGAAGGCAGGCTGGTTCAGTATGTAAGAAAGAATTATGGCTTTGTGTCTTCGAAGCTTCCTGAAAATAAGATTTCCGCAGAACAGGCGGCAGATCTTGTGAGCCGTTTTGCGGAGGCATTCTGCGGCAGGAGTTTGTTGTTTTCCAGACCTCATGCAGATACGGCAGCGCAGACGGGAACGGAGAACGGCGTGCTTTGGCAGACCAAAACCCCGGCAAAATGGGGAAAAGGCTATGCAGGCTTTGAAGACAGCTTTGGGGCGTATTATCTGGTGGATCTTTCCCACGGCATGGTGACGGAATACGAGGCGGGAAACGGGAAAAAAGTGTCTGACGGAATGTATCAGGATATCGCCGTTAAAAGTATAGCGCGCAGCGCATACGGTATTGACAGTTATGTCGAGCCGGAAAGCGGGGAATCGGAGTTTCCTCTGGCGTTTTCAGAAAACTGTCGGTTCTTTGTCAATACTTCGCCAGCGGTTCTGTACAGGGAAATATCGTTCCAGCGGTTTGCTTCCTATATAGAGGCGCTGCCGCATGAAGAGGAAAAGCCCTGCACAGTGGAATGGGAGGATGGATTGATTGTAAAAATTTACCTGAATCATCCCTCTGCTTTTCGCAAAGGATAAAAAGCTAACATCATTCCTGCGGTAAGGTTTCTTCTTCCACGGGCAGCCTGTTGTTTGCGATATTTTCAATCAGGCGTACTACCTGTTCTGAGGCGTGTCCATCATCAAAGGTGTTGAATTTCTGGTGGTACGCCTCATATTTTTCGGCATACTCTTCCGGCTTATAGTTTTTGATATCTGCGATCAGCGTCTCGGTATCCTGGGAAATCGGTCCCGGGGCTTCCGCTTCAAAATCAAAGTAAAAGCCCCGGAGGTTGTCCCGGTAATCCTCTAAATCATAGCAGTAGAAAAACATCGGGCGCCTTAACAGGCTGTAATCGAACATGACAGAGGAATAGCCTGTAATCATCATATCCGATACCAGGTAAAGCTCGGCGATATCGTCGGCGCGCCCGAAATCATAAACAAACCCGTCGTATACAGACCAGTCGATTTCGGAGCTGACAAGATAGTGGTATTTCACAATGACGACATATTCGTCGGACAGTTCTTCCCGAAGCTTATCGAAATCAAGTTTTAACTGAAACTTATAGTTTCCTTTGCCGTAGTAATCATTGTCCCGCCAGGTAGGGGCGTATAAAATAATTTTCTTATTTTCCGGAAGCCCAAGCTTTTTCTTTAAATTGCGGATATCGCTGCTGTTATTTTTGGTGAACAGGACATCATTCCTCGGATAGCCGATTTCCAGCATATCTTTGTGGAAAGCGAAGCAGCGTCCGAAGATTTCGCTGGAGTAGCGGTTCTGGGAGAGAAGATAATCCCATTTCTGGGTGTTGTCAAAAAAATTGGCTTTATAGCGGTAAATATTGGAGCTGCCTGCCATAGCGACGTCGTCCATATCGAGAGCAAGCTTTTTTAGCGGCGTGCCGTGCCAGGTCTGGATATAGCTGACGCCTTCCTTTTTGATCATGGAATTGGACAGGCGGCTGTCGCTGACCCAGATGGACGCAACCGAAAACGCATAGAAATAACCGGAGGATTTGTATTTTACCTTTTTGGCGCGCCCCGGGATTGTCGTGTGCTTCGGATCTTTGACTGCATAATAAATCCGGTAGTTTTTATCAAGGCCGAGATCGACCATTTTTTCATAAATCGCTTTTGGGCTCCCGGTATAGTTATTCCCGCCGTTGCTTTCAAAGATGATGACGTCTCTTTGCGGTTTTGTCCGATGGCAGAACCATTTGTATGCCTTTAAGCCGAGTTTCTTTTTTAATCCACCAAACATAGTTTCTCCTTTTTATGCTTCTTTTGCCTGAAAATCTAATGCAGCGCCGATAAATCCTTTAAATAACGGGTGCGGGCGGTTCGGGCGGGACTTAAATTCCGGGTGTGCCTGCGTGGCGATGAACCACGGGTGATTTGGCAGCTCGCACATTTCCACGATCCTCCCGTCCGGGGAGAGGCCGGAAAGCGTCAGACCGTATTTGATTAAATCATTCCGGTAATAGTTGTTGACTTCATAGCGGTGCCTGTGGCGTTCATGGATTGTTTCGCTTCCGTAAATCTGGTAAGCCTTGCTGTTTTTATCCAGGACGCACGGATAAGAGCCGAGGCGCAGCGTGCCGCCGATGTCCTCAATGCCGTCCTGTTCCGGCATTAAATGGATCACCGGATGGTTTGTCCCCGGATCAAGCTCGATACTGTGGGCGTCGTTAAAGCCGACAATATGGCGGGCGAATTCGACAATCGCCATCTGCATTCCCAGGCAGAGCCCCAGAAACGGCAGGTTATGTTCACGGGCATATTGGATGGAGATAATCATGCCGTCAATGCCGCGGTCACCGAAGCCGCCTGGCACAAGTAATCCGCTGACGTCGGAAAGCAGGCTTCCGACATTTTCCTGCGTCACGTCCTCGGAAGAAATCCATTTGATATTGACAGAGGCGTTGTGTGCGACAGCGCCATGCTTTAAAGCTTCCACTACGCTGATATAAGCGTCGTGGAGGACGGTATATTTGCCGACCAGCGCAACAGTGACTTCCTTTTCCGGATGCTTGAGATGATATACCATGTCTTCCCATTCTCTCAGATCCGGTTCCGGGCAGTCTAAGTGAAGGCAGGCGCAGGCGATGTCGGCAAGATGTTCTTTTTCCATCGCAAGAGGCGCTTCGTATAAAGTGTCTACATCCAGGTTCTGGATGACATTTTTGCTTGGAACGTTGCAGAACAGCGCAATCTTGTCCTTAATGCCCGGCTCTAACGGCACTTCGGTACGGCAGACGATGATATCCGGCTGGATGCCCATGCCCTGGAGCTCCTTGACGCTTGCCTGCGTCGGTTTTGTCTTCATTTCGCCGGAGGCGTGGAGATAAGGAACTAAGGTGACATGGATCAGAATGGCGTTTTCGCGCCCGATATCGTGCTGGAACTGGCGGATGGACTCAAGGAAAGGCTGGCTTTCGATATCCCCGGCGGTCCCGCCGACTTCGATAATGGCAACCTGGATGCTGCTGTTGCCGTCATTGCGGTAAAAACGGCTCTTGATTTCGTTGGTAATATGGGGAATGACCTGCACGGTCCCGCCGCCGAAATCGCCGCGCCGTTCTTTATTTAAAACAGACCAGTAAACTTTTCCGGTCGTGACATTGGAACGCTTTGTGAGGCTTTCGTCAATAAAGCGTTCATAATGTCCGAGGTCGAGATCGGTTTCCGCACCGTCGTCCGTGACAAATACCTCGCCGTGCTGGATTGGGTTCATGGTGCCGGGATCGATATTGATATAAGGATCAAATTTCTGCATTGTGACATTGTAGCCGCGCATCTTTAAAAGGCGTCCGAGAGAAGCCGCCGTAATTCCCTTGCCGAGGCCGGAAACGACGCCCCCCGTTACAAAAACATACTTCATTGGCATAAATACTATCCTCCGTTTGCGTGCAGTAAACTATGTACTATAAAATGATAAAAAGGGTTTCTACGGTAATGATATAGAAAACCCTATCCTAGACAGTATACCCTGTCTGTACTTAAAAATCCAGTGAAATTTTACCAAGTTCACAAAATATCCAAATATTTTAGCTAAACTTTCCTAATAGATCATTGATTTATGGTAAAACTATCGCTATAATGAAGAATAGCGCGGTGCGCAACATAAGAAAGGAACGGAGTGAAACATGTCAGAAATTAATAATAGTAATGGGAATTACCCAAATCAAAACGGGGATTACCGAAATGATAAAAATAATCCCAACCCCAATGGCGGCGGCAATAACGAGAACGGCAATAAAAATAACCGTGTCGGCATTATTGTCTGCTGTGTAATTGCCATTCTTGCGGTTTTGCTTCTCAACGTCATTACGTCCAGGGTCAGCGACAGCATGAATAAGGAAATCAGCTACAAGCATTTCCTTTATATGCTGAATAATGGGACCGTGGCGGCGGTAGAAGTGGATAAAAGCGCGGGAAAGCTGATCATTTATCCGACGACGAATTTACAGTCTGACGGAACCTATGTGAAAACATATTACACGGGGATTATTGACGACGCTCAGCTGGTGGAACGCTTAAACAAGGCGGGAGTGGACTATACCTCCAAGATACCGGATACTGGCTATACGATCCTGGAGTTCCTTGCCGTATATGTCCTGCCGTTTATCTTTATCTGGGGCGCGTTTTTCTTTATCTACCGCACCATGTCGAAGGGCGGCGGAATTATGGGCGTCGGCAAGAGCAATGCCAAGATCTATATGGAAAAAGAAACCGGGGTTACCTTCCATGATGTCGCGGGGCAGGCGGAGGCAAAGGAATCCGTGACGGAAATGGTGGATTTTCTGCACAATCCGGGGAAATATACGAAAATTGGCGCGAAGCTCCCAAAGGGCGCACTGCTTGTCGGCCCTCCGGGAACCGGAAAGACGCTGCTTGCGAAGGCAGTGGCAGGGGAGGCGAAGGTGCCGTTTTTCTCGCTGTCGGGTTCGGATTTTGTGGAAATGTTTGTCGGCGTCGGCGCGTCCCGTGTCCGGGATCTGTTTAAGCAGGCGCAGCAGCAGGCGCCATGTATTATTTTTATTGATGAGATTGATGCGATTGGAAAGAGCAGGGACGGCGGCTACGGCGGCGGCAACGACGAGAGGGAGCAGACGTTAAACCAGCTCCTTTCTGAGATGGACGGCTTTGACACCTCCAAAGGGCTTGTCATTCTTGCGGCGACAAATCGTCCGGAGGTATTGGATAAGGCGCTTCTGCGTCCGGGGCGTTTTGACCGCCGGATTATCGTGGATAAGCCGGACTTAAAAGGAAGGATTGATGTCCTAAAGGTTCACGCAAAGGATGTGTCTTTGGATGAAACCGTCAATTTTGAAGAAATCGCTATGGCGACCTCCGGCGCTGTCGGCTCGGATCTTGCCAATATGATTAATGAGGCGGCGATTATGGCGGTAAAAGCGGGACGCCAGGCGGTCAGCCAGAAGGATCTGTTAGAAGCGGTCGAAGTCGTCATTGCCGGAAAAGAGAAGAAGGACCGGATCTTAAGCAAGAAGGAGAAGCGGGTCGTTGCCTATCACGAGGTTGGCCATGCCCTGGTGGCTGCGCTCCAGAAACATGCCGAGCCAGTGCAGAAGATTACGATTGTGCCGCGTACCATGGGTGCGCTCGGCTATGTCATGCAGGTGCCGGAGGAAGAAAAGTATCTGATGACGAAGGAAGAAATGATTACCGAGATTACAACCTTCTGCGGCGGGCGCGCGGCGGAGGCGATTATGTTTGACTCGGTCACGACAGGGGCTTCCAATGATATTGAGAAGGCAACCAGCATGGCGAGATCGATGGTGACCTTGTACGGTATGTCCGACCAGTTCGGCATGGTTGGCTTGGAGTCCATAGAGAACCGTTATTTAGACGGGCGGCGCGTGCTTAACTGCAGTGAAGTCACGGCGGCGAAGATTGACGAGGAAGTAATGGCAATCATGAAGAGCTGCTATGAACGCGCAAAGGGATTCCTGGAGGAAAACAGGGAAGCTATGGACAGGATTGCAGAGTTTTTATTTGAAAAAGAAACCATTACGGGAAAAGAGTTTATGAAAATTTTCCGTGAAGTGAAGGGACTGCCGGAAGAGGAAGAGAAAAAGGACGAGGAAGAAAAGCATTTATTGTAAAGAAAAGGAGAAGTCATGGCATATGAACTGCTGGTCATGGATCTGGACGGGACATTGACCAATTCCGAGAAGAAAATTACGCCGAAGACGAAAGAAGCTCTTCTGCGGATTCAAAGGGAAGGCATCCATATTGCGCTGGCGTCGGGAAGGCCGACGCCGGGCGTGATGCCTGTGGCGGAGGAGTTAAAGCTGGAGGAATTCGGCGGCTACATACTTTCCTATAACGGGGCAAACGTGATGAAAATGGATACGAAAGAAGTTATTTATCAGGATATTGTCCCGAAGGAGTTTATAGAGCCTTTGTATCAGGCGGCGCTTGCCTTTCATGTCGGCATTATCAGTTACAGTAACAGCGAGATTATCGCGGGGACGAAGACGGATGAGTATATGCAGAAGGAGAGCAGCATTATCCATCTTCCGATCCATGAGGTGGATAATTTCAGCGAATACATTGACTTTCCGGTCAACAAATGCCTGATGACGGCGGAGGGAAGTTATCTGGAAACGGTCCTGCCAAGAATGCAGGAAAAGTTCCCGGAGTTAAATATTTTCCGTTCGGAACCGTATTTCCTGGAGATTATGCCAAAGAACATCGACAAAGCGTTTTCCCTGTCCAGGCTTTTGGAGTATATGGGGATTACGAGAAAGCGCATGATCTGCTGCGGCGACGGGTTTAATGATTTAAGCATGATCAGGTATGCCGGGCTTGGGGTGGCGATGGCGAATGCGCAGCCGGAAGTGAAGAGGGAGGCGGATTATGTCACGGCCTCCAATGACGAAGACGGCATTGCACAGGTCATTGAGAAATTTATTTTTTAATCCGGAAAAAGAAGGGGGACGGCGATGTTTGATATTCAGGAGGAATTAAAAAAGCTCCCTTTAAAACCAGGCGTTTATCTCATGCACGATCAAAAAGACGAGATTATTTATGTGGGGAAAGCTATTCTCTTAAAAAACAGGGTGCGCCAGTATTTTCAGCCGGGGCGCAGTGTTTCGCCTAAGATTGAGCGCATGATTTCCCAGATTGACCATTTTGAATATATTGTGACGGATTCGGAATTAGAGGCATTGGTGCTGGAGAGCAACCTGATTAAGGAGCATCGTCCGAGATATAACACGCTTTTAAAAGATGATAAAAGCTATCCTTATATTAAGGCGACGCTGGGGGAAGATTTCCCGCGGCTTTTATTTTCCAGAAAGGCGAATATTCCGCAGAAGAAAGAAGAGAAGGCAAAGTATTTTGGCCCTTATACCAGTGCCGGGGCAGTGAAGGATACCCTGGAGCTGATGAGAAAAATTTACCATATCCGCACCTGCAGCCGTGTCCTGCCAAGAGATACGGGCAAGGAGCGTCCCTGCCTGTACCATCAGATCGGCCAGTGTTATGCGCCCTGCCAGGGAAACCTTTCCAAAGAGGAATACCAGACGGAGTTTGGATATGCCTTAGAGTTTTTGAATGGAAATTATGACAGGGTCTTCGCATATTTGGAGAAAAAAATGCTTGCCGCATCGGAACGCCTGGAATTTGAGGAAGCGGCGCAGTACCGTGATCTGATTGCCAGCGTGAAGCAGGTGGCGCAGAAGCAGAAGATTACCAGCGAGCAGACCGGGGACCGGGATGTTCTGGCAGTTGCCAAAGCGGGGACGGAAGCGGTGGTGCAGGTGTTTTTTATCCGGGGAGGCAAGCTGATTGGAAGGGAGCATTTTTATCTGTCCGGCGTGGAAGAAGAGGAAAAGGCAGAGCTGATGCAGTCGTTTATCAAGCAGTTTTATTCCGGAACGCCGTATATCCCGTCGGAATTGCTGCTGCGGGAAGAAGTGGAGGAGATTCCGCTGCTGGAGGAATGGCTTGGAAAAAAGCGGGGGCAGAGGGTTCATATCCATGTTACGAAAAAAGGGGAGAAAGACCGTCTGGTGAAGCTTGCGGAGCAGAACGCTTCGATGGTGCTCCAAAAGGATGCCGAGCGGGTCAAACGGGAAGAGAAAAGGACGCGCCTTGCGATGGAGGAGATCGCTTCCTGGCTTGGCATGGAAGGATTAGAGCGCGTGGAATCTTTTGATATTTCTAATATCAACGGCTTTGAGTCCGTTGGGTCTATGGTGGTATTTGAAAATGGAAAGCCACAGAGGAATGATTACCGGAAGTTTAAAATAAAATGGGTAAAGGGAGCAAATGATTATGCCAGTATGCAGGAGGTGCTGACGCGCCGTTTCCGGCATGGCATGGAGGAGCGGGAGGAATTAAGGGAAAAACAGATCGAGGATTCCTATGGGAAATTTACCCGTTTTCCTGATATTATTATGATGGACGGCGGGAAAGGGCAGGTACATATTGCGGAAAAAGTATTGGAGGAGCTTCATCTGGATATCCCGGTCTGCGGCATGGTGAAGGACGATAACCACAGGACAAGAGGGTTATATTTTCATGACAGGGAGCTTCCCATAGATACCGGAGGGGAGGGATTCCAGCTCCTTACCAGGATTCAGGATGAAACCCACCGTTTTGCAATCGAATACCACCGCTCCCTGCGCAGCAGGGAACAGGTGCATTCCGTCCTGGACGACATCCCAGGGATCGGTCCAAAGAGGCGCAAGGCGCTCAGGGCGCATTTCCAGTCCCTTGACGCCATCAAAGAGGCGACGGCAGAGGAAATGCAGGAGCTTCCGGGAATGAACCGGAAAGCCGCAGAGTCGGTATACAGGTTTTTCCATGACAGTTCCGGCCATTTTTCTGTCCAAAAGGTTGAAGTAGGCTCGAATTTATGATAAGATAAAGAAAAAGAGAATTCTAAGGAAAGGAGAAAGCAAAAGGAAGCTGCCTTTTGCGTGGCATATGACATATACAGTTTCATTGGATAAATTTATTAAAAAGATGGGGGTGGAGAACTGCACTCCGGAGATTGACACCAGCAAGATTCAGATTTCCCAGCCGGACATTAACCGTCCGGCGCTGCAGCTGGCAGGGTTTTTTGATTATTTTGATTCCAACCGTATCCAGATTATCGGCCATGTGGAAGCTACTTATATGGAAAAGATGGACCCGGAGCATGGGGAGAAGATGATCCGGAAGATTATGGAGTTTAAGGTTCCGTGTATTGTATTCTGCCGGGATGAGAAGATTGAGGATCATGTCTTAAACAGCGCGAGGGAATACGGCGTGCCGATTTTACGCACCCCGAGGGCGACCAGTGCCTTTATGGCAGAAGTGATCCGCTGGCTGAATGTGGAGCTTGCGCCGAGAATTTCCATCCACGGCGTACTGGTGGACGTATTCGGCGAAGGCGTGCTGATTACGGGCGAGAGCGGCATCGGTAAGAGCGAGACGGCGCTGGAACTGATTAAGAGGGGACACCGCCTTGTCAGCGACGATGTCGTGGAAATCAAGAGGGTCAGCGAGCAGACCTTAGTAGGGAGCGCGCCGGATATTACCCGCCATTTTATTGAGCTGCGCGGGATCGGCATTATCGATGTCAAGACATTGTTCGGTGTGGAAAGCGTTAAGAATGAGCAGGGGATCGATCTCTGCATTCAGTTGGAGGAATGGAACAAAGAGCAGGAATATGACCGCCTGGGGCTGGAGGAGAAGTATACGGAGTATCTGGGCAATAAAGTGGTATGCCATTCGATCCCGATCCGTCCGGGCAGGAACCTTGCCATTATTGTAGAGTCCGCCGCCGTTAATTTCCGCCAGAAGAAGATGGGGTATAATGCGGCGCAGGAGCTTTACAACCGCGTGACAAGCAATTTAATGAAAAATCAGGGATAGGGCTTAGCATGGATTTGACAAAGACAGCGCAGGATTTTTTACATATTTTAAAAAAGCCGGAAAATATCCGGCAGCAGGAATTATTGTCAGAGCATACGACATTCCGGATCGGAGGGCCTGCCGATTTCTTTCTTACGCCGGAGGATGAAGAACAGCTGATGGATGTGACTGCCTTTTGCAGAGAACGGGGGATTCCTTATTTCCTGATAGGGAACGGGAGTAACCTGTTAGTGAGCGATGACGGTTACAGAGGCGTCATTATCAGCCTTCAGAAGTATTTTAAAGAGATTTCCGCAGACGGCGGGAGAATTTCTGCCGGGGCGGGAGGGCTGCTTTCTTCCCTGGCGGCAAAGGCTGCGGAGCATTCCCTTTCCGGGCTGGAATTTGCATCCGGGATTCCGGGGACAGTAGGCGGCGCTGTGATGATGAATGCGGGCGCCTATGGCGGCGAGATCTGCCAGGTGCTTACGAAGGCGAGAGTGTTCTGTGACGGAGTGGTTAAAAATTTTGAAGCGGAGGAACTAAAGTTTGGTTACAGGCACAGCCTCCTGATGGAGAACGGCGGAATTGTTCTGTCGGCGGAATTTTCATTAACGCAGGGAGACGAGCGGGAAATCCGATCAAGGATGGCTGAATATAACAGGAAGCGTAGAATGAAACAGCCGATAGAATACCCAAGCGCAGGCAGTACCTTTAAGCGGCCGGAGGGATATTTTGCCGGAAAGCTGATTGAGGATGCCGGGATGAGGGGCTATCGTATCGGAGGAATTGAAGTATCGGAAAAGCACAGCGGCTTTGTAATTAATAAAGGCGGCGGTACGGCAGAGGATGTGGTGAAAATCATTGAGGATATCAGGAAAGCGGTGCAGGAAAAGTTTGGCGTTGCTATGGAGCCGGAAATCCGCTTTTTAGGGTTTGACAGGCTGCCGTGGGGCTGACGACGGAGGATAGACAGTGAGATTTGTGATTGTGACAGGAATGTCCGGGGCCGGAAAAAGCTCCGTTATGAATATGTTGGAAGATATCGGCTATTTCTGTGTGGATAATCTGCCTGTCCCGCTGATTCCGAAGCTGGCAAGGCTGGCATTGGAGTCTTCCCCGGGATTTGACAGAATTGCACTGGGCGTCGATATCCGTTCCGCGGCTGCGTTTGAGGATATTCCGACGACGCTGGAGCGGATGAAGCATCTGGGCTTTGAATATGAGATCCTGTTTCTGGACGCTTCCGATCAGGTTTTGGTGAAGCGTTATAAAGAAACCAGGAGGACGCACCCGCTTGCCAAGCAGGGGCGCGTGGATAAAGGGATTGTGCAGGAACGGAAAAAAATGCAGCTTTTGAAACGCCATGCGGACTATATTATTGACACCAGCAAGCTTTTAGTGCGGGACTTAAAGGCGGAAGTGGATAAGATTTTTGTAAAGAATACCGATTACCATAACCTGATGGTGAGCATTGTGTCGTTTGGATTTAAATATGGGATTCCAACCGACTGCGATCTGGTCTTCGATGTCCGTTTCCTGCCGAACCCGTTTTATATCCCGGAGCTGAAAAAGAAAACGGGCAACGACAAAGAAGTTTATGACTATGTCATGGCGAGCAGGGAAGCCGGGGAATTTTTAGACAAGCTGGAGGATATGGTGACGTTTTTATTTCCAAATTATATTAAAGAAGGGAAAAACCAGATTGTCATCGGGATCGGCTGCACGGGAGGCTGCCACCGCTCCGTAACCTGCGCCAATGTTTTGTATGAGCGGCTTTGTAAACAGAAGGAGTACAGCGTCCGCAAAGAACATAGAGATATCGGACGCATCAATATATAAAGTATCATATGTCATTTTCAAAGAAGGTAAAAGAAGAATTATCCTGGAAGCTTTCCAGGGCGCGCCACTGCCAGATTGCGGAAATTGCGGCGATTGTCAGTATGTGCGGAAGGGTCTGCATTGATGAGAAGGATGAATATTATATCAAAATACACACCGAGAACCTGACAGTGGCAAGAAAATATTTCCATTTAATACAGGCGGCGTTCCATGTCCTGTGTGAAGTCCGGGTCAGCCGCCATGCCCGGCAGAAAAACTGCATGTACGAGGTTATGGTGCGCTCGGCAGACGATTCGATGGATATTTTAAAGGCGGTTAAGCTTTTGGACGGCGCGGGAAATATTAATGAGGAGCTGTCCCCCAAAAGAAATCTTGTGATTCAGAATACCTGCTGCAAGCGGGCATTTTTAAGGGGAATTTTTCTGGCGGCAGGCTCTATCGCCGATCCGAAAAAATCATATCATCTGGAGATTGTGACACAGGCTCTGCCAAAGGCGGAGCAGCTTTGTGAAATTATAAAAGCTTTTGACATGGAAGCCAGGATTGTGAAGCGCAAATATGCCTATGTCGTTTATCTCAAGGACAGTTCGCAGATTGTGGATTTCTTAAATGTCTGCGGCGCGCATGTCGCCCTGATGGAGTTGGAAAATGTCCGGATTATGAAAGAAATGCGCAATTCCATTAACCGTCAGGTGAATTGTGAGACAGCGAATATAGGGAAAACCATCCGGGCGTCGGTACGGCAAATCGAGGATATCAGCCTGATAAAAGAGAAAAGGGGATTGGAGAGCCTGCCGGAGAACTTAAAGGAAATAGCGCAGCTCCGGCTGGATTACCCTGACGCTTCTTTAAAAGAACTGGGCGATATGGCGGGTCTTGGGAAATCAGGCGTCAACCACCGTCTCCGAAGGCTTTCGGAGCTTGCGGATCAGATTCGAGGTTAAAAAAGAGAACTAATAAAGAGCGGCAGATTTCTTTGGAAACCTGCTGCGGATTATAGAAAGGAGCCGCATTATTATGATGCAGAAAAACATTACTATCGGTATTCCCGAGGAGCAGCAGGCTTTGGCGACAGCGCTTACGGTACAGAAGGCAAACAAATATGAAAGCAGGATCTACATAGAGTATCACGGAAAAAAAGTGAATGCGAAAAGTATTGTTGGAATGATGAGCCTGGGCGCTGCAAATGGAAATGAAGTTACGGTTCATGCCGATGGTGCTGATGAAATCCAGGCGGTGGGGGAGTTGGAAACCTACCTGACCGGGAAAACAGCAGAATAATTGCGGAGGGGACAGGCTGTCGCAGGAAATGCGGCAGCCTGTCGTTTGCTGTGAAAGAGAATCCATTGGAAGTTTAACGAAAGGAGAATAACTATGGCGTTTACCCATCTCCATGTGCATACGGAATACAGCCTTTTAGACGGCGCCGCCAAGATTAAGGAGCTGGTGGCGCGTGCCAAAGAGCTGGGAATGGACAGTATTGCAATTACCGATCATGGCGTGATGTATGGCGTGATTGATTTTTATAAAGCCTGCCTTGCAGAGGGGATTAAGCCGGTTCTTGGGTGTGAAGTGTATGTTGCGCCCGGCTCCCGTTTTGACCGGGAAAACCGTTCCGGGGAGGAACGGTATTATCACCTTGTTTTGCTGGCGGAAAATGATCAGGGATATCACAATCTGATGAAAATTGTTTCTAAGGGATTTACCGAAGGGTTTTACTATAAGCCCCGCGTAGATTATGAGGTGCTGGAAACTTACCATGAAGGGATTATTGCGCTTTCAGCGTGCCTGGCCGGGGAGGTGGCGGGGTATCTTCAGCGCGGGCTGTATGAGAAAGGGAAGGCAGCAGCGTTAAGATATCTTTCTATCTTTGGGGAAGGCAATTATTTCCTGGAGCTTCAGGATCATGGCATTGCGGCACAGAAGATTGTCAACCAATCGCTGTTAAAGCTTCATCAGGAAACGGGAATCCCGTTGGTGGCGACGAACGATACCCATTATATTTATCCGGAGGACGCGGATGCGCATGATATCCTTTTATGTATCCAGACGCAGAAGCTTCTGACGGATGAAAACCGTATGAGATATGACGGGGGTCAGTATTATGTAAAATCGGAAGAGGAGATGAAGCAGTTATTTCCCTATGCCCTGGAAGCGCTGGAAAATACTCATAAAATCGCAGAGCGCTGCCATGTGGAAATTGTCTTTGGGGAATATAAGCTGCCGAGGTTTGACGTGCCGGACGGGTTCAGCGCATGGGAGTATCTGAAAAAGCTGTGCAGCGAAGGGCTGGCAAGGCGTTATGGACAGCAGGCGGAGGAGTTAAAAGAACGGCTTGACTATGAATTAAACACGATCCATAACATGGGGTTTGTGGATTATTTCCTGATTGTCTGGGATTTTATCAAATATGCGAAGGATCATGAGATTGCAGTTGGGCCGGGACGCGGCTCGGCAGCCGGAAGCATTGTGGCGTACAGCCTGGGGATTACGGATATTGATCCGATCCGCTATAACCTGCTGTTTGAGCGTTTCCTAAACCCGGAGCGGCTTACCATGCCGGATATTGATATTGATTTTTGTTATGAGCGGCGGCAGGAAGTCATTGACTATGTGGTGGAAAAATATGGCAAGGAACGGGTCGTGCAGATTGTCACCTTTGGAACGATGGCGGCGCGCGCCGTAATCAGGGATGTCGGGCGTGTCATGGCGATGCCGTATTCCTACGTGGATTCTGTGGCGAAAATGATCCCGCATGATCTTGGCATGACGATCAGAAAGGCGCTGGAAACCAATCCGGAATTAAAAGCCGTCTATGAAAATGATGAATCGGCGAAGCATTTAATTGATATGTCCCTGCGCCTGGAGGGGCTGCCGAGGCATACTTCCATGCACGCCGCCGGAGTCGTGATCAGTAAGGAAAATGTGGAGGAATATGTCCCACTGTCAAAGTCCAACGGGGACGATGCGATTACGACGCAGTTCACCATGACGACGCTGGAAGAACTGGGGCTGTTAAAAATGGATTTCTTGGGGCTTCGTACTCTGACCGTAATCCGGTCGGCGATGGATCTGGTGAATCGTTCGCATGAGGAAAAGCTGACGATGGACAGCTTTAACTATGAAGACAGCGGTGTTTTTGGCATGATAGGGGCGGCGAAGACGGACGGCGTGTTCCAGTTGGAAAGTGCGGGGATGAAGTCCTTCATGAAAGATTTAAAGCCGCAGGGAATGGAGGACATTATTGCGGGGATTTCCCTGTACCGTCCGGGACCGATGGATTTTATCCCCCGTTATGTGGACGGGAAGAAGCATCCGGAGAGGATTGTTTACGAATGCCCGGAGTTAGAGCCGATCCTGGCGCCGACTTACGGCTGTATCGTCTATCAGGAGCAGGTCATGCAGATTGTGCGCGACCTTGCCGGTTACAGCTATGGCAGGAGCGATCTGGTGCGGCGAGCCATGTCCAAGAAAAAAGCCGCCGTCATGGAAAAAGAGCGAAGGAATTTTGTCTACGGCAGTGAGGAAGAGGACGTGGAGGGCTGTATCAAACGGGGAATTTCCGAGCAGGTGGCGGATAAAATCTTTGATGAAATGATCGATTTTGCGAAATATGCGTTTAATAAATCCCATGCGGCCGCCTATGCCGTGGTTTCTTACCAGACGGCATGGTTAAAATACCACTATCCGTATGAATTTATGGCAGCGCTTTTAACCTCTGTTGTCGATCATCCGGCAAAGACGATTGAATATGTTTATAGTTGCCGGGAAATGGGGATTTCCCTGCTGCCGCCGGACGTCAATGAAGGGGAAGGAGTGTTCCTTCCTGTTTACCGCAGGGATGAGACCGGGAAACAGCGCTGTATCGGCATCCGCTATGGCATGGCGTCAATTAAAGGGGTCGGGAAGCCTGTCGTGCAGGGAATTCTGGAAGAAAGGGCGGCAGGCGGGCCGTTCCCTTCCCTGTATGATTTTATCAGCCGTATGAAAACGGGGGACGCCAATAAGCGTATCCTGGAAGCCTTGATCAAAGCCGGGGCGATGGATTCCATGCCGGGAACGAGGAAAGAAAAAATGCTCTCCTATTCGGCAATGATAGACGCTGTCATGAAACAGCGCAAAGAGGAAGTGACCGGGCAGCTCTCCCTGTTTGACTTTACCGCCCCGGAGGAGAAGGAAAAGGCGCAGGTAAAGCTGGTAAAAGCAGGGGAATACCCAAAAGACCAGCTCCTTGCCTTTGAAAAAGAAGTGATGGGATTTTATGTCAGCGGGCATCCGCTGGAAGAACAGCAGGCGCTGTTAGAGAAAAATATTACCAGAAAAGCCCTTGACTTTGCCGTATCGGAGGATACCGGGAACGCTTTGGTAAAGGACGGGGAGATTGAGATTATCGGCGGCATGATTATAGAAAAGACGAATAAGCTTACCAGGACCAATACCATGATGGCGTTTTTGTCGGTGGAAGATTTGACCGGCGTTGTAGAAGTGCTGGTGTTCCCGAGGGATTATGAGCGTTACCGGGAAAAACTGGCAGAGGAAAATAAAGTCTTTATTAAGGGAAAAGTGACGGTGGAGGAAGAAAAGCCCGCCAAGATGATTTTGCAGGAAATGATCCTTTTTGACGAGATTCCGAGAGAACTGTGGATTCAGTATCCGTCCATCAGCGATTACCGGAACGGGGAGAAGGAACTGTTCCGTCTCCTTAAAGATTCCGAGGGAAATGACCGCGTGGTGATTTACTGTAAACAGGAGAAAAAGCAGAAAATACTGCCGGGAAACTGCAATGTCCGCATTGAGGATGTGCTTGCGGTTCTGCAGGAGCATTACGGGAAGCAAAATATCGCAGTCCGGGAAAAGAGTATTGAAAAAGCCATGAAAGCATGATAATATTTTATATAAGGGACAACCGTGCTGCGGGGTGGGCTGATCTTTCATTCTTTAAGGGATGGAGGTGATGCCTATGAGAAATCAATTTGATTTTAAAGATATGCTGACATTCGGCATATTTCTTTTGGCATTGCTTACATTCGTTTTTACGTTTTGTAAGTAAGCTTACATAGAAAAACCACCCCTAAACTTTGGTGAGTGGTGGGGTAGTTTTTCTATCCACTATTGATCAACCCACCTTGTGGGCGGTTGTTCCTTTTTTGTATGCTCAGTGTAGCACATATGGAGAAAATTTTCAAGGAAAATTTGTAAAATATCGCAGTCCAGGGAAAAAGTATTGAAAAACAAGGGAATTTGTGGTAAATTAAGAACGGCTGAAGATGGAAATTTTTATCAGGCAAAAGAGAAAATAACTGCCTGTAATTAATAAAAGATGGAGGAATGTATCATGGCAAATAATGTAAGCACCATTGGAGTATTGACAAGCGGCGGCGATTCCCCGGGAATGAATGCGACGATTCGTGCGGTGGTCCGTACCGCGATTGCAAACGGACGTAAGGTAAAAGGAATTTTAAGAGGATACAGCGGGCTTTTGGCGGAGGAAATCATTGATTTGGATGCCATGAGCGTATCGGATATTATCTCGCGCGGAGGCACCATCCTCTATACGGCGCGCTGCGCGGAATTCCGTACCGTGGCGGGGCAGAAGAAAGGCGCAGAGATCTGCAGGAAGCATGGAATTGACGGCCTTGTTGTTATCGGAGGAGACGGTTCTTTCCAGGGTGCAAGGAAGCTTGCCAACTTAGGGATCAATACGGTTGCGCTCCCGGGAACGATTGACCTTGATATCGCCTGTACAGAATATACAATCGGCTTTGACACAGCAATCAATACGGCTATGGAGGCTATTGATAAGCTGCGTGATACATCCGCTTCCCATGAACGCTGCAGTATTGTAGAGGTTATGGGGCGCAATGCAGGATATATCGCATTATACTGTGGAATTGCTTCCGGCGCGGAGGATATCCTGATTACCGAGCGTTATGATCATAATGAAGATACGATACTGAAAATTATTAAGGCAAAGAGAGAGCTGGGAAAGACACACCATATTATTGTCAATGCGGAAGGGATCGGCGATTCCCAGGGGCTTGCAAAGAGGATTGAGGAAGCCACCGGGATTGAGACAAGGGCTACGATCATCGGCCATATCCAGAGAGGCGGAAGCCCGACCTGCAAGGACCGGGTGTATGCTTCCATCATGGGCGCAAAGGCAGTCGATCTTCTATGCGAAGGGAAGACCAACCGGGTAGTCGGTTATAAGAATGGACAGTTCACCGATTTTGATATCCAGGAAGCGCTGAATATGTCAAAGGATATTGACCAGTATATGTATGACTGCAGCAAGAAGCTGTCCAGATAATTTAAGAAAGAGCAGGGAAAAGAGATGGATTTGATGTATAAAAGCACCAGAAGCGCAGAGATTCGGGTAACGGCTTCTGAGGCAATTTTGAAAGGGCTTGCCGACGACGGCGGTTTATTTGTGCCGGAGGAGATCCCGAAGTTAGATAAGGATCTTTCGGAATTTGCAAAGCTTACGTACCAGGAAACGGCCTATGAGGTAATGAAGCTGTTCTTAACGGATTTTACGGAAGAGGAATTAAAAAGCTGTATCAGCCGGGCTTATGATTCCAAATTTGATACCGAGGATATTGTTTCTATCAGAAAAGCGGATGACGCTTATTTCCTGGAACTGTTCCACGGCGCGACAATCGCATTTAAAGATATGGCGCTTTCCATCCTGCCGCACCTTTTGACTACGGCGGCAAAGAAAAACAGGGTAACCAATAAGATTATGATCCTCACGGCGACCTCCGGCGACACTGGGAAGGCGGCGCTTGCAGGGTTTGCGGATGTAGAAGGGACAGGCATTATTGTATTTTATCCGAAAAACGGCGTCAGCCCGATTCAGGAAAAGCAGATGGTGACGCAGAAAGGAAAGAATACTTACGTTATCGGCATTGAAGGAAATTTTGACGACGCGCAGAGCGGCGTCAAGGCAATGTTTAATAATAAAGAGCTTGCGGAGCGCATGGATAAGGCGGGATACCAGTTCTCTTCCGCCAATTCCATCAATATCGGGCGGCTTGTTCCGCAGATTGTTTACTACGTCTATGCCTATTCGAGACTGTTGAAGGATTTTGAGATTTCCCGCGGGGAATCCATCAATGTAACCGTCCCTACCGGGAATTTTGGAAATATTCTTGCTGCTTACTACGCAAAGTGCATGGGTGTCCCGATTAAGAAGCTGGTCTGTGCTTCCAATGACAATAAGGTGCTGTATGACTTCTTCCGGACAGGGACTTATGATAAGAACAGGGAGTTTGTGCTGACGACTTCCCCGTCGATGGATATCCTGATTTCTTCTAATTTAGAGCGCATGATTTACAAACTGACCGGGGATGATCCGGAGGCAACGGCAAAGTTTATGAAGTCCCTGGCAGAGGACGGGAATTATACCATTACGGAAGAAATGCAGAAAGGGCTTGCTGATTTTACCGGCGGGTACGCGGATGAGCAGAAAGTAGCGGAGACGATTAAGCGTATCTATGAACTGGATGGCTATATTGTTGACACGCACACTGCCGTAGCAGCTTCCGTAAGCCATGCTTACCAGACGGCTTCCGGGGATCAGGTCAAAATGCTGATCGCGTCTACCGCAAGCCCATTCAAGTTTACAAGAAGCGTCATGAATGCCATCAGCTCTAAATATGACAATATGTCAGACTTTGAACTGGTCGATGAACTTTCCGAGCTCTCCGGCGTCAGGGTGCCGCAGGCGGTAGAGGAAATCCGCAATGCCGAGGTTCTGCACAACCGGGTCTGTCCTGCGGATAAAATGCAGGAGGCCGTGGAGGAGATACTGGGGCTTTAATATTTTTTGTAGGAAACAGAGAGGAATGATATTTTTTCATTCCTCTCAAATATTATGGAGGTATCGATATTGATAAATAAGGCAGGCATCCGGGCAGTTATGTCAAATTTTCAGGCAGATACCATAGAAATAGTCTAAAAATGACAACCCACTGACATAAAAATGCCATAGTCAAAGTGCATTATATAGGCATAACGATAAGGCACAGGGCGATAGCAGAATACGGTGTGAGAAGTGTTCAATCAGAGAAAAGGGGACCCATAGATGCTTTATCGCAGGTATATCACTCAGGCCGAAGCCGTCTCCATGGCACATTTTGCAGAAATTGAGAAGGTTATACTTGATCTTTGAAATTAATGCTGTTATAATCGGTCTTGTTATTGGAGTGATTATACTCCTTATGGAGCTTCTTGTAAGGTTAAGGAGATTCCAGACGAAACAGGTATAATTTCTCAACCAAATATTCAAGGAGGAAGAAAAATGAAGAAAAATAATTTTAAGTCTTTAGCTGCAGTTCTTTCACTGGCTATGGCAGCAACAGCTATACCAGCAAGCGCTGATGCAGCGGCAGCACCAAAGCTTACTGTCAAGTCTACGACAGTATACTCTGGCAAGGCTTACAGCATGACAGTGAAGAACCTTAAGAAAGGTTACACCGTTAACTTTTCCAGCACAAACGGCGGCGTAAAATTTGCAAAGAAGAAGATTAAGGCAAAGGGAGCTAAGATTTCCAGCAAATTTACAGTAATGGCTGCTAAGAACATCGCTGATGGTTCTGCAACAAAGATTAAGGCTGTTGTAAGAAATGCAAAGGGTAAGAAGATTAAGTCTGTTACCAAGAAGGTTACCTTAAAGCAGCTCGCAAGCAGCATTACTTTAAAGGATATCGCTACAAAGACAGTAACGGTTGGTACGATTGTGAATGCAGACGCTACGATTGCACCAAAGGCTGCAAAGGGCGCTTATGCAAAGACCTTTACATCCAGTGATTCTTCTGTATTGAAGGTTACGAACGCAAGCAATGGTTTATTTGAAGCAGTTGCACCTGGTACGGCTACGATTTCCGTATCTGCTGCAAATGGCGATCAGGTAGTAGAGGGCGGTACTATCCAGATTACGGTTGTAGAGGCAGAAGAGCAGGATCAGAATCCTGGCGCAACGGCACCTGGTTCTACTGGCGATGTTATAACTCCTGGTTCTACAGGGGATACAACAGGTTCCGCTATCCTGACAGATTACAGACTTACCTTAAGTGCTAATAAGACATCCATCACGGCAGACAGCAAGGATCAGGCTACGATTGATGTTATTCTGGAAACTCCTGCAGATTCTACGGTAACATCGGATATGTTAGTTACAGCAGAGCTTGCATTAGGTACTGCAGGTATTGGTTCCCTGTCCCAGAACGACGTTACGCTGACATATAATGCAGCTACTCAGAGATGGGAAGGTCAGGTTATCTTTACTTCCGCTACTCTTAAGAATTCTGTGACTTCTACAGTTAGGGCTACGGTTTCCCGTGTCAGAAATGCAGATGCAGAACAAAAACAGATTGTCGGTAAGCAGTCTAATGACCTTTATATTACCCTGAATCCTGAAAATGTTACAGTGGATGAATCTAAGACTGTAAGGGTAAAACAGGCTGTTGTGGAAAGCTGTGACAGGATTTTACTGACCTTTGACCGTGCAGTAGAGCCGGAGTGGTTTTTGACTTCTACCGGAGCGGTAGCAGATGGATCGGTTAATGATGTAAAGAATGGCGTTACCTTGAAAGGAAATGACGCGCGTTACTTCCAGCTGCTGGTAAAAGATAAGGCAAATGAAAAAGATAATCCAAATGATTTGTATGATGCTAAAGTATATCAAGCTTGGAATAATAATCAGCCTTATGATTATACAAGGAAAATCCGTGATATCCAGAAAGTAAATGGTACGGATGATACGCTGGTATTTATTTTGAAGGATGGCTGTGAATTATCGGATAACTCCAGATTTACTTTATTCTTCAGAGATTATCATACCAGAGTTGATTATGCAGATTCTGCGACTTCAGGACGTATTACCGATACTACGGTACCTACTATTTTAGATGTACAAGAGTTTGATATGAAGTCTATTAAGATTACCTTTGACCAGCCGGTGGTTGCTTATGGTTATGATGATAACGGCACACCAAAGTTTATAGACTATTTAAATAATGAAATTAAGATGAATGAGGATAATAAAGATAAATGGATAAAGAGTGCATTTAATCTTAATAATTATAGTATCAATGGTACTAATTTGGGCAGCCTTACAAGCACGAATGGAGATTATTATGAGTCAGGAGATGGCTATAAGTCGTCTTATGGTTATGGTCTGAAGATTTATACTGCCGTAGATGAGAATAATAAATACGGTCTTAACAGGGATGAGATTATTATTGAGCTTGGTAATGGGCAGGAAAAGATCGAAGGCCGTACTATGGATAATGCAAATACACAGGTATACTTCCGTCCAGGCCAGTATACATTGACGGTAAAGAATATCGGTGACTATGCTGCATTATCAGATAATGCGAATACTATGGTTTCCAAATCCCTCAACTTTACTATCGCAGAAAATACGGAGGTTCCTGATATTCGTGTAGAGGCACAGTCCCCAGAACAGTATATTATCACATTTACAACGCCAATTCAGGAATTAGCTGGTGTTGCAGTTGGCCAGGAACTTACTTCAGTTGAAAGAGAAGATGGGACATATCAGTGGGTTGGTCATGGTGATAAGAATCTTAGCGACACTACTACCGATGATGATAATAAAGGAATTATTTATTTACGTTATAAAGATCCGCAAGCAAAGCAGCTGTTTGATCCTGAAGATAGGAATGCGATTAGAATTAGAAACCTTGATAACGGTGCATGGGTAGATGCAACCCGTGGATTTAATCGTACAATTTGGGATTGGCAGCGTGGTCTTGGTCAGGACTTTAAGCTGACAAGGATTGAAGATACGCCAGAAGGGCTTCCACGCCTTAAGATGGAAGTAACAAAGGACTGGACGAGGCTGAAGGATTACAGCTGGGATGATAAATTATATTATAACTATACATTAGGTGTTGGATTGGCATGGCATTCGGTTACGAATTTAGCAAATGGTATTCAAAATGAAGGAGATATTCCTGCTAATAATGTTCATAGAGCTAATGCAGCAGGTGTTACTAAGGCGCTTAGCGGCGTAGTGACAAGTTATGACGGTACTTCTCCGGATATCAAAGAGTTTAATATGGTTAATGATACCCATAATTCTGTATATGATATCGTATTTACGGAACCGGTACAGGGCAGAAATGACTGCTTTAACCAGTATGGACATACAATTACGCCAAGCTGGGATAAGGTGCTTGGAACTGTCAATGGAGAGGGCGTTGATAAGGATCAGAATACTTTAGAGAGCTTAGCTGATATCAGCGTAAGGATTTACAGCAAGGATACCAAGAAGATTTGGAATGCAGAGGTTCAGGGCTATTCTAGCTTAACTGATGAAATGATTCGTATTAAGACAACAACATTGCCAACGGGTAATTATACACTGTATGTCACAGGAGTATCTGATGATGTCGGCAATACTTCTAAGACTATTAGCTATGACTTCACGGTTGGTGATGATTCTGTAGGTGAGACCTTCAGAGTATTGAGTGTACTTGCGGATGCAAAAGCAGCTACTCCGAATGCTTCACAGCTTGACAAAGTTAATGGAAAAGATGGGCAGAGAGATGCGCTTTATGTTGAGTTTACTTCTTACCCGGCTATGGCGCCGCTGTCTCAGACTGTACTGAATCCGTCTAACTGGACTGTCAACGGTGTGACACTGCCGGTTGGTACAGATATAGATAAGGGTATCCGTGTAAACACAACCAAAGGTGAAAAAGTTCTTCCAAATGGTGTTACGATTTACTTAGAGGATGGTACACTGACAGGTATTGACAGTACTTCTGTTAAGTTAAGCGCTAGTCTTACCAATAATAACGGTGTGGCACTTTCTGGTATGACAACCTTTAATACACAGGCTATTTTTGCAGGAAGCCGGTTTGCTACAGGGGCTGATCTTGACTGGAATGATGAATTTGGCGGAGATCTAACTTTAAATACTGATGGTAATTCTATAGAAAGAGATATTGAGAAATTATCAACAAACTAATATTTCTGTTATGATTCTATGAGAAAAGGGCGCGGGGACAGCGAAAGCTGTCCCTGCGTTTTTTAGTTGCCTTTCCCCCGGGATCATGATATAATTAAAAAAGAAAAAAATGGAGGAGAAGGGTTTTTATGCTGGATCAACGTAAAATTGCAGTGATGGCAAGGCTTGCAGTTTATGAAAAAGGTGCGGGAAAAGGGGATATCCGGATATCTTCTTATTCTAATCTGGATTATGTGCGTTATGAGATCTTGAAGACGTTTTTCCGCGTTACGGCGGCTATGGCGCTGATCCTTTTTATGTTGGCGGCATATAAAGCTGATTATTTTGTGAAGCAGGTGACGTCGGAGAATTATCAGCTCTATCTGTTTCTTGGCGCTGCTGTGTATCTTCTGGTATTGTTTTTTTCGGAAATTGCGGCGGTATTTTCTGCCATGCACCGGTATCGGCAGTCGAAAGGACGGTTGAAAGAGCATTATAATAATCTTCGTTCCATGCGGCGGTATTACAGGGAAGAAGAACAGGAAAAAGAGCAGGAGAAAGAATAGGAGGGGAAAGGATGACAAAACTGTTGGTTTGGCGCGACAGGCTGCGTGTGATATACAGGGATTATGAAGTGCTTCTGCGCCCTTTGTGGAAGTTTGTGCTTTCCCTGATTGTGCTTATTTTTATGAATCAGACGCTTGGCTACGACGAGCGGCTGAAGAACGGGATTGTCCTTGTTGTGGTTTCCCTGATTTCTGCGTTTGTCCCGCCTGCCGGTTTTGTGCTGATGATGGCAATGCTTGCGCTGGTTCATGCCTATGCGCTGGCTTCTTTGCTTGCGCTGCCTGTCCTCGGCGTTTTTCTGGTCCTGTTTCTGCTGTTTGAGCGGTATGTATCCGCTTATAGCTATGTGATTGTACTGATGCCGTTAGCAATGTTTTTTCATATTCCGCTGCTGCCTGCCCTGCTGCTGGGGCTGATGGCGGAGCCTGTCGGGGCTGTGTCCTCTTTTTGCGGCATGGTGGTTTATTTTTTATTTGAGAGCTTTAAGAATACGGCGGCTTTGGGCGGCGGGGTGACTTTGGACAATGTTATGAATTCTTATCAGGGGCTGATGGAGGAATTTTTACAGAATAAGGCGATGCCGCTTTATCTGGCGGCGGTGACGGTGGTGGTCCTTATCGTATATCTGATACGCAGGCTGGCCGTTCCCCACGCCTTCCTGATTGCTGTTTTGGCGGGGACGGTGCTGTTTTTGACAATCCTTTTGATCGGGGAGCTGGCTTTAAGAGTGGAGGGAGAGCCGCTTCTGCTCCTGCTTGGCTCCCTGGTATCCGCCGGGCTTGCCATGCTGATACAGTTTATTGCGCTGCCGTTAGATTATTCCCGTATCGAGCAGATCGAGTTTTCGGATGATGATTATTATTACTATGTCAAAGCTGTCCCGAAGATGCAGGTGGCGGCGCCAAAGGTCAGGGTAAAGAGGATTAATGCACAGAAGATTACCAATAACACGGCGGATCTGTATGAGACATTACAGCAGGTTTCCAGTGAAAAAAAGGAATGATACGAAGGAAGACGAGACAGAACAGAGGGAAAGAGCAGGGATAAACGATTGATGGAAAAGCTCAGGGAATTGGCGGAGAAATATTTAACACAGATAACATTTCCTTCCATCCGGCTATTGGATCTTGTTGAAATTGGGATCCTGACTATTTTTATTTATTATGTGATTTTGTGGATTCGGGATACGCGGGCATGGAACCTGTGCAAAGGGCTTGTTATGCTGTTTTTCTTTTATGTTTTGTCCTATATGCTGGAGTGGAACGTGATTTTATGGCTGTTTACCAACACGATGGGCGTTGGGATTACCGCTCTTTTAGTGATTTTCCAGCCGGAATTGAGGAGGGCGCTGGAACAGCTTGGCAGGCAGAACATCAAGCTTCAGCTTTTTTCCGCGGAGGACGGGGACGAGGAGAATGAGCGTTACAGCAAGAAGACGGTGCAGGAGCTTGTACGCGCCTGTTCCGAGCTTGCCAAAGCGAAAACGGGGGCATTGATTGTCATTGAGCTGGATACGGGGCTGGGCGATTTTGAGCGCACCGGCATCCCGATTGACGCCATTGTCACCAGCCAGCTTCTGATTAATATTTTTGAGCATAATACTCCGCTGCATGACGGGGCGGTTTTAATCCGCGGGGACAGGATTACGTCGGCGACCTGCTATCTGCCGCTTTCAGACAGCATGGAGCTTAGCAAGGAGCTGGGAACGAGGCACCGCGCGGGCGTGGGCGTCAGTGAGGTGACGGATTCTATCACTTTGATTGTTTCGGAAGAGACGGGAAGTATTTCCGTAGCCATTGACGGGAAGCTCAGGAGAAATGTCAGTACGGAAGTTTTAAAGCAGATTTTGCTGGAAGGGCATAACCGTTCCATAGAATTTAAGAAGATTAAACTATTCCGAAGAGGGAAAAGGAGAGGAAATGATTGAAAGGAAAGCTTACGAACAATCTCGGCATTAAAATATTATCATTGTTCCTTGCCATTGTTTTCTGGGGAGCGGTTATCAATATTGAAGATCCGGTGCGTTCCCGGCAGTTTACCAGTGTTCCGGTGACGATTATCAATGAAAAGGCAGTATCGACTTTGGATAAGGTGTATGAAGTCGTGCAGGGGGAAACCGTGGACATTATGGTTACGGGAAAGAAGAGCCTGGTAGACAATATCACGATGAAGGATCTGCAGGCGACGGCGGATTTATCGCAGTTATCTTTGGTAAATTCCGTCAATATTTACCCGGAATGCACGAAGTACCCGTCCTTAAACTGTTCCCTGGGCAGGGTGCAGACGCTTCGGGTGTCTTTGGAAAATATGAAGACGGCCCAGTTTGTCCCGGTGATTCAGCAGGTCGGGACGGTGGCGGATGAGTACTATGTCGTGGACGCTACTTCCAAGCCGAATATTATTAAAGTGACCGGGGCAAAGACGCAGGTAAAGAAAGTGGCGGAGGTACGGCTGGAGGTGGATGTTTCCAATGCGAAAAAGGATTTGGTCACGACAGCGGAACCGAAGGCCTATGATGCCAATGGGGAGGAGTTAGATCAGGATAAGTATAAATTCAGCGCCAGCCAGGTGTTGGTACGGCTGGAGGTGCGCAAGACCAAGACGGTCCCTGTTACGATTGATGTAAAGGGAAAGGTGGACTATGGTTTTGAATGCACTTCGGTGGAATATGAGCCGAAGCAGGTAATTATCGCCGGGAGACAGAAGTACCTGGATGAAATTAAGGAGCTGGTGATTCCGGTGGATTTGACGGGTCGGAACCAGACCGGGGAGGTTACGGTGGATGTGGCAAATTATCTCCCGGACAGGGTGGTAGTGTCCAGCGTGAACCCGAAGGTCAGCGTCCAGCTGATGGTGGAGCAGTGGATAGCGAAGAAGTTCAGCTTTACCAAATCCGATGTGAAAATCAAAGGCGCATCGGAACGGTATCAATATAAGAAGAAAGACAGCGGGGAGCTGCTGGTGACGGTTTTGGATGTGGAACAAAATTTAGAAAAGCTGGATATAAAAAAATTAAATCCGCATATTAATGTGAAAGGACTGAAACCGGGAAGGCATTTGGTCGATATTGTATTTGACGAGCCAAAAACGGGTAAGATAAGTACGACAGGGTTACAGTTAGAGGTAAGGATTGAATCGTAGAGAATAGCATAAAATAGAATAAAAATCTCAGCAAAGGCGCTGGGACCTGGTGCAGTTCTCCGTGAGAGCTGCGCTTATCGGCAGCCCTTTGCAGAAGGTGAAAGTAAGGGGGAATTGTTATGGTAAGCGCAAATTTAGTGATTTTAAACCGGGTGGGGCTGCATATGAGGCCGGCAAAGCATTTATGCTCGGCAGCTTTGGAGTATAAATGCAAAATCAATATCTGCAAGCCGAGCGGGAAGTATAATGCGAAAAGCGTGTTAAGCGTGCTTGCCGCGCAGGTCAAGTATGGAAATGAGATCACGCTGGAATGTGACGGGGAAGATGAGGAGCTTGCCCTCAAAAATTTGAAAGCCCTGATCCTCGGCGGCCTGGGAGAATCCGTAATCCCGCTGGAAGAAGGGATTGCAAAATAAAAAACAGGGTGCTATAATGGGAAAATGTTACGCGGAAGGAACCACGGAAATAATCAGAGACAGATATCAGGAGTCGGAAAGGAAAGAAAGTATGTTAAATTATCAGAGATATAAAAGAGTTCCGGTGGTGGATTATCCGGAAAGAGAGTGGCCGAATAAAGAGATTAAGAAAGCGCCGATCTGGTGCAGCGTCGATTTGCGTGACGGAAACCAGGCTTTGATTGAGCCGATGGTGGTGGAAGAGAAGATCCAGTTTTTCAATGAGCTGATAAAGCTTGGGTTTAAGGAGATTGAGATTGGCTTCCCTTCGGCTTCCCAGATTGAATTTGATTTTCTCCGCCAGTTAGTGGATCGGAAGATGATTCCGGACGATGTGACGGTGCAGGTTCTGACACAGTGCAGGGAGCATTTGATTAAGCGTACCTTTGAGTCGATCCAGGGAATTAAGCGGGCGATTGTCCATATCTATAATTCCACCTCCACGCTCCAGAGGGATGTTGTCTTTCATATGAGTAAGGATGAGGTAAAGCAGATTGCGATTGACGGCACGAATATGGTAAAGAAGTATATGAAAAATTATGACGGGGAAGTGATTTTGGAGTATTCTCCGGAGAGCTTTACCGGGACGGAGCTTGACTATGCGCTGGAGGTCTGCGAGGATGTCATGGATACCTGGGGGGCTTCTAAGGATAAAAAGGTGATTATCAACCTGCCTTCCACGGTGGAGATGACGACGCCGAATGTCTATGCCGATCAGATTGAGTGGATGTGCCGCCATTTTAAGGACAGGGAGCGGGTAATTTTAAGCGTCCATCCGCACAATGACCGCGGCACGGCGGTTGCGGCTGCGGAGCTTGCGCTGCTTGCGGGCGCTGACCGTATTGAAGGCACCCTGTTTGGAAACGGGGAGCGCACCGGAAACGTGGATCTGCTCAATATTGCCTATAATATGTTTTCTCAGGGGATGAACCCGGAGCTTAATATTGAAAATGTCAATGAGATTATTGAGATGTATGAGCGTTGCAATAAAATGCCGATCGGCGCAAGGCATCCGTATGCCGGGAAGTTAGTATTTACCGCTTTTTCCGGTTCCCATCAGGATGCCATCAATAAGGGCATCCAGGCTCTGAAAGAGAGAGGCTTGGAGCATTGGGAGGTTCCGTACCTGCCGATTGATCCGTCCGATCTGGGCAGGAAATATGAGCCGATTGTCCGCATTAACAGCCAGTCCGGGAAGGGCGGCGTTGCCTTTGTTATGGATACATACTATGGCTTTAAGCTGCCAAAGGGTATGCACAAGGAATTTGCGGATATTATCCAGAAGATTGCGGAACGTCAGGGCGAGGTTGCGCCGGAGACGATTATGGAGCAGTTCCGCGAGCATTATCTGGAAAAGAAGGAGCCGCTGCATTTCCGGAAATGCAAGGTAGAGGATCTCACGGATACGGACGACAACTTTGATACAAAGGTCAACCTGACCTATACGGATCACGGTGAGGAAAAACATTTTGAAGTGGTCGGGAACGGACCGATTGATGCTGTCCAGAGAGGCTTCCAGGAGACGCTGGGCGTCAAGATTAAGGTGCTGGACTATACCGAACATGCCTTAAGCATAGGATCTAATGCGCAGGCAGCGGCATATATCCATTTGTTAAATGAGGATACCAACGAAGCGACCTATGGCGTCGGTATCAGCTCCAATATTACCAGGGCTTCTGTCCGCGCGATTTTCAGCGCGATTAACCGCCTCCGGGAGGATGAGTAATAGTTAGGCAAGAAAGGGATTCGTATGCAGTCAGTTATAAAAAATGCAAAAAAATACCACTTTCTGATACAGCAGCTTGTGACAAGGGATATCCGGCTCAAATACAGGCGTTCTTATATGGGTTATATCTGGACCCTGTTAGAGCCGCTGCTGACAATGATTGTATTGTGTTTTGTGTTTTCACAGTTAAAGGGAAAAAGCGATCGCCTGTTTCCGCTTTATGTCCTGACGGGAAAATTGATTTACAGCTTTTTTTCCGGTGCGACAAAATCGGCGATGAAGGCAATCCAGACCAATTCAGCGATGTTAAGGAAGGTCAATGTTCCGAAGGTGATTTATCCCCTGACGACGATTTTTTCTAATTTTATTTTTTTCCTGCTGTCTTTGATTGTGCTGGTAGGGGTTGCTGTTGCCCTGCAGGCGCCGGTATCTTTGATGGCATTGTTCAGCATTGTGCCGATTCTGTTGATTTTTTTCATGTCAACGGGGATTGGGCTGATTCTGGCGACGTTAGAGGTCTTTTTCCGGGACATGCAGTATCTGTGGAATGTCGCGCTGACCCTGATTATGTATACCTGTGCGATTTTCTATGATGTGTCTCTGGTAATAAAGCATGGGTACGGCTGGGTCTTAAGGCTTAACCCGGTTTATATGGTGATTCTTTTGTTCCGCCAGAGCATTATCCCGTCCTCTGTGGAGCCGTTTGCATGGCAGACGCTGGGGATTACGGCAGCGTTTAGTTTTGCGCTGTTCTTTGTGGGGATTTATGTTTTCCAGAAGAACCAGGATAAGTTTATTTTCTATGTGTAGGAATGGGAGATCTGTATGGAAAAGGATGTTGCGGTTAAGGTAGAGAATGTTTCCATGACGTTTAACCTGAGCGCAGAAAAGATTGACAATTTTAAGGAGTTTGTGATTAAGCGCCTCCAGGGAAAAGTGCAGTATGAGACGTTTCATGCGTTAAAGGGAATCAATCTTTCCATCAAAAAAGGAGAGCGCGTCGGCATTCTGGGACTGAACGGCGCAGGGAAGAGCACGCTGCTGAAAATTATTGCCGGCGTCATGAGCCCGACTGAGGGGACCGTGGAGCACCAGGGCGATCTGGTCCCCCTGCTGGAGCTTGGCGCCGGGTTTGACAAGCAGTATACCGGCAGCGAGAATATTTATCTTTACGGGGCGATGCTGGGGTATTCCAAAGCGCTGATTGATGAAAAATATGATGAGATTGTCCGGTTTGCCCGTTTGAAGCGTTTTATGGATATTCCGATTAAAAATTATTCTTCCGGCATGAGGGCGAGGCTTGGGTTTGCCATCGCTACGATTATGGAGCCGGATATCCTGATTCTGGACGAGGTGCTTGCCGTGGGCGACGCAAGGTTCCGCAGGAAGTGTATCCGTAAGCTGAAAAGGATGTTTGACAAAGGGATTACGGTTTTATTCGTTTCTCATTCGATTGAGCAGGTGCGGAAGGTTTGTAACCGTGCTGTTCTGCTGGAAAATGGGGAAATTGTGGCAGACGGAGATACAGATACGGTGATTGACATTTATCAGCAGAAACTGGAAATTGATGAGGAAGAATAAATACAGAAATCAGGAAGAAAGGAAATGAAAAATGAAAAAAGTAATTACTTATGGAACCTATGATCTCCTCCATGTAGGGCATATTAATCTTTTGCGCCGTGCCAAAGAGCTGGGGGATTATCTGATCGTGGTGGTTTCTTCGGATGAATTTAACGCCATCAAAAATAAAAAGGCGTATTACAGCTTTGAGGATCGGAAAAAGATTTTAGAGGCGATTAAATATGTGGATGAAGTATTGCCGGAATATACCTGGGAACAGAAGATTGACGATGTTGTCAACAATCAGGTCGATGTCTTTGTGATGGGAGACGACTGGAAAGGAAAGTTTGACTTCCTTAAGGACTACTGTGAGGTGGTGTATCTGCCGAGGACGGAAGGGATCTCTACTACGAAGATCAAGGAAGATTTAAACCTTAGAGGAAAGAAAAAGGATGGGGAATAACAGCCGCCTGGCGGGGCTTTTATAGGAAAATAGGAATGGGATCGGGAGTGCAGAATCACGGGATTTTGGGCTTCCGATTTTGCCGTAATCGAAAGGTGGCAGGAAATGCAGTATATTAATGATGCGCTTAAATCAAAAAAGCTGTTCCTTCTGGATATTGATGGTACGGTATCACTGGATGCAGACTGGATTGACGGGGCTTTGGATTTTTTAAATCTTGTCAAAAAGCGCGGCGGAAAATATGTGTTTATTACCAATAATTCCACGAAAGGAATTGAGGATTATGTGGAAAAATATACGAAGATGGGGCTTAAGGTGGACCGCTCTAATTTTCTGACGGCAGGCTATGTGACAGCGCATTTTTTAAAGGAACATCATGAGCAGGATTTGTTATATGTGCTTGGAACGAAGTCGTTTATCAGGGAATTGAAATCGTTCGGGCTGTCTGTGACGGAGACGGTGCCGGAAGAAGGTCCCGGAAATATCAAAGCTGCCGTAGTCGGGTTTGACAGTGAGCTGACCTATCAGAAAGTAACGGATATCTGCAGGCTTCTGACGGCAGAGGATGTTAAATATTATGCGACCAACAGGGATTTGGCGTGTCCGGTTTCCTTCGGGTTTATCCCGGACTGCGGGGCTATCTGCGGCATGATTGCCTGCGCCGCAGGGCGCGAGCCGGAGTATCTTGGAAAGCCGAACCCCATGATGGTGACGATGGCGGCGGAAGAGAACGGATACCGGAAAGAAGATATCCTTGTGATTGGAGACAGGCTTTATACCGATATTGCCTGCGGCTTAAACGCAGGGGTGGATACTCTGGCGGTGTTTACCGGGGAAGCAAAGGAAGAGGATTTGAAAACAACAGAGTTTCCGCCGGAATATTATTGCGGGACAATAAAAGAGTTGTATGATCTATTAAAATGTACTTGATTTTAAAGATGGGATATATTAGAATAAAAATGATAGTGTAAATGATATTATATAATAACATATATATCAGATGGGAGATGGAAGTGAGTCTTGAATTTAGCCACCGTTTGCGAAGGAGGAGATTGGCATGAATATGGAAGCTCAGGTGACAGTAGATGATATCCGCAGGATTCTTGATGAGTACCGCATTGGAAAGAAACCATTGTCTAAATTATTGGGGTGGGGGGAAACAACGATTATCCGCTATTTGGAAGGGGATGTTCCTACGAAGGAATATGCCGGGAAGCTTCAGATGATTCTTGAGAATCCTTCTTATTATTATATGATTTTGGAAGAGAACAAAGAACAGCTGACAGGCGTGGCTTACCGCAAGAGTAAAAGGGCAGTAGTGGCAAAGCTTCTGGATACGAAGATTAATGTCGTAGTGCAGTATATTATTAACCGGTATCAGGGCTTTATCAGCCCGACCGATGCACAGGCGCTTTTGTATTATGTGCAGGGTTTTTCCCTTGCACTGAATGATACTGCGTTATTTAAAGAGGATTACCAGATTAACAATGACGGCTATCCTTACCTGGAAGTGTTCCGGTGGATGTCGGTGCGTGTCCCGTCGGTGCTGGATTTAGGGGATAAATCTTTGACGGAGAAAGAAGAGCGGGTGATTGACGGGGTGATTGAGGCGTTTAGCTGGTATGGTACCCGGATGTTTTCTGCCATGATGAACAGGGAAAAGACGTTTTTTAAAATTTCCCGTGATAAGATGAACAATAAGATCATCAGCCATGACACGATGAAGGCATATTTTAAAGAAATTTCTTCCCGGTACGGCATTGAGACACCGGAGGATATTTACCGCTATCCGGATAAATGGATTATGGATTTAAAAAGTGAAGTTTAATGATAAACAGGAGGAAAAAGTGACTATGAAAAAACCATTTGTTACGCTGGAGCAGTTACAGGAGATGAACAAGAGTTATCCGACCCCGTTCCATCTGTACGATGAAAAAGGGATTCGGGAGAATGCAAGGAAATTGAAGAAAGCGTTTTCCTGGAACCCGGGCTTTAAAGAATATTTTGCGGTGAAGGCGACGCCAAACCCGTTTATTTTAAAGATTCTGCAGGAGGAAGGCTGCGGCACGGACTGTTCCTCAATGACAGAGCTGATGATGTCCGAGGCGCTTGGCTTCAACAAGCCGGGGGATGTCATGTTTTCCTCCAATGATACGCCGTTAGAGGAGTTTGCGAAGGCAAAGGAAATCAATGCCTATATTAATTTAGATGATATTACCCATATCGAGGCGCTGGAGGAGGCGTGCGGAAAGCTGCCGGAGACGGTATGCTGCCGTTATAATCCGGGCGGCGTGTTTAAAATCAGCACGAGCATTATGGACAATCCGGGGGATGCCAAGTACGGCATGACCCATGAACAGATTATAGAAGCCTATCAGATTTTAAAGGCAAAGGGCGTGAAGCATTTTGGCATCCATTCTTTCCTTGCAAGCAATACCGTAACCAATGAATATTATCCGACACTTGCCAGGATTTTGTTTGAGCTGGCGGTGGAGCTGAAGGAAAAGACAGGCGCGGATATTCAGTTTATCAACTTATCCGGCGGTGTCGGCGTCCCTTATAAGCCGGATCAGGAAGGGAATGATATTGAAGTCATCGGCGAGAGCGTGCGGAAGGTCTATGAAGAGGTTCTGGTTCCTGCAGGCATGGGCAATGTCGCCATCTTTACCGAGCTGGGGCGGTTTATGCTGGCTCCGTATGGACATCTTGTCACGAAGGCAATCCATGAGAAGCACACGCATAAGGAATATATTGGCGTGGATGCCTGCGCGGTCAACCTGATGCGCCCTGCCATGTATGGAGCTTACCATCACATTACCGTGATGGGGAAGGAAGGGGAGCCGTGCGATCATAAATACGACATTACAGGTTCTCTTTGTGAAAATAATGATAAGTTTGCGATTGACCGTATGCTGCCGAAAATTGACAAGGGGGATTTCCTGGTAATCCATGATACCGGAGCGCATGGTTTTGCTATGGGCTATAACTATAATGGAAAATTAAGATCGGCGGAGGTGCTGTTAAAGGAAGATGGGAGCACGCAGTTAATCCGCAGGGCAGAGACGCCAAAGGATTACTTCGCAACCTTTGATTTCTGTGATATTTTAAAGGATATCAAGTATTAAGGAACAGGTTGTTCTCTGATAAGAGAATCTTGCGACGATGCGTGGAGATTCGGAAAAAATTCAAGATTCGTTTGTGAATCCTGGCGCTGGATTCAGGTCATGCCCTGTAATGGATTTTCGAAAAAAATCTGTTACAGGGCATGTTCTATTCTAAATCTCTGCACATCTTCACGGGCAGATTTTGAAGAGGATCTTTTCTGGAATTTCTAAACTGACAGGTTTATCTTTTCCCCTTTTGCGCCGCGTCGGCGCATTTTGATTTTTTTGGCAGGGATTTCTTTTTCCCGGAATACAAAGGATTCCTGTGCCGGCGGAATGCAGAGGGCAAGCTCGATCTCATCCCCGTCCGTTAGCTGCATAGCTTTGACGCCGCGCCCAGTCTTTTTCATTTCAGAAACATCGGAAAGCGGGAAGCCAAGCGTCTTTTCCTTTTTGGTAATCAGGATAACCTTATGGCTGTTTTCCAGTACGTCGGAAGCGGACAGCAGGGTAATGCCGGCGATTCTGTCCTCCTGCTCAAGTTTGGTGGATGCAGTCACGGCGCGGACCGTTTCAAATTCTGTTCCGGATACCTGTTTTATGTATCCGTGTTTTGTTGTAAAGAGCAGCTGGGCTTCAAACAGGGCGGAGAAGCTGGTATACAAAAGGATATCTTCCTGCCCGAGCTTACAGAGGCTTTGGAGAAGCGTCCCTTTGTCTTTGGCGCGGCAGCGCGGGATGGAGGATGCCTTTAGCTGGTACAGATTTCCCTCTGCGGTAAACAGGCATAGTTTATCTGTATTCTTAAGGGGGATGATATGGGCAAATTCTTTCAGGCTTTCCTCATTCATGCGCCCGCAGCTTGCGCTGTCCATACATTTCGTGTAACCGAACTTATCAATCAGGATCATGAGATCTTCTTCTTTAAATTCTTCCACATAGTCCGTGTTGGCGATATTGGTAAGCAGTGTGCGTCTTGGCGCAGAAAACTGTTTTTTAAATTCTTTTAAACGCTTCTTAATGACTTTATGGAGCTCCTTCGTGTTCCCGAGAATTTTATGGCAGTTGTCAATGGACTTTAATAATTCCTTCCCTTCTTCATGCAGTTTCTGGATTTCCAGGCCAATCAGCCGTCCGAGCGGCATGGAAAGGATGGCATCCGCCTGCCGTTCTGTGAAGTCGAGGGAGGAAGCCTGTTGTTCGGAAGCCCTGCTTTTAAAACGGATGTTTTCGGTATTGCCGTGGATCAGGCAGTTTTTTGCCTGTGAGGTGCTGCTGCTGCCGCGGAGGATTTCAATAATCAGATCGATAACGTCGGTCGCACGGATTAAGCCATCCACGATTTCTTTCCTGCTTTCCGCTTTTTTCAGGAGATGCCGGTATTCCTTCGTATAAAGCTCTTCCTGGAAGGTGACGAATTCCGCGATCATGGATTTTAAGTCAAAGACAATCGGCTGCTTGTCCTTAACGGCAAGGAGATTGACTGTTAAGGTATCTTCTAACGGTGTTTTCTTAAATAAGCCGTTTAAAAGATTCTGGATATCGCGGTCTTTTTTGACTTCTACGACAATGCGGATGCCTTCTTTGGAGGATTCGTCCCGCACATCATAGATTTCATCAAAAACCTTGTCCTTCATGACGGCACTTAAGCTTTCCACAAGCTTGGTCTTATTTCCTGCCATCGTGTAGGGAATTTCGGTGATAACGATATTTTTCCTGCCGTAGTCGCTGTTTTCAATCTCATATTTGGCGCGGATTTTTAAACGCCCTTCCCCGGTGCTGTAAATATTTGCGATATCGTCCGGATTGGTGATGATGCCGCCGGTCGGGAAATCCGGGCCGGGAATGCAGAGCATGAGCTGTTCGTTGGAAATGTTCGGGACATCCATAAAGGCAATGACTCCGTCAATGACTTCTCCCGGGTTGTGGGGCGGGATGCTGGTAGCCATTCCGACGGCGATCCCGGTAGTTCCGTTGATTAGGAGGTTCGGCAGGGAGGCAGGCAGGACCACAGGCTCTTTTTCGCTGTTGTCGAAGTTTGGGATAAAATCCACCAGATCTTTGTCGAGGTTATTGAGGAGCGTCATGGCGCCTTCGGATAAACGAGCCTCGGTATAACGCATGGCTGCCGCGCTGTCGCCGTCAATCGAGCCGAAATTGCCGTGGCCGTCCACCAGCGGGATAGAGAGGGAGTAATCCTCGGTCATATGCACCAGGGCGTCATAGATAGAGCTGTCCCCGTGCGGATGGTACTTGCCCATTGTGTCGCCGACAATACGCGCGCTTTTTCTGTGCGGCTTTTTCGGGTCGAGGCCAAGCTCATTCATGGCATAAAGGATTCGGCGCTGCACCGGCTTTAATCCGTCCCGGACATCCGGCAGGGCGCGCGCCATAATAACGCTCATGGCGTAATCGCGGTAGGAATTCTTCATCTCCTCTGCGAAATCAAGTTCAATGATGGTTTGCTCTTTTGTCAGCATAAAGTTTGATTCTCCTTTTGGAATAATGCAATTAATTTTTTAAATTCTGTTAAAAGGAACGCCACTGCCACAGACAGTTTCTTTTGAAAATCCTGAAATTTTTATTGCGAAAAATTATCAATTCATACCGGACTTTTCAAAAGAAATGTCTGGCCGCGTGGCTGTTTAAAGTAACAGTTCAGAGTTGACATTTAAAAAGTTTCCGCATATAATAACAATAAAAAGAAGCACTGCAATATGCGGTTAGCTTCTGATACAGGTTAGCTTAAATGTATTTAAACAACCGTCACTTGGCTGAGTGGCGGTTGTTGCTTCTTACACTGATAGTTATGGTATAATTACCAATATGTAATGTAATCCGCATATGCCTCACCCCCTTTCCGGGGATTAGCCAACCGCCTGCCGCTTGCAGTGCTTCTGTCCGTAAGGACATTTTTATTGTATCAGTACCTTTGTTTTTTGTCAATTATAAATCTATATTCGCATACTTGCCTTCTGACATGATAAATTCCCGGCGGGGCGGTACGTTGCTGCTCATCAGTAAGGAGGTGATTTCATCCGCCTCAACGGTATCGGAAATGGATACTTTTGCCAGGATTCGGGATTCCGGATCGAGGGTTGTCTCCCAGAGCTGTTCGGCGTCCATTTCCCCCAGGCCCTTGTAGCGCTGTAAATTAAGGATTTTATTGCCTGTTTTGCGGAACTGCTCCAGCTCAAAATCATCAAACAGATATTTGCTTAAACGTTTTTTCGTTCTTTTTTTTGTCTTGGAGGCAGTGCCTTCGGTTTGTTCGGAAGTTTCATATTCTACTTTGTAAAGCGGCGGGAGTCCGCGGTATACTTTTCCTTCCATAATAAGCTCCGGCATAAAGCGGTAGAAAAAGGTAAGCAGCAGGGTGCTGATATGGGCGCCGTCCACGTCGGCATCGGTTAAGATGATAATTTTGTCATAGCGGAGCTTGCTGATATCAAACTCTTCCCCGATGCCGCAGCCAAAGGAGGCGATCATGGATTTAATTTCATTATTTAACAGGATCTTTTCCAGCGTTGCTTTTTCCACATTTAAGATCTTTCCGCGCAGCGGAAGGACAGCCTGCGTCTTGCGGTTCCTGGCGGTCTTTACCGTGCCGCCTGCGGAATCTCCCTCCACAATATAAACTTCACATTCGGAAGGGTTCTTGGAAGAGCAGCTTGCCAGCTTGCTTCTGGTATCGACATCAGCGAGCTGTTTTAAGGCCGCGGTCCTTGCCTTGTCCCCGGCTTTCCTGGCGCGGTAGGACTTGGCGGAATTTTCCAGGATCTTTTTAAGCACTTCAACATTCTTATCAAAGTAACGCTGTACCTGCGTGCTGAATACTTCGTCAACCGCGCTTTTGGCGTCGGTGTTGCCGAGCTTGGTCTTGGTCTGGCCTTCAAACTGCGGATCCGGGTGCTTGATGGAAATGATGGCGACAAGGCCGTTGCGGATGTCTTTGCCGTCAAAGTTCTCGTCCTTTTCTTTTAAGACGCCAAGCTCCCTTGCATACTGGTTCATAACGCGGGTAAGCGCAGTCTTAAATCCGGTGACAAGCGTTCCGCCGTCCACGACATTAATGCGGTTGCAGTAGGCGTTAATTTGCTCGGAAAAGGCGGCAGTATACTGAAAAGCGATTTCCACCTCAATTTCACCGGAAACGCCTTCGATGTAAATGGGTTCTTCATGAAGGACATCCGCTTCCCGGTTGAGGTAGCGGATAAAGCTCTGGATGCCGTATTCTTCCTGGTAAACGGAAGTTTCTCCTGTTTTCTGGTCATGGAAGGTGATTTTTAAATTTTTATTCAGATAGGCGATTTCCTTCAGCTTCTTTTTAATGGTATCTGCCTTAAACTCTACCGTTTCAAAGATACTGTCGTCAGGGTAGAAGGTGACTTTCGTTCCCGTATCATTTTTCCGGCAGTTCCCAACAGAAGGCAGAAGCCCGTCTTTATCGAGGGACAGGACAGGTTTGCCGCCCTCTTCGTATTCGTCCCGGTAGATTTTGCCGCCGCGCCGGATTTCTACAATCATGCTTTTGGAGAGGGCGTTGACGACGGAGGCGCCGACACCGTGCAGGCCGCCGGATACCTTATAAGCGCCTGCGCCGAACTTGCCTCCGGCATGGAGAATCGTATAGACGACACGGACGGTCGGAATATGCTTTGCCGGGTGCATGTCCACAGGGACGCCCCTGCCGTTGTCCTGTATCGTAATGCCTCCGTCTTTTTTAAGCGTGATCTGGATTTCCGTGCAGAAACCGGCAAGGTGCTCGTCAATGCTGTTGTCAAGAATTTCCCAAATCAGATGGTGAAGCCCGCGCTGCCCGGTGCTCCCGATATACATGCCCGGCCGCTTCCTGACCGCTTCCAGTCCTTCTAAAACAACGATTTGGCTTCCATTATACTGTTCCATAAAAATCTCCTTACTTAATTTATTGTGACTGTTGAAAAGCAGTATAGTAAAAGATTAACTGCAGAAAAAATTTAAAATAGGGCTTGACTTATACACGAACATATGTTCTAATATCATTATACCCCGATTCCCTCCTGTTTGCAAGCGAAATCAATATCAGATTTTGCAAAGGATTTTCGACAGCGATGGTTTAGTAGGCATTGGGATTGATGAATCCTTTGAATACCGTCAGGAACAGGATTTTGATATCCAGCCCGACCGTCCAGTTCTCAATATAATAAAGGTCATGCTCGATTCGTTTCGGGATCGAGGTGTCTCCCCGGTAGCCGTTGACCTGCGCCCACCCGGTCATGCCGGGGCGCACCTGATGTTTAATCATATAGCGGGGAATTTCTTCTTTGAACTGTTCTACGAAAAACGGGCGTTCCGGTCTTGGCCCCACGAGGCTCATATCGCCTTTTAATACGTTAAATAGCTGGGGAAGCTCGTCAATACTGGTTTTTCGGATGAATTTTCCAATCGGCGTCACTCTGGGATCGTCTTTGACTGTCCATGCCTTTTTCTCGGCGTTTTCTTCCTGAACCTTCATCGATCGGAATTTATACATTTTAAACTCCCGGTTGTGAAGACCGATACGCACCTGAGAATAGATCAGAGGACCTTTCGAGGTGGCTTTGATGACAATGGCTACGATCAGCATTGGGATAGCTGCGATGAGGAGTGCAAGCGCCCCTCCGCAGAGATCCATAGAGCGTTTTACGAACTTATTGACAGGGCTGGAGAGCGGCACGTGACGGATATTGATAACCGGCAGGCCGTTAAAGTCTTCAATCAGCGGAGTAGTCGGTATCAGGTTATTGTAGTCAGGGACAAATTTTGTATGGACCCCGGATTTCTCGCAGAATGTCACGATATGTTCTAATTTATAATATTCATTAATGCTTAAGGTAATGATAATTTCATCCAGTTTATTTTTGGGAAGAATTTTAAACAGATTGTCAATTTTCCCTAAGACTTTGATATCGCGGTAGGTTTCCCCGGCAGGTTTATTATCGTCCAGAATCCCGTGGATCTGGTAGCCCCATTCCGGCCTTCTGAGGATACGGTCAATATAGCCCTCTGCTGCGCGGCTGTAACCGACAATAACGATATGTTTTAGATTATAGCCCTTTTTCCGGAAGTGCCGGAGAACCATTACAAGGATACGGCGGAATAAGAAGCTTAAGGTAAGATTGATGGTAAAAAAGTAGATAATCAGCCAGCGGGAAATATCCGGGATCTGCCGGAAGGTGGTGTATAAAGTAAAGGCGGCAATGCCGAAGACATTGGCACGGCACAGATCCAGAAGTTCTACCCTGCGGCTGTGGAAACGCTTGGGACTGTATAAATTGCAGGCATAGTAAATAAGCAGATAGATAGGAAGCAGCCAGAACATCCTCGGAAAATACCAGGTAAGTTCCAGGCGGTATGCCCCTTTTGGCGGGATAATGCTGGTAGTAAGCGGACACAGAAAGCGGAAATAATAAGCAAGGCTGAAAGAAACAAAGATCAAAATACCATCTAAAATGACATGGATGATATTCAAAATTTTCTGGTTTGATTTTATCATAACGGCTCCTTTTGTTTTTTTAATCAGGTATAGCATATAACATGACATATCATACTATACAAAAACCTTTCCGCTCCTGCAAGTAAAAAATTGTGAAAAGTTTGCAAATTAAGGAAAAAGAGAGTATAATAGAAGTAACAGTTCAGCCATGCGGCAAAAATAGGAAAATGGAACCGTCGAGTTTACTCGAAAGGGGCAATTTCCCTATTTTTGACATATGGCGTTCTGCCAGAAGCGAGATTTTAGCCGCTTTAGCGGCGAAACAGGCTGCAGAGCAGCCAAATCGAGCTGATGGCTGAACTGTTACTAATAGAAAAGGTTTGGTTTTGTGGACAGATTCGTTTCACAGACAGGACACAAATTCATGATAGAGTATAGGGAAAACTTACAGGCAGTTGTCAGCACAATTTGAGAGATGGAAGAGAGGATAAGTACGGCTATGGAAAATGAATTTGAAAATAAAGAAGAGAAGGAAATAAACCAGCCGGAGCAGGGCAGCTCTGACGGAGCAGGGGCTGAGACGGGGAACGTCCCGAGCGGCAGCGACTATAACAGGGAAAGCCAGATGCACGAACAGCCATATCATCAGGAAAACCAGATGAATGAGCAGCCATATCATCAGGAAAGCCGGATGAATGAGCAGCCGTATCATCAGGAAAGCGGTTCTTATCAGAGTCAAAGCCAGAATCAGAACCAGAACCCGTATTCCTCCGGCACGCCTCCTTATAAAGCGCCGGATTATGGATATAATGCCTATCAGGATCAGCAGGGATTCCATAATGAGTATCAGGAGAATCATAACATGCAATACGGAGACGGCAGAAGGGGAGAACCGGGAAAATCCGGCGGAACGGCAAAAAAGGTTGCTGTTATTGCAGGGTGCGCAGTAGTGCTCGGGATTGTGGCGGCGGTTGCTTTCCGGGGAGCGGATGCGCTGATTGGCAATATGCAGAGGGATGCTGCCGACCAGGGACAGCAACAGCAGCAGGACGATAACCAGGGATTGACACTTCCTGATGATGAGGTTTCCTCAGAAGAGCAGGAGGAAAGCGGCAGTACCCCTTCCCAGAGCCAGACTATCGAAAAGACGCCTGTCGGCAATTATGATTCCTCCACGATTGTTTCGGAGATTGCAGAAGAAGTCGTGAAATCCTTAGTTTCCATTGACTGTACGGTCACAAATACCTACAGCGATTACTTTGGCAGGGATTACAGCCAGGATGCAACAGGAAGCGGTTCCGGCTTTATTATCGGGGAAAGCGATACGGAGCTGTTCCTTGCTACGAATAACCATGTGGTGGAAGGAGCCAGCGAGATTAAAGTTACCTTTATCGATCAGACAGAGGCGGAGGCAACCACCAAAGGAACGGATTCTTCTGCCGATCTTGCGGTGATTTCCGTGAAGAAGGACAGTTTAAAAAAGGATACGTTAGACGCTGTTAAAATTGCATCATTGGGCAATTCCGACGATGTCAAGCTTGGGGAAATGGTTATAGCGATTGGGAATGCGCTTGGATACGGGCAGTCCCTTACCGTCGGGTATATCAGCGCTAAGGATCGGGAAGTGGAAGTTGACGATAATGAGAAGATGATTCTTTTACAGACGGATGCCGCGATCAATCCGGGCAACAGCGGCGGCGTCCTGCTTAACTTAAATGGCCAGGTGATCGGAATTCCTTCTATTAAATATGCGGACAGTACCGTAGAGGGCATGGGGTTTGCAATTCCGATTTCACGCGCGACGCCGATTCTGGACGAGTTAATGAAACGGGAGGTTTTGACAGAAGAGGAACAGGGCTATTTAGGAGTAAGCTGTCTGGATGTCACATCCGATGCCACGGTATATGGCATTCCGGTCGGCGTGTATGTTTCGGAGGTTTCTGACGACGGGGCTGCCAAAGAGGCAGGCATCCAGGTAGGGGATATCATTACTGCGCTCAACGGCATGGAAATTACCTCGAAGGAAGCGCTGGTGGAGAAGGTACACAGCTATCGGATTGGCACGGAGATTACCCTGACCATCCAGAGAAGCCACAATGGCAAATATAAAGAGATGGAAATTAAGGCAAAGTTGAAAGGGGCTTCTACGATTGAAGGGCTTCCGGACGACTCTGAAAAGAGTACAGATACCCCGGAGCAGCCGGGAAATAACGGAGGAAATTCTGACGGCGGAAATTCCGGAGATACCTTTGGCGGTGATGGCGGCAGCTACGGCAGCGGAGAGAACGGAATGGAAGATTTTTATGATTTTTTCAATGATTTCTTCAATTAGACGTGGATAGAAAGGAAAATTATGAGCGATTATGAAGATAAGAAACATCAGGAGGCGGTCTGTTATATCTGCAGGCGTCCTGAGAGCAAAGCAGGGAAGATGATCCGTATTCCGAATAATATCTGTATCTGCCAGGATTGTATGCAGAAGACGTTCGACACGATGAACCAGGGCAGCTTCCCTTATATGGATCTGTCGGGCGGTATGCCGAATATGTTTTCTTTTATGGGCGGTATGCCTGCGCAGGAACAGGCAAAGCCAAAGAAGGAGAAACAGCCGAAAAAGAAAAAGCAGCCGGAGTTAGATATCAACCATATGCCGGTGCCGCATATCATCAAAGCGCAGCTAGATGAGCATGTCATCGGCCAGGAACATGCGAAAAAAGTAATTTCCGTGGCTGTGTATAACCACTATAAGCGGGTTTCCATGCAGGCGGAGGACGACGGCGTCGTTATTGAAAAGTCCAATATGCTGATGATTGGGCCGACAGGAAGCGGAAAGACTTATCTGGTCAAAACGCTTGCCGAGCTTTTGCAGGTGCCGCTTGCGATTACGGACGCCACCTCCCTGACCGAGGCCGGATATATCGGGGATGACGTGGAGTCTGTCCTGTCCAAGCTTTTGATGGCGGCAGGGAACGATGTAGAGAAGGCGGAACATGGCATTATCTTTATTGACGAGATTGATAAGATAGCCAAAAAGCGCAATGCCCACAGCCGGGATGTCAGCGGAGAGTCCGTGCAGCAGGGCTTGTTAAAGCTGCTGGAAGGGGCGGATGTAGAAGTTCCGGTCGGCGCAACAAGCAAGAACGCTATGGTGCCGATGCAGACGGTCAATACCAGCAATATTTTGTTTATCTGCGGCGGCGCATTCCCGGATTTGGAGGACGTGATTAAGGCAAGGTTAAATAAGCATTCTTCGATGGGATTTTACAGTGATTTGAAGGATAAATATGACAAAGATTATAATATCCTGAGCAAAGTGACGTCGGAGGATTTGCGGGAATTCGGCATGATTCCGGAGTTTTTGGGAAGGCTTCCTATTATCTTTGCGCTGGAGGAATTAAATAAAGAAATGCTTGTCAGGGTGCTAAAAGAACCCAAGAATGCGATTATTAAGCAATATCAGAAGCTGTTATCTTACGATGCCGTGGATCTGCAGTTTGCAGAAGAGGCATTGGAAGTGATTGCAGAAAAGGCGATAGAGAAGAAAACAGGTGCGCGTGCCCTGCGTGCTCTTTTAGAGGAGTTTATGTTAGATATTATGTATGAAATTCCAAAGGATGAAAACATCGGCAGGGTTGTAATTACTAAGGATTATATTGAAGGCAGCGGTGCGCCTGCCATTGAGATGAGGGGAATGCCGCAGACGTTTTTGGCGGATAAGGGATGATGGGATTCATTGCCAGAAGGAAACGGACAAAGCGACAAAGTTTTGACAAAAAAGAATGGTATCTTGTATTTATCACAGAGGAAAAGTGATAAATTACATAAGAGCCTGAGAAACAGAAGACATGACAGGCGTACAGAAGTAAAGGAAGGATAGGTATGGTACAAAGGACTGATTTGTACAGAAGAACAATAAATGACATAGGATAGAGTATAAGGCGCCGGAACAGGTTTTGTTCCGACGCCTAATAGTCTATCCAGGATATCGGCAGAGAGAAAGAAAGGATGGAAAAGGTATGGTGAAAATGAGAAAGACAGCGGTATTTACAGCACTTGCCCTGGCGGCAGCGCTGCTTCCGGTGTTCCCAAAGACAGCAGAGGCGGCGACAGTACCTGCTTTTGCCACGCAGACAGTGAAGCTGCAGGGGGTCGGGAAGATCAACCGATATACGTTAAAGATTACGAATACAGAGAAACTGAAAGATTTCAGCTTTGTCTGGACCAGCAGTAACCCGAAGGTAGTTAAAGTGGCAAAGGAAGCCGGACAGGGAAATGCAGAGAAGGGTTATTACTGTAACCTTGTGCCAAAGACAAAGGGGACGGCGGAGGTGAAGTGCGTCGTCACCTATACGAATAAAAAAGGAAAGCAGAAGACAAAGACGTTAAAGGCGGAGGTTGAAGTGACCGTGCCAAGCGACCGTTCGGAGGATAATCATATTATCAATAAGTCTATCAGTGATGAGAAGACACAGACGCAGTACATATACCAGGGGGATACCTATACTTTTGAGGGTGCTATATCCCCAGCTGGCAGCTCGGACAATATTTACTGGAAATCTACGGACGAAGCTGTCTTTACCGTGGATTCCGAGGGCGTGGCGACCGCAGTAGGGGAAGGCGCTGCCGAACTGGAGATGTATGTCGGCGCAACGGAGGAATCCGCTTTTGCGCAGGAAAAGCTGGATTCTGTCAAGATACGGACGATTGCAAGGCCGGGCGTGAAGTCCATTACCCTTTCTGACGAGAAAACACTGGTGATTACCTTTACCCATGCGATAGAAAGAAGCACCGTTGTTTCCGGGGCAGGGCTGGCGACAAGCGTTTCCATTATCCCGGTGGAAAAGGATGGAAAGACAGGGAAGGATTTGGGCTCCTGTCTTGCGCTTTTAAATTCTAAAAACAAAGAGCTGACCATTATTACAGAAAATGAATTTTCCGGCGCATACCGGTTTATTGTAACAGAAGATGTTATGACGGAGGAAAACGTTGCGATTGCTGCCTATGATGAGACGAAAAAGGTAGTAGTTGCACTGGAAGATTAGAATAGTATTATTTAGAAGAGAAAGGCGGGGCATGGTATGGAAAAGAAAGGATTATTGCAGAAAAAAACAGGAAAGAAACGGTTATCCGCTGTCTGGGGATTTCTATGCCTTGTCCTCTGTCTTTCGGCGGCAGGGATAATGTTCGGACAGCTTCCGGGGCAGATGGTTACGGCAGAAGCAGCAGTAAAAAAGACTGCGAAAAAGACTGCCCAAAAAACCGCGGCAAAGGAAGCTGCCAAGAAAAAAGCGGCAAAGAAGGAAAAAGAGCCGTCCCTGAATGTAAACAGCAAGACCATTATGAAAGTAAAGTCAGGGCTGCTTACAACCTATGAAGAGTATGTGGCTTACCCTATGAATGCGTATACTCTGAAGGTAAATAATAAGCCTGAGAATGCCACTTATAAGTGGAAAACTACTAATTCCAACATAGTATCGCTGATTTACGATAAGAAAAAAGGAACCTGCCGCGTAAAGGCAAAAGAAGGCGGTTCCTGTATCGTGACCTGTACGGTAAAGACCAAGAAGAAGGAAAAGTATGTGTTTTCCGCTTCGATTAAGGTGAAATATCCTGCCACAAAGATCCAGATTGTGACAGAGGATGCCGTCATTGAGAATATGGAATGCGATCTCCAGTTGGAAAGGGGATATCAGTTCTTAGCCAACGTGAAGTCAAAATATACTTCTGATCTTGTGTATTGGAGCAGCAGCGACAGCACCGTAGCGGCAGTGGACGAGGCAGGCTATGTGACCCCGAAAGCAGAGGGCAGGGCAATCCTGACAGCGATAGCGGCGCCAAAAAGTTACGATCCTGAGATGGACAGGGAAGAGGACGTCGTCATGTATGCCATTGTGGTTAATGTGGTAGAGCCTATGGAAGAGGTTACGAATGTTACCGTTATGACAACAGGGCAGATCATTGTCCAGTTCTCTGCGGAGATTGAAAAAGGCTCGGTGCATGATGTCAGCGGAAATCTGACAGGAGTTTCTTTAAAGGCGATGTCAGGAGCGGCAGGCACAGGCAATCTGGACGCTTACCTGACGGATGACTGCTTACAGCTTTATATTGTGCCGGAGACTGCCCCGAACGGAAAATACAAGCTGACGCTGGAGGGGCTTACTGCGCAGAACGGTCATAGGGTAAAGGACTATGAAGATACCGTTACCGTAAAGAATGAGACGGTCAGCTCGACGGGAGCAAATTTTGTCAGCATTTCCCGTACTTCTGTGACGATGGTGACGGCTGTGTTTGATAAGACGATCATCAATCCCGGCACGCTGACGGTTTCAGACAGTAAAATAACAAAAGCCGAGGTGCAGGGAAAAGTAGGGCCTGATCCGTCTACGGTTTTATATACGCTTACGCCGGAAATGCAGGAGTTAAAGGGAGTTGTCTTAGTTAGCTTATTTGGATATGCCGCCAGCGGAGACAGCTCGGAAGAAGGGGAAGAGAATGAATGGGATGTCTATATGAGCTTTGATTATGTGGACGAGAGCCAGGAAGAACCGTTAGATACCTCCGATCAGCCGCTTCCGCCGCCTTCCAATGTTACACAGGCAATGGATACAAACAGCATGGTCTATGTTGTCTTCCAGAACCGTGTTGACAGTGAGTCGGCAGAGAATGCTGCCAACTATACCTTTAACGACGGGCCGGTGGTTACGGGCGCGGCGATTGTAGAGAATTCGGACAAAGGCGCTTTGATTGGCCTGACGATTCAGGAAAGCAGCATTCCGGAGATTAAAGAATATGAATTGACGATTTCCAATGTAAAGGGATATAATGATGCATATCTTCCGATGGAGACTTACAGTGTTTCCATTAAGTTAAACGACAACACCCCGGCATATTATACCGGAAGTGAGTTCGTGCGCGGCGGAGAAAAATCAGACTACGCTTACCAGATTATTTTGGAATTTTCCGAAAATATTGACTTTGGTTCTGTCGCAAAATACTTTAATTTAGAGGCAAGCTGGATTGGGAAAGATGAGAAGGGGAACACCGTTCCGCTTACATCCTCTATTACCATGTATGAGGCGTCTGCCACCGGATCGGATAATAAGATTACCATTGGTTTTGATACGGAAGGAGAGCTTCCGGTAGGGGCGAAGATTAATGTAGTTCCGATTAACCAGGGTGAGAACTCAGGAACGTATCTGGTAGATGAAGGCGGGAATATTGTAGAATTTACTTCTGCGGAGGTTCAGGTGTCGTATTGATATGGGGACAATATTAAGAAATATGGTTGTGGGAGACAGTTCATTGACAGAAAAACAGCAGGGAAGTCAGAGGAGGGCGCTGATATGGCTCTTCTTCTGGCTTTATATGGGGATTATGGTATATTTCCTGTTCCTCGGGGAGAGGTATGGGAATCCATATAATGAGTACCACTATAATCTGGTATTATTTCAGGAGATCAGGCGGTTTATTGTCTACCGTGAGCATGTGGGGACTGCCAGTTTTTTATTAAATGTAGGCGGAAATATCTTCGCTTTTTCACCGTTTGGGGTTTTCCTTCCGCTGCTTTCCATGCAGATGAGGAAATGGTGGAAGGTGCTGCTGTCGAGTTTTGAGGTGACATTGTGTATTGAATGTGCCCAGCTCCTGACAAGGCTTGGCGTATTTGACGTGGATGATTTGTTTATGAACACACTTGGGGGCTTGTTTGGATATTGGTTTTACTGTATCGGGGAGAGGGCTTTGAAAAGATTCAGGAAATGAGGTGGCATATGGAATCAGAATATCGGCAGGACAGCGGTGAGTATAAGTTTTCCAATAAACGCGATCCAAAGCCGGCAGTATTTTCTTTTTTTGCGGGGATAGCCCAGATGTTCCTGCTGCTGGGGCTGTTTGTCCTGTCTGCTTACACAAAGGGAAATAATGCGATCTGGACGGGCGCTGTGGGGATATCTATGATGGTGTTCAGCGCTTTTGGAATGTATTATTCTTCCAAATGCTTCTCTTTGGAAGAGATCAGATACCGGTATCCGATTGCCGGAATCGTGATGAATGGGTTCGTATTCTGCAGCTGCTTTATTTTATATTTTATTGGACTGCAGATTTAATATAAAGTATTATGGAGGTTTCTTATGTCAGATTTAACGAAAAAAAAGCCGATACCAGAGCTTTCGTGGGCATTTTTCATTCCATTGATAGCGGCTGTTGTTTTTGTGCCGCTGATTGTCAGGATTCACTATTATGATACCCACTTAGGGGATCAGGTCTGGTTCTGGGCAGATCCCAAAAAGCTGGATGTATTTCACTATTGGAAGAATATCTGGCTTTCTGTCTGCGGGGGAGTTATGCTGTGCATGACGTTGTTTTTGTTTTTGAAAGAGGGCATTTCCCGCAGGAAAAAGATGTTTATTCCGCTGGGGATTTATGCCCTGTTCTGCATTCTTTCCACCATTTTTTCCGTGAGCGTTTATCACAGCATTCATGGATTTTATGATATGTTTGAATCGATTTTCTGCCTGTTGTCCTATGGGATGGTCTGTTATTATGCTTATTACATTATCAGGACGGAGAAAAATTTAAAGACAGCCGGGATCTGGGTTTTGGTTGGTGCAGCGGTTCTTGGCATTATTGGGACAAGCCAGTATTTCGGGCATGATATCGTGATGTCAAAGCTGGGAAGGAGATTAATGCTCCCTGCTTCTTATGCGACGCTTCCTGAGCTTCAGCTTACCCCGGATCAGTTAAGCCTGACCTTTGGCGTGGGGCGCGTCTATGAAACCTTATACAACCCGAACTATGTCGGCGTTTATACGGCAATGATCCTGCCTCTTTTGGTGGTGCTTACTGTGACGGTGGATAAACTGCAGAAGCTTTGGATCTATGTCCCGCTGATTATTTTAACCATGTTTTCCCTGGTAGGTTCCCTCTCCCGTGCGGGCATGATTGCGATTATTGGGAGCATTGTACTGTTTTTGATTATGTTCCATACCATTATTGTGAAATACTGGAAACAGTCGGCTGTGATTGCGGTCATTATGATCATTGGCGTAGTGGGATTTGACTTTGCGAGGGATCATGTGATTTCGCAGCGTTTTATGAGTATTTTTAACGATACAACCGTAGCGGACACGGAGCCGATGCTGTCTTCTATCCAGTTGAATGATGAAGATTATACCCTAGTATATAATGGAAAAGAGCTGATTTTCCAGAACTACGAGGAGGAAGACAATATTACTCCGATTGTTATGGACGCAGACGGCAACCAGCTTTCCCTGGCAATAGAAACTGCCGGGGAAGGGGAAGAGGCGTATTCCTATTATGTTATTGACGATCCGGCCTGCGCAGGGCTTCAGATGCGCCCTGCCTACGGAGGGACAGAAGGGGATATTTTGGGAATCCAGTTTTTGGCGGATGGATATACGTACTTTATCTTCTATTCCGAGGCGGACGGGACATATTATTTCCAGAATATGCACGGGAAACCTGCAAAGGCCATTGATTCTGAGACGGCGGACTGGAAGATTTTCAAGATGTTCGGCGGTTTCAGCGGCCGCGGCTATATCTGGAGCAAGTCGGTTCCATTATTAAAAGACTATATTTTCCTGGGAAGCGGGCCGGACACATTTTCCTTTGTATTCCCGCTGATGGATGTTGTAGACATGAACAACGGCGGTTACGGGAACCAGGTGATTACGAAGCCGCACTCCATGTACCTGCAGACAGGAATCCAGACGGGCATGATCTCACTGATTGCATGGCTTGTCTTTTATGGATGGTATTTTGCAGAGTCTTTCCGCCTGTATTTCAGAAAAGAATATAAAACCTTTGCGGAAAAGCTTGGGGTCGGGATTATGATTGCGACGGCAAGTTATATGATTTCCGGTATCGCCAATGACTCGAACCCGTCTGTTGCGCCGATTTACTGGGGAATTCTTGGGATTGGCATCGCGGCGAATGAGGTAGTCAGAAGAACAAGGCAGGAGGAAAAGGAAAAGCAGCTCCGCCGTGAGCAGGCGATTGCGCAGGCAAAGGCAAACCGTGAGGAGAAGGAAAAGCAAAAAACAGGAGTAACCGAATAATGTTAGGAGTTTATATTTGCAAAAGCTGCGGATTGTTTCAGTTGAAGAATCCGGCAAAATTAAAACAGCAGTTAAAAGAAATGGGAGTGGATCATCCGGACTGCCCAAAGTGCCAAGGCTGCGTAGTCGGAGTGGATGTCAGCTATGCGCAGTATTCGCAGATGTCGGAGGAGGAGCGCCGGGATCTGGCGGAGAGGTACGTAACGGACAGGAAGGAAAAGAAGATACTGATTACCGGAGCCAACGGGCAGCTTGGACATGCGCTGAATAAGCTGCTGCGGGAGAAGGGCGGGTGCAGGATTTTTAATACGAGCCGTTCTGCGGGGAAAGGGGAGTATCCGGTAGAAATCCTGGATATCACTTCTGAGGAAGCCGTCAGGCAGACAGTCAGGGAAATCTGCCCGGATCTTATCATTAACTGCGCCGCGCATACCGGAGTGGATCAGTGTGAATTGGAGAAAGAAGCCGCCTATGCCATGAATGCGCTGGGACCGAAGTATCTGGCGGAGGCGGCGAAGGAAGCGGGGGCAGTCTTTGTCCAGATCTCAACAGATTATGTGTTCCGCGGCGATAAAGAGGGCGCCTATGTGGAAGAGGACGAGGCAGATCCGCAGACGGTTTATGGGAGCACAAAGCTGGCGGGGGAAAATTTTACCAGGGAAGCCGGAGGAAAATATTTTATTGTCCGCGTATCCTGGCTTTACGGCGAGGGGAAAAATTTTGTCCGTACCATGTTAAAGCTGTCAGAGACGCATAAGAGCCTTACGGTGGTAAACGATCAGCATGGGACGCCGACCAGCGCGGACGAGCTGGCAAGGGCGGTTTTGTTCCTGGCGGAAAGGACGGAATACGGGACTTATCATGCAAGCTGTGAAGGGGAAACCTCCTGGTACTTGTTTGCGAAGAAGATTTTTGAATACACGGGAAAACAGGTGGAAGTCCTGCCTGTGTCATCCCAGGAATACAAAACAGTGGCAAAACGGCCGAAAAATTCGGTACTGGAAAACAAAAAGCTGAACGCCCTGTCGGATTTCCGGATGAAGGACTGGCAGAGCGCACTGGAAGAGTATCTTAAGGAACTGGGTTATTAGTATGGAAAACTTTATGTTCAGCATCAATGCCACCATGCCGGTCTTTCTGGTTATGGTGGCTGGTTATTTTCTGCGCTGTATTGGTATTTTCAACGAGGAATTTATCAAAGCCGCAAATAAATTTAATTTTACTGTCACGCTTCCGGCTCTTTTATTTCAGGATTTGGCGGGAACCGATATCCAGAAGGATTTTGACGGCAGGTATGTCCTGTTTTGTGCCGTTGTAACTTCTCTTTGTTTCTGGGGGATCTGGATTTTTTCCAGGATTTTTCTCCGGGATAAGTCGGTGGTCGGGGCTTTTGTGCAGGCTTCCTTCCGGGGAAGTGCGGCAGTGCTCGGGCTTGCCTTTATCCAGAATATTTACGGGGAATCGGGCATGGCGCCGCTGATGATTCTTGGGGCGGTGCCGTTTTATAATATCTATTCTGTGATTGTCCTTACTTTTGAAGGCGGGAAAACAGAAGATGGGAAAAGAACTGTGGAGGGGCAGGGAGAAGATTTCTCGCAGAATCTGATCCGTGCATTGAAAAATATGATAACGAATCCGATCCTGATTGGGATTGCCGCCGGGCTGCTCGGTTCGCTGCTTCATTTTTATGATTATGCGCCTGTCCTTGTGACAAAAACCATTTCTAATTTTGCAGTGATGGCATCGCCATTGGCGCTCATTGCGATTGGCGCGGGATTTGAGGGGAGAAAAGCGGTTGCGAAAGGAAAAACAGCCCTGGCAGCGTCCGTGATTAAGCTGATAGTACAGCCGCTTTTGTTCCTTCCTGCGGCTGTTTTTCTGGGATTCCGCAATCAGGAAATGATTGCCATATTGATTATGCTTGCTTCGCCGACGACCCCAAGCTGTTATATCATGGCGAAGAATATGAAAAATGACGGGGTCTTGACGAGCAGCGTAGTAGTGCTTACAACGCTGCTTTCTTCCATAACGCTGACCGCATGGATTTACCTGCTGAAGATGGGAAATTATTTGTAAATGAGATAGGTATAAATGATATAGGCATAAAAAAGGGAACTTTTCAGTTCCCCTTTTTTATGCTGTCTCTCCGGTCTCTTCCGATCCCTCTATCGGTTCCGGCGGAAGTTCTTCCTCGGTAACGATAATCTTACAGGAATCGCATATGTATTCTCCATTGTCGTCCTTCTTATTAATAAAAGCGGTGATGGTACATTCCCCTACGGCTTTTGCAATAACCGTTCCTTTTTTGGAAACATAGGCAATGTCCGTGTCGGAGCTTACATAGGTAGGTTCTTCGACAGTATCGCTCGGCTTTAAAATAGTCTTTAAAGAAGTGCGTCCCCCATTGGCGGAAAGCTTGAGCTTTGCCCTTGTAAAGGAAACGCTGATAGCAGGCAGCCCTACGGTTACATTGCATTTTAAGGTATCAACGGTAGTAAGCCCCTTTTTGACGCGGATGGTGATCTCGGCCTTGCCGCATTTCTTCCCCTTTAAGATAAAGGCAGAGGAGCTTTTGTCGGAGGCTTTGACAGTGACGACATCGCTGTCGCCGGACTTGCAGATAATGGTCTGATCTTCCTTCGTGTTGTATACCCGCAATGTATAAGAATCATCAATGATGATTTTTGCTGTGTTAGCATTCAGGCTGATGGCAGAAGAATCGGTTTCCTTTGCTTCTGCGACAATCCCTGAAAAAGAGGCAGGGCTGTTCCCCGTCACAGGAGAAACAGCAAACAAAAACGCACAGAGAACGGCGCCTGTTTTTACATGAAAAAAGACTGACTTTTTCATAATAACACCTCATTTCTTTTTTTAGGAAATTATGTAAGTCAAAATTTGTTAAAGATATGTTAACGAAATGTTATGGCATAATTATGTCAGAAATGGATTAAATCTATGTAAGAATTGTTACAGAAAAAACTTGCTTAAGAAGATGAAGTTTATTATAATAAAAACGATGGAAGGAAACGACTGGTTTCGCGAGAAGGAGTGAAAATGCTATGGCATATATTTTAATTGCAGATGATAATCCTGATATTACGGATATTTTGTCGGCATATTCCAAGAAAGAGGGAATGGAGCCGGTGATTGCGCAGGATGGGGAACAGGCGCTGGAATACTTTGAGCAGTACAAGCCTGCCGTGGTGCTTCTGGATGTGATGATGCCAAAGGAGGACGGTTATGCTGTATGCAGGAAGATCCGGAGTAAGTCCAATGTGCCGGTGATTTTGATAACGGCGCGGGGGGAGGATTTTGAGCGCATTATGGGGCTGGACATTGGGGCGGATGATTATATTGTAAAGCCTTTCAGCCCAAGTGAAGTGATGGCAAGAGTGCGGGCTGTGCTGCGCCGTATGACGAATGCTTCCCAGGAGAAGGAGGATAAAAACAAAAACCGGATTACCGTAAGCAATTTAACGATCAATTTGGACGAGTATTCTTTATATATTGATAATAAGAAAATGTCCCTGACTAAAAAAGAGATCGAAACCATGTGGACGTTAGCGGGGAATCCCAATAAAGTGTTTACCAGGGACAATCTTTTGGACAGTTTATGGGGCTTCGATTATTATGGGGACGCCCGGACAGTGGATTCCCATATTAAGCGCCTGCGCGCAAAGCTGGACAAAGCGGAGCATCCCGAGTGGTGCATCAAGACGATCTGGGGGGTAGGTTATAAATTTGAATATGACGGATGAGGAACAGGGCGGGAAGAGCTGGTGGAGGAATTTCAAAAGCCATTTGATCTTTAAGAACCTTTTTCTGCGGGTATATTTTTATTTTGGCATTATGCTTTCCCTGACGGCGGTGATGATCGGCACTATTTTTATGAGGCTGTATGAGCAGAACAGCCTCCAGCGGTACCGCGCCGACATTGAAGGGGAAATTGACGAGGTTGTGGACAGGACGGAGGAATTTATCCGGAATCAGGAAGCCTATGATATTGCAGCGTCATATCAGGAGGTTTTGGAGTCTTTGTTGCGGGGGGATATTTATATCCTTTCTAACCCGTCTGCCGAGCATCCTATGGATGCCAGGTTCGCCAATGTAAAGAATATTGACAATTTAATTAAGAGCGATTTTGAGGAGATTCTGGATCGGGTCTTCCGCGGGGAGATTGTTTACGAAGTCAATTATATGAGGACTTACCGCAATAATGTGCTGATTCTTGGAAAGCCGGTTTACGGGCAGGGAAGAGAAGTGGTCGGCGCTGTGCTCATCCGGTATTATCTGACGCAGCAGCAGGATATCGTGAACCGCGGGCTCCGCATGATCCTGATTAGCGTGATCCTGTCCCTGCTGATTGCGATGGTGATTTCCATCATTTTTGCGAGAAATATTTCCAGGCCGATTTCTGCAATCCGGAAAGCTGCCGTGGAGCTGACAAATGGAAACTATGAATTTCGTACCAAAGTAGAGCGGTTAGACGAAATCGGGGAGCTTGCGGGCAGCGTCAATATTTTGGCGGGACGGCTCGGGGAAATCGAGCAGGAACGGAAAAATATGGAGCAGATGAGGATGGATTTTTTCGCCAATGTGTCGCATGAGCTGAGAACACCGATTACGGTGATGCGCGGTTATACGGAGACTTTGCGGGACGGGGTCGTGGTCGATCCGGAAAAGGTGAATCATTACTATGACCGCATGGTGAAGGAATGCCAGAGCATGGAGCGGCTGGTAGGGGATTTGCTGCTGTTGTCTAAAATGCAGAACCCGGATTTTTCCATCGATGCAGAGCCGGTGGAAATGGTTTCTCTGTTCCATGACATGATTCGGAATGCGCGTATGCTTGCGGAAGAAAAACAGATAGAGATAGTTTATAAAAGAAATGTGGACACTATTCTGATGATGGGCGATTATGAGCGGTTAAACCAGATGTTTATGGTCATCATTGACAATGCGGTTAAATTTTCCGGGGAAGGTTCCAGGATTTATGTCAATCTGGAGCTGGGACCGGGGAAGGCAGACAGCTTCGGGACAATTTATATTTCGATCCGGGATGAAGGAATCGGGATTTCAAAGGAGGAGCTGCCGTATATCTTTGAAAAATTTTATAAGTCCAAGCTCCGGCAGAATGCAAAGGGCAGCGGCCTGGGGCTGATGATTGCGCGCCAGATTGCCCTGAAGCATGGGGGAACCATCCAGGTATCCAGCGAAGCAGGGCATGGCACGGAATTCCAGTTTGAGTTTGCTGCCATTGATCCGGACAGTTTATAGTAATCTATAACAAATTTTGGAAGCAGAGGAAAAAAATTTGTTGCAAATTTACTATAAATGGCTTGATAATTTTCCTGCTTTGATGTATACTAAAAACCAGAAAAACAAGCTTGCCGCTTGTCATGAGAAAAGTTTATGGATATTTCCTGGGGTGTACGATACCTTCTGATATTTTGAACCTACAATTACTTTAAACGGGATTCCTATATTTTCAGGCGTATGCCAGGCCTCCTTTTTTGCAGTGGAAGGCAGAAACCTGTGTGCGGTGACCCACCTGGCTTCGTGCTAGGAGTCAAAATTCAGGAGCCGGCATTCCGGGATTTATTTATAAGGAAAATTTAGGGCAGCAACGGCTGCCCTTTTTCGTGGATAAAGAAGAGAAAGGAAACTGCAACGGACGGTTTTGGTATGGTGAATGAAAGATGGGTTTATAAAAGTCTGCGCGGCGACGCCGGATATCCGGGTGGCAGACTGTGGATTTAATGTAAAGAACATTACGGATATTATGATGGAACAGGACAGGCAGGGGGTAAAGCTTTTGGTTTTCCCGGAACTTGTCATTACCGGGTATACCTGCCAGGATTTATTCCTGCAGGAAATTTTACTGAAGGAGGCAAAAAAAGGGCTGAAAACGTTAGTGGAAGCGTCGAAGGATATAGACGCCCTGGTATTTGCCGGGCTTCCGTTTGCATGGCAGGGGAAGCTTTATAATGCAGCGGCAGCATTTCAGAGAGGGAAGCTTTTGGGGCTGATCCCGAAAAAATACCTGCCGAATTATGCGGAATTTTATGAGCAGCGCCATTTTTATGCCGGGGAGGATGAGATTCAGTGGATTTCGCTTCCGGAGTTTGGGAAAGAGCGGGTTCCGTTTGGGAGAAACCTGTTATTTTCCTGCAAAGAAATCGAAGAATTCTGTGTTGCGGCGGAGCTCTGCGAGGATTTGTGGACGCCGGTGCCGCCGTCCTCATACCATGCTGTCAATGGTGCGACGGTTATTGTCAACCTGACGGCAAGCGATGATAATACGGGAAAAGATTCTTACCGGAGGGAGTTAGTCAAAAACCAGTCGGCAAGGCTGATTTGCGGCTATCTTTACGCAAGCGCGGGCGAGGGGGAATCCACGCAGGATCTGGTGTTTGGCGGACACAGCATGATTTGTGAAAACGGCGCCATCCTGGCGGAGGCAGAGCGTTTCAAAAACGGCTGTATCGTAACAGAGCTGGATGTGAAGCGGCTTGCAGGCGACAGGAGGAGAATGACCACCTTCCATACGGACGGGAATGGGAAAAGCTATGAGACCGTGGAATTTTCTGTTTCTGTGGAAGATACCGTATTGACAAGGAAATTTCCGCAGAAGCCGTTTGTGCCGTCGAAGAAAGAGGAACGGGAGAAACGGTGTGAGGAGATTTTGACGATTCAGGCTCTTGGGCTTAAGAAACGGATGCTGCATACAGGCTGTAAAAGTGTGGTGGTCGGAATTTCCGGCGGGCTGGATTCCACGCTTGCGCTGCTTGTCATGGCGAAGGCGTGCGATATGGCGGGGCTTGACAGAAAACAGATCATTTCCGTGACAATGCCGTGTTTTGGCACGACAGACAGAACCTACCATAATGCGGTGGAGCTTACGAAACGGCTTGGCGCGACACTGTTGGAGATTCCGGTGAAGGAAGCGGTGGATCTGCATTTTAGGGATATCGGACAGGATAAGGATGTCCATGATGTCACATATGAAAATTCACAGGCGAGAATGCGTACCCTGGTGCTTATGAATGTTGCCAATAAGAATAATGGATTTGTGGTCGGAACGGGGGATATGTCGGAGCTTGCGCTTGGCTGGGCGACTTATAACGGGGATCATATGTCCATGTATGGCGTGAACAGCTCCGTTCCCAAAACGCTGGTCCGCTACCTGGTGCTTTACTATGCGCAGACCTCAGAAGATGAAAAGGTACGGGAAATCCTGCTGGATGTCCTGGATACCCCGGTGAGCCCGGAGCTGCTTCCGCCGGAGAACGGCGAGATTGCACAGAAGACGGAGGATCTGGTCGGGCCGTATGAGCTGCATGATTTTTATTTATATTACTGCCTGCGGTTCGGCATGATGCCGTCGAAGATATACCGCCTTGCCTGCGGCGCTTTTGACGGGGTTTATGAGAAAGAGACAATTTATAAATGGCTTCGGACATTTTATTACCGCTTCTTTTCCCAGCAGTTTAAGCGTTCCTGTCTGCCGGATGGGCCGAAGGTCGGAAGCGTCTGCGTGTCGCCGCGCGGGGATTTGAGGATGCCAAGCGACGCTGTCTGGGAAATCTGGAAACAGGATCTGGAAACCTGTCAGCCAGTGTGAAAAAGCAGGAAGGATTTTATGGGAGAAAGGGGAATGGTATGATGGAGATGGATTTAGAGGATTATATCGAAGAAGTCAAATTTCAGATGGTCGATGCTTATGATGATGTGCTGGATAAACAGACGATTCTTTCCTGGGAGGAAAAAGCAAGGGAATGGGTGGAGAAAAACCATGAAAAATGCAGGGATATCCGTTACCGTTCTGAGGATGAGATCTATATCCGGGTAAAAAAGGAAGAAGTGTGTGAAAATACAGCCAGGAAATTCTATCAGGCGTTTGTAAATAAAAGCACCGATGAGTACTGGAAAAACTTCAAAATTGTGTAGGTTTTTTAAGAAAGCTGTTTTTGTTGAAAGAAATCATAGGTTATGATATAATAGGGCTTAACTTAAGCAAGAGGATCTGGAATGTCTGACAGGAGGTTTTCTATGGAACGTTATAAAGAAGAATTTATTGAATTTATGATTGACTGCAATGTGCTCAGATTTGGCGATTTTGTCACAAAGAGCGGGAGAAAAACGCCGTTTTTTGTCAATACGGGCTTTTACCGCACCGGGGCGCAGCTTCGCAGGCTGGGAGGTTATTATGCCAGGGCTATCCATGATCAGTATGGGCTGGATTTTGATATTTTGTTCGGACCGGCATACAAGGGAATCCCATTGAGCGTGGCGGCAGTCATGGCGATCAGCGAGGAATATGGGAAAGATATCCGTTTCTGCTCCAACCGTAAGGAAATCAAGGATCACGGCGATAAGGGAATTTTATTGGGAAGCCCGATACAGGACGGAGACAGGGTGGTTATTATTGAAGACGTTACTACGGCAGGCACTTCCATTGGAGAGACAATGCCGATTCTAAAAGCGCAGGGAAATATTACCGTGGCAGGGCTTGTGGTGTCGGTAGACCGCATGGAGCGCGGACAGGGAGAACAAAGCGCCCTGAAAGAAATCGAGGAAACCTACGGCATCCGGACGACGGCGATCGTCACTATGGCGGAAGTGATAGAGCATTTGTATAACCGTCCTTATCGGGGAAATGTGATTATTGATGATACCCTGAAACAGGCGATTGATCAATATTACATACAGTATGGGGCAAAATAAGGAAATATGGGGGCGTTAAAAAGATGGAGAGAGTTTATAAGACGATGAAAAGAGCCGGGGTATGTAATTTAATCCTCGGAATAGTCATCCTGATTACAGGAATCACCACAGGAGTTTTAATGCTCATCAATGGTTCCCGTCTGATTTATCAGAAAAAAAATATTTTATTTTAAATTAATGGCTTAAGAGACAGGAAAAATGCTGGAAAGTATACGAAAAAGCGTTTTTCCTGTTTAAAAAATGGGTGAAAAAAATAAAAAAAGTATCAATAAAATCTTTACAAATATAAAAAAATACGATATAGTATAGCACATCAACTTACGATTCTGAAATGCAGATCACGGAATTCTTCTAAGATTCTTTTTTTCTGATTCTGCCTGTCAGGGCAGGATATCTGAAATCAGGTAATTTGTAATTGCAGTTCCAATTTCTTTATTTTTTATTTATGGGGGTGGTCGATCGTTGTCCAAACCGGAAACAGATTTAAAAAAAGATCCGGATTGTATCTTTATTGGAAACGGCTGTTTTGATTTAATTATGTCCTCGGCCGGTATTTTAGCAAAAAACGGGCATATCCTTCAGGTTATCGACGCAAGCAGCAGAGGGGAGATTTTCGGAATTGTATCAGGCTACGGGGGAATGACGAATCAGGTGGTCTCCTTCCGGAGAACCGACTATATCCTGTGCGGGCAAAAAGCCCTTGCGGACATGCTTTCCCTTGCGCCGTTCCAGACAGGCAGAAAAGAAGAAGGGATATCCATAAAACGCTGGTATTTCCTGGATTCTTATGCCTGGAACGGGGAAGCGGGGGAGCTGCTGAAAGAAAAAAAGTGTAAAAAAATTATTCTGACCGATTCTTTTTCTTATTCTTTCCAGGGGATTCTTACGGCGCTTCGCCGGAAAAATTTTCAGGCAGATTTAATGGTATTGCGGGATATGATAGGGAAAAAAATTACATTTTCTTATTTTTGCAGGGTTTATAAAAAGGAATTTTATTCCTGTAAAAGGGTTTTAAAGCTTCCGTGGGACAGGGCGGATATGGAATATAAACTGCGCCTGGGATATGAGCCGAGCCAGGGCTTTATGAATTTATCGGAGGAATATCAGCAGGCCGTAGAAGAAATCTGCATGGAGGCGGCAGGGGATAAAGTATCAGAAATCAGAAAAGCTTTTCGTACTTTTGAAAAAAATGAACGGTAACAGGAAGGAGGATATTTCATTTTATGCAGATCGCATTTTTCGGCAATACAAGGGGGAAAGCAGGGATTACAAGCAATATGGCGGCTGTCAGTACCTTTCTTGCATTAGAAATGCAGATGCGCCTTATTTTATTTGAAAATCATTTTAATTTAAATAATATTGAAAATGGTTTTACGGAAAATTCTTATGAGGATTTTGTGATGGAAACGCCTTTTTTTTACCACCGTCAGGGAATTGACCAGGTAATGAAAAGGCTGGATTCGGGGATTGGGCTCCAGGAAGTGATTAAGGACGCGGCCTTAGAGCCGATAGCAGGCAGGTTATTTTATATTCCGCAGTCCAATACGGGAAACAAGGAGGTTTTTGAGTATGAGCTGAACCGGATTCTGGATATTTTGCTGGTAGAATTGGGAAAATTTGCACAGATGGTAATGGTTGATACTGCGGCAGCGGATAACCTGACGACAAAGACAATTTTGGAAAAAGCGGATTTGGTCGTTATGAACCTCTGCCAGGACCCGTTTGTACTTGTGGATTGTTTTAAGCGTTTTGGCGTGATTAAGCATAAGTGCGTCTATCTTTTGGGAAATTATGACAGATGTTCCCGGTATTCCGTAAAATATGTAATGCGCCAATTTGACGTTTCCCGGGACAGGATTGCGGTAATTCCTTATAATACGGAGTTCCGGGATGCTATGGCGCTGGGAAAGCTGGTAGCTTTTTTATCAAGAAATGCAGGCTGTTTAAAACAGGACAATAATTATTATTTTATCAGGGAATTAAAACGTGCCTGCTCCGTCATAAAACGTGCGGCGGAAATAAGTCAGGAGGTGCATATTGATACATCTGTTCCATAAAAAACCAAAAGATAAGGACAGGAAAAAAGAAAATCCGTTTCAGGGAAAAGAATTTTTGCAGGCAGTCAGCAAGTGGGCGGAGCTTCCGGAGATCCATTCTATGGAGGAACTTGTCTGGGGAATCCGGGAAGATTTTACCAAGCTTTTGAGAACCAATGTTTTTGAAAGCGGGTTAAATCAGTCGGAAATAGAAAAGCGGCTGAACCAGAAAAAGCAGTTAAGGAAAGCGTTGAGAGAGTGCGCTTATGGAGATATTAATTCCAAAATATTCGTGAAGGGCTATATTAAAGAACTGCTGCTGTCAAGGTACCATATATCGGAAGAAACGATTGTGGAACTGCTTCCTTTCCGGAACAGTAACAGTCTTACGGCAAGGGATCAGTTTGATATTATGCTCCATTTGTATAAGCAGAAATATGGGATTGAGGCAATGGCGGAATTTATCCGGGATTTTCGGCTGGAACAGGGAAAGAAAAATGAAAAAGGGCAGATCTATTATGAAATTTCCAGTGATGATATTTATGAGGCCTATTATGAGTTTGGCTGCGGCGCGCTTTCTTTCCGGGATCAACTGGATATCCTGACACAGAGAATTTATTCCCTTTATAAAGGGAACGGGGTGATTGATGAAATCAGGGATATGCACATTGACGGAATTAGCGCCGGGGTGTCCGGCATTCCGGAAAGCTTTGACACCAGGAACCTTCCGGAAGGGCTTCCCTGTTCTTATGACAGCGTCTGGATGTTTTTCCACGGAAAATCCATCCATTTGTCCTTTTTAAGCTTTGGCAGTTACCGGGAGCTTACGAGAGTCTGTAAGAATATTTACCGTTACAACAATCCGGGGCAGCTCTCCGAAGTGAAAGGCTATACGGTGAATGAAATGAAAGATGGTTCCCGTATTGCGGTGGCAAGGCCTCCGTTTGCCGAAAGCTGGGTATTGTTTTTAAGAAAGTTTGATTCTGTGCTGCAGCAGGATATCCACCTTCTGGTGACGGATGAAAATAATGATCTCCCGATTGAATTTATGAAGTGGCTGATACGGGGAGAGCGGGTGATTGCTGTCACGGGAGAGCAGGGTTCGGGGAAAACAACCCTTTTGATGTCTTTGATTGGTTATATTAATCCGGCTTATAATCTTCGTATTCAGGAAATGTCGTTTGAACTTCACTTAAGGAAGATTTATCCGGAGAGGAATATTGTCACCTTCCGGGAAACCAATTCCATCAGCGGGCAGGAAGGGCTGGATTTCCAGAAAAAGACAGATGGTTCTGTCAATATTTTAGGGGAAGTGGCAACGGCAGGAGTGTCCTCCTGGATGATCCAGATGGCGCAGATTGCCAGTTTGTTTACTTTATTTACACACCATGCCAAGACGACAGAGAATCTTGTCGCAGGCATGAGGAATGCGCTTTTGCAGGAGGGAGGGTTCCAAAACGAAAAAATAGCCGCGGAACAGGTGGTCTGCTGTATTAACTATGACATCCATATGAAAAAGAAAACGGATGGGCACCGCTATATCGAGCGGATTACAGAAATTGTTCCGGACAGGGAATGTATTTACCATACAAGGGATTTAATTGTATGGGAGGATGGGAGATATGTCTGTAAGGATTTTATAAGCGAAGGAGGGAAAGAAGCGTTAGAAGGTATCTATACGGCGGAGGAACGGGAGCTGTTCCGGCAGTTTTTAAGCCGATGGGAGAAAGGCAGGGCAGGGAATTATTAATGTATGGAAAAGTTAAAATTATATAAAAATCAATTCCTTGTGATGGTTTACCGATGTTTATGGAAAAATCGGCTGACAGTGCGGTATTTGTCTAAAATCAGGAAAATCTATGAAATTTTGGCGCCTGTGGAAGATTATGAAATGATGGTAAAGACAATGCATGTCGTTATCAAAAATTTCCTGGCGACACTTCTGTTATTTTTCTTTGCCCTTGCCTGGGGAGGAAATATCTATCAGTACCTCTTTATTTTCTGCATGATTTTTGTGTTTCAGCAGGAGCTTTTATACCGGACGGTAAGCAGGGAGGAAAAAAAGCTTTTGGTATTGTTTGAGCAATACCTGGGGGATGTACGGCATTTTTTCCATGCGGGAGGTATGGTAGAGGAAGCCATTTATGATTCGATGGAGGATGCGCCGGAAGAGCTGGTTCCCCATATCATGAAAATATACGATGTCCTCCAGGCAGAAGAGAAGGAAGAAGTGGAAAAATATAAGGAAATTGCACCCAATAAATTTTTCCTGACGTTTCTTGCATTGAGCCAGATTACGCTGGAATACGGGGATACCATCCATGAAGGGAGATCGGTATTTTTAGATAATCTGAATTATCTGAAAAAGGAAGTCAATATTGAAATTTTAAAACGGGAAAAAATGCAGTATATTTTTTCGGGGCTGATTTTCCTGACTATCCTTCCGGTATTTTTTTTAAAAGCGGTGGAAGGCTGGGGAATGTCAAATCTGCCGGAGCTGGAAAAATACTATCATGGAGAATATGGGATTGTTATCAGCATTTTGATTTTTTTGTTTACGATTCTGTCATACAGCGTGATTTCACAGCTTCGGGGAAATTCCGATACGATTATCCAGGAAGAGCCTTATTATTTGAAAAGGCTGTGCCGGATTTCTTTTATACAAAAGAAAATCAGAAAATATATTTTTACACATCCTGCTAAGGTTTTTAAAATAGAGCGTATATTATATGAAGCAGCGGAAAAAACGACAGTACAGGAATTTTTATTAAAACGCTTCCTTATTTTTCTTACCGCATTTCTTGCGGCAGTATTTTTATCGGGGCAGCTTGTCCATATATCCAAAGAAAATAAGATCAATTATGCCGGGGATTACAGCGGTTCTTCCCTGACGACGACAGAAGATATCGAAACTTACCGGAAGATTTTAATAGAGCTTTGCCATGAATTTAAAGACTCCGATCAGGATGAATTAAAAGAAAAATTAATTTCCCATATGAAGCTGGCGTCTTTAAATTTAACGGAGCTTGTGATGGAGGAGCTTGCAGGGGAAGCGGCGGAAAGAATTATAGAATATCAGGCGGTGTATTATCGGTTTTTCTATCCTGTCCTTTGCGCGGGGCTTGCATGGCTGTTGTCATTTCTGCCGACAGCCCTGGTAATCTGCCGGAGGTATTTCAGGAAGCTGAATATGGAAGACGAGGTAATGCAGTTACAGTCCATTATTTTAATGCTGATTTATATTAAAAGGATGAATGTGGAAATTTTGCTGGAATGGATGGAAAATTTCTCTGATATTTTTAGAGAGCCGTTAGTGGAATGTGTCGATCATTTTTCTTATGATGAAGTAATTGCCCTGGAAAGATTAAAGGAAAAAGTTCCGTTTCTTCCTTTTGTCAGGATTGTGGAGGATTTGGAAGCCTGTGACCGATTAGGGGTAGAGGATGCCTTTGATGAAATTGCGGGACAGAGGGACTTTTTTGCCGATAAGCGGAAACAGGATAATGAAATTACGCTTGCCAATAAAGGCGTGATTGCGAAAGCGGCAGCGTATGTCCCGTTAATAATGCTTTTGGGATTGTATTTAATTGTGCCGTTTGTCCTGGAAAGCTTATCGCAGCTTATGGGATATCTGGCAGATATGGCTTAAAAAGGGGCATGTCAGCCCTTGAACTATGGAAAATGTATTTAGAAAGGAGAATTCTATGGATAATGGTTTAAAAGGTTTATTGCTTGCGGCAGGGACGATTATAACCTGTATTATTGTATCGCTGGGATTTTATATTGCAAGGGAGGCAAGAGATACGGCGGCTTCCGGCGCAGGTTCTATTTCAAAATTAAATTCAGAATTTAATGATAATGACAAAACGATGTATGACGGGCTTTCTGTCTCGGGTTCTGAGGTTTTAAATGTTATCAATAAATTTTCTTCTGAGGATGTATGTATCAGGGTAGAAACGGTTGCTTCCGGAAAATTAAAGAAATACGCTTACTATGGATATACCGTAGGGAAAGAGGATGGAAGCTCTTCTATTTATAAACTTGAAGATAAAGAAGGCGCTACTAATGTGTCCGAGGCAAGAAATAAAAAAAGCGAGCACTATATTAACCCGAACGCCACGTTTAACGGGAGTGTGCAGAGAACTGCCAATAATGTGATTGTCTGCATTACGTTTGTACAGAAATCAGCGGATGAAATTTAAGAGGCGGGGAAGTTTTGACAGAGGGTGAATGATATGGAAAGTGTCCAGCATGCGCTGATTCAGTTTTTTGGAGCTGTCTTATTTGTGACGGCAGTAACGCTGTTATACCAGATGGATCGGCAGTTGAATCAAAGCATTGACTATCGGATAGAAGAAATTCATAAACAGAAAGCTTTGGAATAGCGGAAGAATGGAAACGAATGGGGGTGTGCTATGGATTCCTTTGGAAGGGTTATAGAAATACTGGTTACTGTTGTTTTACTGTTCCTTGTACCCGTATATTATATAAGCTTAAAGCAGGATGCTGTCTGCCGTGTCCAGGTGCAGACAGAAACGGCGTATTTTGTGGATTCTGTGAGAAACCAAGGATATTTGACCAGAAATATGTATGAGCTTTTTTTGAAGGAGCTGGACAGGACAGGGCAGGTATATGACGTGGAGCTGACTTATTATAAAAGGGTGGAAGTGCAGAATGAAGCAGGAGAGTATGAAACCCACTATGAAAGCAGCCGCATGGAGGAATTTCTTTCAGAGGAAAAAGCAGAATTTCAAAAAGGCGGATTTTTTAAAGCAGAGGTACAAAATATCAGCAGGCCGCTTTCTGCAAAGATCACAGATATGGTATTGGCGGCAGATATTTCAGACAAGCAGATTTATACGGTATATGGAGGTGCGATTCGAGACGAAATTAAGTGATTATGCCCTGATCTTTGTATTGATATTGTCAGCTTTGACCGTAATCAGTGACAGCCGGATTTTATTTCTGGAAAAAACAGCGGAGTTAAATATACAATATGATAATGCTATGGATAATGCCGTAGAATCTGCGATGGAGGGAATTGTAGAGCTGGATGACGGGGAAGAACTGAAAATTAACAAAGAAGAAATCCTGGAACGGTTCTTCCTCGGTTTATCGATTAATCTTGGGCTTTCGGAAGGGGACAGCATGAGACAGGAGCTGGAATGCTATTTCCCGGTCATTGCCATTATGCTGGAAGACGGGCTGTATTCATGGAGGGTGAATGATGAGGAAAACGGAAAGGAGTTTTCAGAAAAGATACCATACTGTCTGGAAAAGGAGAATTATGCGATTTTTTACCGTTTCGATAAGGAGATTGTTTACCAGGATAAGGCAGAGGATGTAGAAAGGAGAGGGGATTACAGACAGATAAGGAAGCTTTATCCTGTGGAGGAGCTGTCTGATGATAATTTTGATGAAATCAGGAGAAGGACGATTATTTCCGTGATTACCGATCAGATGAACAGGCAGCTTGAACTGCACAACCGTTACACAGCATTAAAGGGGATTTCTTATTATTTTTCCCTGCCGGTCATTGATATGGAGGAATGGTACCGGACGGTGGACGACGTGACTTTGCTGTGTGTTTTTCAGGGCTATCCATACTCTTCTGCGAAACTGGGGACGTATAATAAGGTCGTTTTATCGGGCGCAAGGGTCCATAAGAAGCAGGAAACGTGGAATTTAAAGGAAGATTTGGAAACAGGAAAGGAAAAGTTAGACGGCGGGGAAGAATTTTACCAGCAGCCGCAGAGCCCGGAAGAAATAGAGGATCGGTTTTTCCAGGGGGCAGAGACAGAAAATATAATGGAAGAACAGGAGGAATGACATGAAGAAAAAATGGGCATGGTTTTTATATGGTTTCCTGATCCTGGTGCTGTGTTGTTTCCTGGATTGTGATATAGCAGATGCGAACAGGGCAGTAATGTCGGATGGAAATATTATTTTTGCAACGGACGATACGAAAGCCACTACGAATATACGCTGGATGACGGCAGGATTTACGATACGCAAGGACAGGTCGAACGGAAATCCGTTAAAGGACGGCAAATATGCGGTCATTGTGTTAAAAAGCAATTATCAGGAAGTGGAGGATAAGGGAGGTACGTATCATATTACTTATACGATGCCTAAGAAACGGGTAGACCGTGCTTTGCTGGCAGCGGGGCTTGATGAAATAGAGGATGGAGATACGTTGTATTTTAATACCATTTTTAAATTAAAGGTTTACGGGGTAGTCCAGGGAAAGCAGTATTACCGCTTGCAGGATATTAAAAGAGCGGCAGGCTGGAGGAATCCGAATGACTTTAATGAGCATTTTGATATTGGGATCAAATTTAAAAGCGCAAAATATCCGGTCACGGTCGAGTACCGCAGTTTTTCTAATGAAATTCTGAAAGAAAAGGAGCTGCCGGGCAGAAAAGCGGGGGAGACGGTTACGGTAACCTTAGACGGCAGAAAAAATTTCGGAGGAACGGAGTATGTCCTGTGCAAGAGTTATTATGTGCATTTGTCGAAGCCGGAAAAAAAGAAGAATGTCATAAAAGCGGCGGAAAGCGATTATGGGAAAAGCCAGGTGCAGTCCGGCAAGGTAAGGATCGGCGGCATGAAGATTGTCGCTTATATGAAGAAAAAGAAGCCGGATGAGCCGGATATCCCGGACGGGCCGGAAGGTACGCCGATTCCGACGGAAACCATAGAAAAAAAGATTGCTTTGGGGGAGCTGGAGGCGGCAGCGGAGTTAAAGGCAGAGCAGAAGGGAAATGAAAAATATGATGTTGAGCTTGCGATCCCATCCGGGGAAATGCTGTATGCGCAGGGGGAAGCGGACAGAGCTTTTTTGGAATATAAATTTACCAAATATGAAGGAAGCGTTCTCTATCAGGTAACGGTCAGCGCCAGCTATACGCTGCGCTGGCAGAGAAAACAGGGGGATACCTGGGTATGGAGCAGCAGGGTAGTGAATGACAGTAAGGTCGTCAATGTGAAAAGGGAGTATTCTTATTGGATCGTGGATTACTTTAATGATTATTCTGCCGAAAAGATGGAAATCGAAAATAATGTCCTGCCATCCGGAAAAGTTACTATGGGCTGTGCGGCTGCGGAAACAGAGTGCCAGTATCAGGCTTTGGATCATGAGTATCCTTTAACGGAAGAGGCAGCAATCGATATGGGGAATTATGTCCAGACGGTTTCCAGCGGGAGCAGCCCTCCGCATTATCTGGATTATGAAAGCATTGCAGAAGACGGGATAGAGAAGCTTAAGACGAAGAATGATTATCTGGAATACAATGGAAAAAAGATACTGGATGGCGTGGAATATGAAGAGAGCACCCCGGCGCCCGACCTTCCGGAAGATCCGGACGGAAAAGCAGAATTTTGTAAAAGGAATCTTACCATCCCGGAGACGAAGGAAAATAAAGAGTATAAAAGTGACGGACGTGTTTATTATAAAAACCGGGTGAATGCGGTAAACAACGTGTTTTCGGAGGACGGGGGACCGGAGCTGGTGATTGGGATCGATGAAATTAATTCGGTCTGGGTGCATACGCCGGTGTTCTGTAAAGGGCAGGTAACGGATCAGTCCCGGCTTTGCCAGAGCGTAAATCCTAACCCGGCAAGGTGCCAGCTCGTTCTTGATACGGAATTTTCCGCTTCCATTTCCTGCTATGGGGATCATCTTCCCTATCAGGGATATGGGACGCAGGATTATGAAAGGTTCTGCAAATCTATGGAAGTAAGCTTTCCTTTTGATGTTTACAGCGGAAACAGCCTGCACCCTGCCGGAACCTGGAGCGCCCTTTCTGGTGTGGGAACTTTTTATCTGCCGATCTGGGTAAAGGAAGGAGAATATGAGGTTTCTTTCCGGGTGGCGGCAAGAAACGGGACAGGGCCGGGAATGGACAGCGCTAATCTCGATCCGGCGTATTATGCGGCGGAGTCAGGGGTTCCGGTGGAAGTAAGCGGAAGGCTGTATGGTTTGAAAAATTATGATATTACGGACTATCCGTTATGGGAAAGGGTATTCCGGAAAGAGGACAGCACATTGTCGGGGATCGCTTACTATGTAGGGACGAAGAACCAGAACGGCGTGGAAACCGGATTAAAAGCGAGGTATACTCTCCCGGTGCTTGCAGGCAGCCATCCGTATTATGAAGGCACAGGGTATTTAAAGACAGGTTATAGTATGCGCTGCAGCTTAAAAACGATAGGGAGTTTTTATGGAGAGAAGGACGGCATTGAGATAGATACGGAGTTTTATTTTGTGGACAGCGATGGAAAAAACAGGGAGAGGGTGGATCTTTATTATGATGAGTCGGTTTCCGGCAGATACCGGAAGCTGATCCGGGTGGGAAGTGAACGGGACAGGCAGAACAGAAAGGTATTTTCTTTGGGAAAAGATAAAATGTCCGTGCCAAAGCAGGAGATGAAAGATACGGCTTTCCTAAAGCATCTGAGTGAAGAGGAGTTGAAAAAGCAGGAAGCGGTATGGGACGGATACCAGGAGTTGTTCCTTCCAACGCAGTTACAGACATTTTCGGGGGAAAGCCATATGCTTGGGCAGGGGAAGGCGGTACCGGAGTCCCAGAAGGAAAACGCTATGAGTGCAAAACAAAACTGGTATTTTGAGTACTATCTTCCGGCTTCTTGTCATATAGTTTCTTATGGATATGATGTTGACGGGTATGCGAGGGAATATCCGATTGATTTTACGGAAAATTTCTGGAAAGAAGAAGGCTTTTTGATTGTGCAGTTCCGTATCTATGCCGACAGGCAGGAAAAGAGGGTTTTGAGCTATATCAATGCGGAAAATGCGGATAAGGGCTACTGCAATATGTGGAAGACGGAAGGGTTCCTTTATGACAGGATCGATGAAAATGGCATCAGGTTCCATTTACAGGACGGAGATTTTGCGGTATTTTATTATGGGAACAAGCGGCCGGATTCCGCGGCGGATGATTATGCTTCCGGCGGGACGCATTAACCGTAAAAAAATTTATTTTGATATTGCTTTTTCCCGGTGGAAATAGTACAATAGCATTAGGTTGCTGGAAGAGGTATTGCGCTCTGAAGGGGGAGGAGTTTTATGAGAAAAAAATCTCATATTTCACTTGCAAAGTATCTTTTGAACAGTCAGGGGATGGAGAAGCTTCAAAGCCATAAAAAGGCGTTTTATTTTGGAAGTATTCTGCCGGATTGCGTGCCGACGTTTCTTACAAGGCGGCATACCATTGAGGATACGTTTGATATCCTTGAGAAAGAGATCCGGAAGCTGACGGAAAATTATGATATGGAAAGAGGGATTGGAAGCTATTACTGCAGGCATATGGGAGTGATTACCCATTATGTGGCAGATTATTTTACCTTTCCGCATAATTCCATCTATCCGGGGAATATGGCGGCTCATTGTATGTATGAGAAGCATCTGAAAAAGGCGCTGTATAGTTATGTTCATTCGGAAGAGGCGAAAAGGGAGCGCCTGGAGATACAGCAGATTGATACGGTAACGAAATTATGTGAGTTTATCAGGGAAACCCATCAGGATTATCTGGAAGCGATGATACAGGTCGAGGTTGACTGTCAGTATATTGTTTCCCTGTGTCATCGGGTAGTTGATATTATTTTATATTATTTTGAGCAAAGGATGCCTATACGCGAAGTAATTCCCGCTTAAATAATTATTATCAGGAAAAATGCCGCAGTGACTGCGGCATTTTTTCCTTCCCGGATCTGATAAATTCTGCTCAATACGCTGTCAGACTTTATAGAAACCGGGATCATAATCAGCCTTACTGTTCTTCCACAGGTTCTTCTTCGCTGTTGACGCTTAATACCTGGCGTTTTCTTGCAAGCTCGTCATTGTCAAGGTATTCATCATAGGTGGTAATCTTGTCAATCAGCCCGTTTGGAGTGATTTCCATAATGCGGTTCGCAATGGTCTGGATAAACTGATGGTCATGGGAGGTAAATAAAACGACGCCCGGAAATTTCATCAGCCCGTTATTGAGCGCGGTGATGGATTCCATGTCAAGGTGGCTGGTAGGATCGTCAATCAGCAGGACATTGGAAGCCATCAGCATCATTTTTGACAGCATGACGCGGACCTTTTCCCCGCCGGAAAGGACTTTGACCTTCTTTACACCCTCTTCTCCGGCAAACAGCATCCTGCCCATAAAGCCGCGGACATAGGTAACATCTTTTTCCGGGGAATACTGCATAAGCCAGTCTACAATCGTGTCATTGCAGTCAAAATCTTTGGTATTGTCTTTCGGAAAATAGGACTGGGAGGTGGTGACGCCCCATTTATAGTCTCCTTCGTCCGGTTCTAATTCTCCTGCAAGGATTTGGAATAATGTCGTGGCGGCAAGCGGGTTTCCGCCGACGAAGGCAATTTTATCAGTACGGCCGACCGTAAAGGAGATATCGTCCAGGATCTTGACGCCGTCGATGGTTTTTGACAGATGGGAAACCGTAAGGACTTCATTCCCGATTTCGCGTGCCGGGCGGAAATCAATATAAGGATATTTCCGGCTGGAAGGCTTGATATCGTCGAGTTCGATTTTTTCCAGGGCGCGTTTCCGGGAAGTTGCCTGTTTGGACTTGGAGGCATTGGCGCTGAAACGCTGGATAAATTCCTGCAGCTCCTTGATTTTTTCCTCTTTCTTTTTATTGGCTTCCTTCATCTGCTTTATCATCAACTGGCTGGATTCATACCAGAAGTCATAGTTTCCGGCATAGAGCTGGATTTTCCCATAGTCGATATCGGCGGTATGGGTGCAGACTTTGTTCAGGAAATAACGGTCGTGGGAGACAACAATTACGGTATTGTCAAAATTAATCAGAAATTCTTCCAGCCAGCGGATCGCGTCCAAATCAAGGTGGTTGGTAGGCTCGTCGAGCAGAAGAATGTCCGGGTTGCCGAATAAGGCCTGGGCAAGCAGGACTTTGATTTTTTCATTTCCTGCCAGCTCGTGCATCTTTTTCTCATGGAGTTCGGAAGGAATGCCAAGACCGTTTAACAGGGTGGCGGCGTCCGATTCTGCTTCCCATCCGTTCATGGTGGCAAATTCTCCTTCCAGCTCACTGGCGCGGATGCCGTCCTCTTCGGTAAAGTCCTCTTTTGCATAGATGGCGTCTTTTTCCTGCATAATCTCATAAAGACGTTCGTTTCCCATAATGACGGTATCTAAGACTTTATACTGGTCATACTGGAAATGATCCTGCTTTAAAAAGGAAAGGCGCTGCCCCGGCGTGATGGCGATTTCGCCTTTCGTTGGTTCCAGTTCCCCGTTTAAGATTTTTAAGAACGTGGATTTTCCTGCGCCGTTGGCGCCGATAAGCCCATAGCAGTTTCCTTCTGTAAATTTGATATTGACATCCTCGAATAAAGCGCGCTTTCCGAGCCTTAATGTTACATTACATGCCTGAATCATAATGCGATTGTCCTTTCTTTCAATAATAGTGTTTCCTTTATTGTACAGAAATCCCCTGGTTTTGCAAGCCTTTTTTTCATAAGTTCAGCCGTAAATCTTCATTATTTATTTGACCTTAGGGAAAGTTTTTGATAGAATAGAACTGTGTTTAGCACGTTACAGGTTCAGGCGGGAAAGGATTGCAGGCAGAAATGAATTTACTGACAGTGGAAAATGCCACAAAAGCATTTACGGACACAGTATTGTTTGACCATATTTCTTTTGGGCTGAATGAAGGGGATAAAGTAGGCGTGATTGGGGTCAATGGAACAGGAAAGTCTACTTTTTTGAAAATAGCCGCAGGGCTTTTAAAGCCGGACAGCGGAACAGCAGTCAAAGGCAGTAAAGTACGGATTGCGTATCTGCCGCAGAATCCGGAGTTTGATCAGGAGAAAACAATTCTTGAAAATGTAACAGCAGGCAGAAAGCAGATTGGCGCCTGGAGCGCAGAGGGCCATGCGAAGGCGGTGCTTGCGCGGCTTGGCATTTTTGATTTGGAAGCGTCTCCATCGACGATGTCCGGCGGGGAGAAAAAGCGCGCAGCGCTTGCCAGGACGCTTTTGGAGCCGTCGGATGTCCTTGTTTTAGACGAACCGACGAACCATCTGGACAATGAGATGGCGGAGTGGCTGGAGGATTATCTTAAAAAATACCAGGGCGCTTTTTTAATGGTGACGCATGACCGTTATTTTCTGGATAAAGTCAGCAATAAAATTATTGAGCTGGACAGGACGAAGTTATACAGCTACCAGACAAACTACAGCGGTTTTCTGCAGTTAAAGGCAGAGCACGAGGAAATGGAGTTGGCGTCGGAACGAAAGAAGGAAAGCCTGTACCGCCAGGATTTGGAGTGGATGATGCGCGGCGCAAGGGCGCGTTCTACCAAGCAGAAGGCCCATATAGAAAGGTTTGAAGAACTCAAAAACAGAGAACGTCCCGTGGAGAAAGAGAGTGTTGCGATAAGTTCGGTTTCTTCCCGGATGGGCAATACCACCATAGAGCTTGAGAATATCAGCAAGGCTTATCAGGGCGGGATATTGTTCCAAAGCTTTACTTATTATTTCCTTAAAAATGACAGAGTTGGCATTGTCGGGCGTAATGGGTGCGGAAAATCAACGCTTCTAAAAATTATGCAGAAGCTTGCAGAGCCGGATACGGGAACCGTGAAAATCGGCGATACGGTAAAGCTTGGTTATTTTTCCCAGGAAAATGAAAGCCTTCCGGAAGAAAAGACGGTATTACAGTATATCAGGGACGCGGCGGAATATATTGAGACAGGGGACGGGACAGTGACGGCGTCGAAGCTGCTGGAGCGTTTTTTATTTTCCGGCTCTATGCAGTATACAAAGATTGGGCGTCTTTCCGGAGGAGAAAAAAGAAGACTGTATCTTTGCAGGGTTTTGATGGGAGCGCCGAATTTCCTGATTCTGGATGAGCCGACGAACGATTTAGATATTCAGACCCTTACCATCCTGGAGCATTACCTTGACAGTTTTCAGGGAATTGTTGTTACAGTATCACATGACCGGTATTTCCTTGACCGGGTCGTGCATAGGATTTTTGCTTTTGAGAATCACAGGATTGTAAAATACGAAGGAGGGTTTACGGATTACCAGGCAAAGAGAAAAGAAACAAGCGGTACAGAGACAGAAAACAAAAAAGAAAAGACAGAAAAGAAATGGGACACAGGACGGGAAAACAGACAGAAGATGAGCTATCAGGAACAAAGAGAATTTGAAGTCATTGATGAAATTATTGAGAAACTGGAAAAGCAGATTACAGAGATTGATGAAGAAATTTTAAAGTATGCGACAGACGCAGGAAAATTAAAGGAACTGACCGACAGAAGATCCGAGTTAGAAAAAGAAATGGAGGAAAAAACGGAACGCTGGCTGTATTTAAATGAACTGGCGGAAAAAATAGCAGCGCAAAAATAAAATATAGAAGACGGAGGATATTTTGAATAATACAAATCATATAAAAAGTCAACGAGGCAGCGCATGGCCTCTCGGTTTTTCCAGACAGGGAGACTGGCTGCAATTTACGGCAATTTTCCCGAAACAGGAAGAGGTAAGCCTGCAGCTTTGGGAAAAGGGCGAAAAGATAGAAGAAATCGTGCTTGACTCCGCCTATCGGACAGGAGACCTGTATTCTGTTAAGATTCCGGCAAAAGGAAGAAAAAAAATACAATATACATATAAGGTGGGCGATATCCTGATCACGGACCCTTGCGCAAAAAAGCTTTATATGGAGGAAGATCAGCCTGTGCTCGCCGGGGAAATCGATAATTTCACCTGGCAGGAGGATAAAAAATTAAAGATTCCTTATAAAGAAATGTTTTTATACCGTCTGCATGTCAGGGGATTCACAAGGCATACGGCTTCCGGTGTAAAAAATAAAGGGACGTTTTTGGGATTATGTGAAAAGATTCCTTATTTAAAGGAGCTTGGGGTCAATGCGGTACTTTTGATGCCCTGTTATGAATTTGAGGATTATCTGGAAATTTCAGCAGCCGATCCAAGATATGTGAAAGATTCAGAAGCCAGGGTACGGAATTTTTGGGGATATGGCGGTATGCCGTCATATTTTCTGCCAAAGAGGGGGTTCTGCAAAAATAAAAAAAGCCCGGAAAATGAATTCCGTCATATGGTGAATGCCATGCATGACAATGGAATTGAAGTGATTATGGAGTTTTCTTTTGCAGAGGACAGCAATCCCTGCCTGATAACGGAATGTATCCGGTATTGGGCAGAGGTGTATCATATTGACGGCGTTTATTTTAATGACTGTGCGGCTCCGGCAGATGTGATTGCAAAAGATCCGGTGCTGTCTGAACTGAAAATGTTCGCCCGCTACTGGGATGAGAAAAAGTTATTTGGAAATAAGGTAATTTCCTATCATTTTTACCACAAACAGGAGATAGACGAGCGTCGTCTGGCAAATTATCATGATGGGTTTCTGATTACGGCGCGCTGTTTTTTAAAAGGGCTGGACGGGCAGGTGGGGGATTTTGCCGGTGTTTTCTGCAGAAATTCCAACCGGGTAGCGCAGATTAATTATCTTGCGGATAATAACGGCTTTACCCTGATGGATGTCGTTTCCTATAATCAGAAGCATAACGAAGCCAACGGGGAAATGAATCGGGATGGCGTGAAGGAGAATTATAGCTGGAACTGCGGGCAGGAAGGAAAGACAAGGAAGCGCCAGGTGCTGCTGCTGCGGGAGCGGCAGATAAGAAATGCCATGCTCATGCTGTTTTTAAGCCAGGGCGTCCCGATGCTGTATGCAGGGGATGAGTTTGGAAATTCGCAGGATGGGAACAACAATGCCTACTGCCAGGACAATAAGACGGGATGGGTCAGTTGGGATCAGAAAAAGAAAAATGAAGATTTTTTTGAATTTGTGAAAAAATTGTCGGCGTTCCGCAGGCAGATGGCTGTTTTACAAAATGGGAAAGCCCTGACCGGGGAAGATTACCTTGCCTTAAACTGCCCGGATATTTCCTGGCATGGGAAGCAGCCGTGGTACCCGGATTTTTCCCCGGGCAGCAGGCTTCTTGGAGTTTTATTGAATGGGCGTTATGCAAAGGGAAAGGATGAGCGTTCCCTTTATATTGTCTTTAATATGAACTGGGAGGCGGAAAGTATTGATTTCCCGCGGGTGGGAAAAGGACAGGGCTGGAAGCTTCTTATGGACACTGCGAAAACGGAGGAATATATCCGGGAAAGGCAGAAGAAGGAAGAAAAAAAGGAATATTACATCAAGGCAAGAAGCATTGCCGTTTTTGTTTCTGAAACCCAGAAGGGAATAGCGGAAACGGAAAAAGAAGAAAAAAAGAAAACGTCTGGAAAGCGGCGGAAAAAATTGTAATTTGAGGGCTGCCCGTGGAGGAGAACAAAAATCCGCGCGGCAGCCCCTGTTGCACAAAAAACAGGATGTCTGTTTACGATTGATACCGTTTCCCGTAGACGGAGGTATCGGGAGCTTTCTGGTATTTTTCTTTGACTGCCAGAGAAGCGGCCCGGAGTTGATTACGCTCCAGAGGCATAGAATAGAGATAACAGTCCATGCCTTCATAGAAAAGGCTTTTTTCCCTGCAAAATCCAAGCCGTTCTATCAGGCGGAGAGAAGGCAGGTTGTCTTTATGGATTACGGCGGCAAGCCTTTTGATATGCAGCTTATGTTCTGCATAGGCAAGGATGGCGCGCATACATTCCAGGGCATAGCCCTGTCTTTGGTGAGCAGTATCGATCAGATAGCTGATTTCATATTCTGCCTGTCCGTCGATCATTTTCTGTTCAATCCCGCACCTTCCAATTAAATTTCCGGAAGATTTTTCAAAGATTCCCCAGATGCCGTAGCCGTAAAAACGGTAAGCAGTCTGAATGTAGGCTTTCTGCTTTTCTATTTCCGTTTCCAGATTTTCCATAGGGCGGATATATCTTGTAATTTCTTCTGGCTGGCATATCCTGTGCAGATACCTAATGTCCTCTATGGCAAGTTCCCGGATGACGGTCCGTTTTGTTTCTGTAATGGTAACGGGAATATTGTGTGCATGGCTATATAGATCAGAAAGAAAGGAATAGTCGATTTCTTCAAATCCTTCAATCACCATATAAGCGGCGCTTAAGTCCTGTTTTCCGGAGTTGGGGTTGGCAAAGCCAACCGCAGGGATTCCGGCGGCTTTTGCAGCAAGCAGGCCATTGGCGGAATCTTCAATAATCAGGCATTCCTCTTTGCCAGCTCCCAGCTCTTCCAACGCTTTTAAAAATACATCCGGCGCGGGCTTTGGGTTTGCTACTGTGCAGCCGCTCACAAGCTTGCAAAAATACGGGCGGATCTGGAGCGCAGTAACGGCTTTTTCGATCTCATCCGGATTGGAGGAGGAAGCGACCGCAAGAGATACGCCGTTTTTATACAGATCGGCCACTAAATTACAGACGCCGGGGATTTCCGTATAGCCTTCTTCTAAGGTCAGCCGTACCTTTTCCGCTTCGACGGCGGATAAAAGCTCCTCCGGCGAAATATCCATATGAAAGTCCGAAATAATGGTTTCCATCATAAAACGGGTGGTAGAGCCGATAAAGCGGTAGCAGTAGGGAATGTCAACACGGACGCCGTAATGGGA